>JBHEMK010000085.1:0-16210 GCA_046262635.1 Gaiellaceae bacterium
GACGGCTCGTACCTGGCGGAGCTGCTTCTGGAGGAAGGGTACGAGGTCTACGGGCTCGTGCGGCGCCCCGCCTCCTCGCGCTTCGAGAACCTCCGGGCGATCCGCGACCGGATCGAGCTGATCGAGGCCGACCTGCTCGACCAGCTCGCGCTCGTGGAGGCGTTGAAGACCTGCCGGGCGCACGAGGTCTACAACCTCGCCTCGCCGTCGTTCGTACCGCTGTCGTGGCGGCAGCCCGTCGTCACTGCCGAGTTCGCCGCGGTCGGCGTCACCTCGCTGCTCGAGGCGATCCGCGCGGTCGATGAGGGCACCCGCGTCTACCAGGCCTCTTCGAGCGAGATCTTCGGCGAGCCGGCGGCCCTGCCCCAGACGGAGCGCACGCCGCTCTCGCCGGTGACCCCGTACGGCGTCGCGAAGGCCTACGGCCACTTCATCGTCGGGAGCTACCGCCGCCGCTACGGGATGCACGCCTCCTGCGGGATCCTCTACAACCACGAGTCGCCGCGGCGTCCGCTCGACTTTCTGCCGAGCAAGGTCGCGAGCGCGGCCGCCTCGATCAAACTCGGGAAGGCGGGGGAGCTGTGGCTCGGCGACCTCGAGGCCCGGCGTGACTGGGGTTACGCGGCGGACTACGTTCGAGCGATGTGGCTGATGCTGCAGCAGGCGCGCGCCGACGACTACGTGATCGCCACCGGTGAGACGCACCGCGTCCGGGACCTCGTCGAGCTGGCGTTCGGGTACGTCGACTTGGACTGGGAGCGCTACGTCCGCATCGACCAGTCGCTGAAGCGCGGCGAGGCGGAGCTCCACGATCTCGTTGGCGACGCCTCGAAGGCGCGCCGGGAGCTCGGCTGGGAGCCGTCCGTGCGCTTCGCCGAGCTCGTGCGGATCATGGTCGACGCGGAGCTCGAGCGCCTGTCGGGGACCGCGCCCTCGCTCACGAGTTCGTAACAGCGGCCAATTAGACTCCGTGCCGTGACGGAGCCGGAGCTCCAATCCCCTGCTCTTGAGGCGGTTTCCGTCGACGAGGTCTACGAGCGGCTGAGGAGCGCCCTCGACCGCGACAATCGGGATGCGGCGTCGGTTCGCGGACTCGCCGAGCGCTTCTGGCCGGTCACCGCTGACAAGCCGCTCGACCGCCGCCCGGGGCCCGCGGGCTTCGTCGCCTTGCAGATCAAGCGCGTGCTGCGCAGGGCGATGCGCTGGTACGTCGAGCCCGCGCTCGCCGAGCAGCGGATCGTCAACGACGCGCTGCTGCGGCTCGTGGACGACCTCCAGCGTCGCGTCGACGAGCTCGAGCGACGCTGATGCGGATCGCCGTCTGCATTCCGCAGGTGCCGTTCGAGCGGGGCGGCGCCGAGATCTTCGCCGACGAGCTCGTGTCGGAACTGCGGGCGCGCGAGCACGAGGTCGACCTCGTGACGGTGCCGTTCAAGTGGTATCCGGGCGAGCGCGTGCTGACGCAGGCGTTCCTCTGGCGGCTGCTCGATCTGGAGGAGGCGGACGGCCGGCCGGTCGATCTCGTCGTTGCCACGAAGTTCCCGTCGTACGCCGTCCGGCATCCACGCAAGGTCGTCTGGCTGCTGCACCAGTTCCGGCAGGCGTGGGATCTCGATCGCACCGAGCTCGGCCAGTTCTCCGAGCGCGCGGAGGACCGGGCGCTGCGGCGGAAGGTGCTCGCGTTCGAGCGGACGGCGCTCGCCGAGGCGCGGAAGATCTTCGCGACCTCCCGGAATGTCGCCTCGCGGCTCGCGGCCTCGACCGGGCTCGGGGCCGAGATCATGCCGCACCCGCCCGCGCCGCTCGACTACCGCTGCGAGTCCTACGACGACTTCATCCTCTCGGTCAACCGGCTCGACCGGGCGAAGCGGATCGACCTGCTGCTCGAGGCCGCGGTGGTGGAGCCCGGGCTGCGGGTCGTGATCGCGGGCGACGGGCCCGACCGCGGGCGGCTGGAGGAGCTCGCACGGAGCAGCGGACTCGACGGCCGGGCCCAGTTCGCAGGGCGCATCTCCGACGATGCCCTCGCCGGCCTCTACGCGCGCTGCCTGGGTGTCTACTACGCGCCGGTCGACGAGGACTTCGGGATGGTGCCGTTCGAGGCGTTCCTGTCCCAGAAGCCCGTGCTGACGACGACCGACGCCGGTGGGCCGCTCGACGTCGTCCGCGACCGCGAAACCGGTCTCGTCGTCGAGCCGCGGGCCGACGAGGTCGCCCGCGCGTGCGCCTGGCTGCGCGCGCACGGTGACGAGGCGCGCAGCTACGGACGCGCCGGCCGTCAGATCGCCCAGCGCGTCACCTGGGACTCCTGCATCGACCGCCTGCTCGCGTGAACGCGTCCGTGCTTTCGAGCCGGGGCCGGCGCCTCGGCCTGCCGCGCCGCTTCGCGGCGGCACCGTGGCGAAGGGCCGCCAGGCCGTGAAGGTCGCCTACTTCTCTCCTCTGCCTCCGGACACGAGCGGCATCGCCGACTACAGCGCACTGCTCCTGCCGGCGCTCGAGCGGCTCGTCGAGGTGGAGGCGGTTCGCCCGGGCCGGACCCGGCCGCTGGCCGACGCCGACGTCGCCGTCTACCACATCGGCAACAACCCCGACGCGCACGGCTGGATCGTCGACGCACTGCGCCGGCGGCCCGGGGTGGTCGTGCTGCACGACTTCGTCCTCCACCATCTCGTTGCCGGGCTCACGATCGGGCGCAAGGACGGGCACGCGTACCTCGCCGCGATGGAGCGGGAGGCGGGCGTGCCCGGACGGCTGCTCGGCTACGGCGTGCTCGAGGGCCGCGTTCCGCCGCTCTGGGAGGTGCGTCCCGAGGAGTTCCCGCTGGCCGGTGTCGTGCTCGACCGGGCGACCGGGCTGATCGTGCACTCCCGCTACGTCGAGCGGAGGGCGCGGGCCGCCGGCTACGAGGGGCCGCTCTGGGTGATTCCGCACCCGGCCTGGCCGCCGCCCGCGGTCGAGCCTGCGCGGCTCGAGGGCCGTCCGCTCTTCGGGTGCTTCGGGCATCTGAACGAGAGCAAGCGGATCCCGCAGCTGCTCGAGGCCTTCGCGCAGGTCCGGCAGCGCCGGCCGGAGGCGCGACTGCTGCTTGTCGGGCCCTCCTCGCCGGGGTTCGACCTCGACGGCCGGATCGAGCGGCTCGGTCTCGACCGCGAGGGGGTGATCCGGCAGGACTACGTCGAGGAGGCGCAACTCTGGGCGCTGATGGCAGCCTGCGACGCGGTCGTCGCCCCCCGGTCGCCGACGATGGGCGAGACCTCGGGCACCGTGATCCGGGCGCTCTCGCTCGGCAAGCCGCTCGTCGTCAGCGACGTCGGCTGGTTCGCCGAGCTGCCCGACGAGGTCGCGCTCAAGCTGCCAGCCGGCGGGGACGGCGAGGTCGCAGCGATGGGCGAGGCGCTCGAGCGGCTGGCCGGCGGCGCCCCGGAGCTGGCGGCCGCGGCGCGGGCGTACGCCGAGCGCGAACACGACCTCGCCGCGGTTGCCGCACGGTACGCGGCCGCGCTGGAGGAGTCGGCTGGAGCCCCGCTCGTCGAGTCGAAGATCCTGGGTGAGGTCGCGGCCGCGGCGGCCGAGTCGGGCGTCGATCCGGAGCTTCTCGCTCCGCACCTGGCGGAGCTCGGCTTCGCGACGAACGGTCATGTCCCCGGCTTCGACCTCCCGCCGTCCGGCGGCCGGTCCTGGCTCGGCCGGATCCCGGCGGGTGTCTGGCTCGCGGCCATCGTCCTCGTCTCCGTGGCGGCGCAGTTCCTGCTCGCGCGGCGCGTCGTCTCGCCGTGGATCATGGTCGACGAGCTCGTCTACTCCGACATGGCGCGGAGCTTCGCCGCCACCGGCCACTTCCTGATCCGCGGCGAGCACGCGAACTACGGATTCGTCTATCCCGCGATCCTCGCGGTCGCCTACAAGCTCTTCGGCGCCATGCCGGACGTCTACACCGCCGCCAAGGCGATCAACGCCCCGCTGATCTCGCTGGCCGCGATTCCGGCCTACTTCCTCGCCCGCCGCGTCGTGCGCCCGCCTGCTGCGCTGGCGGCTGCCGGACTCGCGGTTGCGCTGCCGTCGCTCGCCTACGCGGGGGCGCTGATGACGGAGAACGCGTTCTATCCGATCTTCCTCTGCACGGTGCTCGCGCTCGTGGCGATGCTCGACCGGCCGACCGCGGGGCGGCAGCTGGTCGTGCTGGCGCTCTGCGCGCTCGCTTTCCTGACGCGCGCGCAGGCGGTTGCGCTCGTCGCCGCAGCGCTCAGCGCGCCGGTCCTGCTGGCCTGGATCGAGCGCGGACGGCCCAGGCGCCTCGCCGCGTTCGCACCGCTCTACGGCCTGACCCTGCTCGGTGCCCTCGCGGTGATCACACTCGAGGTGGTCCGCGGCAGGTCGCCGTCGGCGGCACTCGGGAACTACAGCGTCACCGGCAGCGCCGGCTACCAGGCGTGGCCCGCGTTCAAGTGGCTCCTCTTTCACGTGGCCGAGCTCGACCTCGCGCTCTTCGTGGTTCCGTTCGCCGCGCTGATCGTGGTCGTCGCGACGGCGCGGCACATGGATCGCGCCCTCCGGGTCTTCACGGCCGCGACTGTCGCCGTGTCGGCCTGGCTCGTCCTCGAGGTCGCGGTCTTCGCCTCGCACTACTCGCAGCGCGTCGAGGAGCGGAACCTCTTCTACGTGATGCCGCTCTTTCTGATCGCGCTCCTCGCCTGGATCCAGCGTGGACAGCCGAGGCCCCCCCGCGTGACCCTCGCAGCGGCGCTGATCGCGGCCGCGCTGCCCGGTGTGATTCCGTTCGCGCTCCTGTTGAACGGGGTCAACTCCGCATCCGACACCCTTGGCCTGCGCCCCTGGTGGTACCTCCAGGGCGCGCTCGTCGGCAGCTCCTCGACGCAGCTCGTCGCGGTCCTGACGGCGATCGGCCTGGCGGGCGCCTTCCTCTACCTGCCTCGCCGACACGCGCCCTGGCTCGCGGTGCTCGTCGCCGCCGGGTTCCTCGCAACCTGGCTGCCGCTCGAGCTCTGGGACTTCAGCTTCCGCGGCGCCTCGGTTGGCGCGCTCTACCAGGGAATCGGCACCGGCGTCAACCGGGATTGGATCGATGCCGCGGTCGGCCGCCACGCGAACGTCGCCGTGCTGACAACGGACACGCGCGACCCGTTCGCGACCCAGGAGAACGAGTTCTGGAACAGGAGCGTGCGCCGGGTCTACCACCTCGGCGAGGCGCTCCCGGGTGCGATGCCCGAGCAGCGCGTCACTCTGGACGAGGCGACGGGAGCCCTCTCCTCGGACGGACGGCCGCTGGACGCCGACTACATCCTGACCGACTCCTCGGCGGCCCTCATCGGCCGCGTCGTCGCCAGGGACTCGCGCCTCGCCGGCGGCAACGGCCCTGCGCTCGTGCTGGTGCGGGCGAGTCGACCGGTCCGGATCGGGCAGCGAATCCTCGGCAGGTATCCCGACGGCTGGTCCGGCCGCACGCTGACCTTCGCCCGCACGAGCTGCACGGGCGGGACGCTCGAGGTCGAGCTCCGCACCGACACGAGCACGTTCCCGCACGGGCAGACGGTCCAGATCAGCGGCACGACGGGACGGCGCCTCGTCCGGCTGCGGCAGGGCGGCGTGGACGTCGCCGTCTCCGTCCCGCTGCGTGCCGAGCGCGGCGTGTGCCGCGCGCTCTTCACCGTGACGCCTGCGCGGATTCCGGGGCCCCAGGACCCGCGCGTCCTCGGGGCGCGGTTCGACCGAATCGCCTTCCGCGCCTCGAAGTGAGGATCGTCGTCGACGTCACTCCGCTCTCCCATCCTCGTACCGGCGTCGGCAACTACATCCGCGGCTCGCTCGCCGGCATGGCCGATGCTGCCTCGGGGACGCACGAGCTCGTCGCGTTTGCGCCCGCGAGCACGGGCGGGCGGCGCGCGATCGAGGCGGCGCTGGAGGGGATCCCGCTCGAGCGGCGGCTGCCGGTCGTGCCGCTCGCCCAGCCGCTGCGCACCGCCTGGAGCCGGCTCGGCCACCCGCCGGCGGAGCGCTTCGTCGGCCGCCTCGACGTACTCCACTTCAGCGACTGGATGTACCCGCCGCAGCGCGGCGGGATCCGCTCGACGATGGTGCACGACCTCGTGCCGCTGCGCTTCCCCCAGTGGGTGCACCCGCGCACCCGGCGGATGCACTGCGCGAAGTACCGGCACGCCGCCAGCACGTGCGATCTCCTCTTCACGAACTCCGACTACACCGCCGCCGACGTCGCCGAGACGCTGAAGGTGCCGCGCGAGCGGATCCGCGTCGCCTACCCCGGTGTGGACGAGCAGTTCACGCCGGCCGGCACGCGCACCCAGCTCGAGCGGCCCTTCGTCTTGAGCGTCGCGACCCTCGAGCCGCGCAAGAACCTCCAGACACTCGTAGAGGCGTACCGGCTGCTCGACGACGAGCTTGCCCTCGCGGTTGCAGGCGGCACCGGCTGGGGCAGACAGCCGGAGCTCGGGCTGCCCGGCGTGACGCCGCTCGGGTACACCCGGCACGACGAACTGCCCCCGCTCTACCGCGGCGCGGCGGTCTTCGTCTACCCGTCCCGTTTCGAGGGGTTCGGAATGCCGGTGCTCGAGGCGATGGCCTGTGGCACGCCCTGCGTCGTCTCGGCCCATCCCTCCCTCGACGAGGCCTGCGGCGGCGGAGCCGTGCGTGTCGACCCGGAGAGCCCCGAGGCGATCGCGGCGGGCATCGAGGAAGCGCTTCGCCGGCGGGAGGAGCTCGTCGCGAACGGTCTCGCGCACGCGGCGCGTTTCAGCTGGAGCGAGAACGGGCGCGTCCATCTCGACGCCTTCGCCGAGGCCGCGTGAGGGTCGGGATCGACACGACGCCGCTCCGGCTGACCCGTGCCGGCACGGCCCGCTATCTGCACAACCTGCTCGCGCGGCTCCACGTCGACGTCGAGCCTCTGGCGTTCGCGGGCCGGGGCCGAGCCTCGGTGCTCGCCCGCGAGCTCGTCTGGTACCCGTTCGTTCTCGGCCGCGCGAAGGGCGTCGACGTGCTCCACTGCCCCACCTACTACGGCCCGCTGCGATCGCAGCCGCCGCTCGTCGTGACCGTGCACGACCTCGCCGTCTTTCGCTATCCGCGGGCGTTTCCACGCTGGACGAGGACGTTCGTGCCACGCTTCGTGCCCCAGGTGCTCCGCGCCGCAAGCCGCGTGATCGCCGTCTCCGAATTCACGCGCACCGAACTGACGGAGCTCGTTCGCGTCCCCGGGGCGAAGATCCGCGTGGTGCCGAACGGCGTCGACGACGTCTTCCGGCCCGACGGTCCGGCTGTCGGGGGTGACTACGTCCTCGCCGTCGGAACGCTCGAGCCGCGCAAGAACCTCGCCCGGCTCGCCGAGGCTGCGCGCCGCGCCGGTGCGGAACTGCGCGTGGTCGGGGCGTGCGGCTGGGGCGACGTCCGGCTCGACGGCGTGCGCTGGCTCGGGGAGCCGGCCGACGAGGAGCTGGCCCGGCTCTATCGAGGCGCCGCCGTCGTGGCCTACCCCTCGCTCTACGAGGGCTTCGGCCTCCCGGTGCTCGAGGCGATGGCGTGCGGCACGCCGGTCGTGACGAGCAGCGGCGGCGCCACCGAGGAGATCGCCGGTGGCGCGGCGGTGCTGGTCGACCCGCTCGATCCGGCGGCAATCGCGGCGGGCCTCGACGAGGCGTCGCGGCGTCGCGACGAGCTGCGCGCCCGCGGCCTCGAGCGAGCCCGCGCATTCTCGTGGGAAGACGTCGCTCGCCGGACGACCGAGGTCTACGGCGAGGCCGCCGGTGGCTGATCCCCTGGTCGTCGTGGATGCGGACGCCCTCGGTCGCAACCGCACCGGCGACGAGACGTACGTCGAGGAGCTCCTGCGTGCGCTCCCGAGGGCCGGCGAGGGGCTTCGCTTTGCGGCGATCACCCGCCGTCCCGAACTCGTCCCCGCCGGGATCGAGCCGATCGAGCTCGCCGCGCGGTCGCAGGAGCTGCGGATGGCCGTCCGCCTGCCGCTGCTGCTGCAGCGGCTGCGCCCCGCGCTCGTGCACTTCGTCCACGCCCTGCCGCCTGCGCTTCCCTGCCCGGCGGTGCTGACGGTGCAGGATCTCTCCTTCGAGCGGGACGGCTCGCTGATGGGTCATCGTGAGACCGCGATCTTTCGCCTGGTCGTCCCGCGCTCCGCGCGCCGCGCGGTCCGGGTGCTCGCGATCTCCGAGCGGACGAAGGACGATCTCGTCGAGCTCTACGGCCTCCCGCCCGAGAAGGTCGTGGTGACGCCGCTTGCCTGCGATCCGTCGTTCACCCCGGGCGAACGCAGCGGCGACGGCGGCTACCTCTTGCTCGTCGGGGCGATCGAGGCGCGCAAGAACCCGCTCGCGGCAGCCGACGCGGCCCAGGAGCTGGGCCTGCCGCTGATCTCGGTCGGGCCCGAGCGCGATCCGGCTCTCGCCACGGAACTCCGCCGGCGCGGTGTGGACGTACGCGGCTTCGTGCCGAGGACGGAGCTCGTCGAGCTCTACCGCAACGCGGCGTGTCTACTCTTCCCGACGCGCTACGAGGGCTTCGGGCTCCCCGTCGCCGAGGCGATGGCGAGCGGGACGCCCGTCGTCTCGACCCCGGACGCGGCGGTGCGCGAGGTCGGCGGCGACGCCGTCCTCTACGCGCAGCCGGAAGACTTTCCCGCTGCCACCCGGCGCGCGCTCGACGAGCGCGAGCGGTGGACGCAGGCCGGACTCGCGCGCGCGCGCCTGTTCAGCTGGGACGAGACCGCGCGGCGCACCGTCGCGGTCTACCGTGAGGCGCTGTGAAGGTCTCCGGCGTCGTGATCTCGCACGGCCACGCGCCGGAGCTCGAGCGATCGCTCCCGGCCCTGGCGCTCCAGGTCGACGAGCTCGTCGTCGTCGCCAACATTCCGGGTTCGGTCCCGGCGAGGCTCCCGGAGCGCTCACACGTCGTCGAGAACGAGCGGCCGCTCTCGTTTGCCGGGAATGCGAACGTCGGCACGGCGGCCACCTCGGGCGAATACGTGCTGATTGCGAACCCCGACGCGATTGCGGAGCCTGACGCCGTCGCGATCCTGCGGCAGTTTATGGACGCCCATCCCCGCTGCGGCGTCGCAGGGCCGCAGATGCGCTACCGGGACGGCAGCTGGCAGGCCTCGCGGCGGAGCTTCCCGACCGTCGGCTCGACGCTCGTCCGCCGGACGCCGCTACGGCTGCTCTTTCCGCCGCTGCGCCATCAGCGGCTCCACTACCTGCTCGAGGAGCGCCCGGCTGAGCCGGTGCAGGCGGACACGATGCTGGGCGCCTTCCTGCTCCTACGCCGCGCGATGCTCGACGAGATCGGAGGCTGGGACCCTGGCTACCGCATGTACTGCGAGGACATCGACCTCAACTACCGCGCCGCCCGTGCGGGCTGGGAGCGCTGGTACGTCCCGGCCGCGGTCGTCCACCACGACTATGCCGCCGTGATCGACAAAACCTTCCTGTCGCGCCACACGTTCTGGCACGCCCGCGCGATGCTCCGCTTCCTGCGCAAGCACCCGGAGCGGCTTCTGGCGCTGCGATGAGCAAGTACGCGCCGCAGGCTGACCGCTGGACCGAGACCGCGTACGCCGACCCGTCCGGTTACCTCGCCCACCGGGCAGAGCTGATCGCATCGCTCGGACCGCGGCTCGAGCCGGGCGAGCGGGTGCTCGACCTCGCCTGCGGCGACGCGGGGCTCGCCAGCTTCCTGCCGCTCGACTATCTCGGAGCCGACGCGAGCCCTGAGATGGTCGCCGCCGCGCGCCGGCAGGGGCGCGACGTCGTCGAGGCGGATCTGAACGACTTCGTGCCGCCGGCCCCCGTCGCGGCGACGCTCTGCTTCCGGGCGATCTACTACGCCCGCGACCGACGCGCCTTCTTCGAGCACGTCGCGGGTTTCACAGAGAAGAAGCTCGTCTTCGACCTGAACCCCCGCCAGTACCGGCTCGAGGATGCACGGGCCGACCTCGAGGCTGCCGGGTTCGACCGGCTCGTGCTGCGCCCGTTCCTCGTGCCCCAGACGGTGGCATTGCCGCGGCCGGCGCGCGGGCTCCTGGTGGCGCTGGAACGGAGCGGGCCGCTGGCGCGACTCCTGCTCCGGGAACGGTTCAGCTATGTGTGCGCGGCCTTCCGCCGCACGAACCTGTAGTCCAGGACGGCCCCGAGCTGGCGCTCATCGCTCGAGGCCGCCGGCGCGATCACGGCCGGCGCGAAGGTCGGACTCACCGTCACCTCCACGCGGAAGCTCCGCGGAGGTGCCGGGATCCTGAACGTCCGCACGTCTCGACCCGGCATGGTCCACCGAACGACGCGGGTCACGCGGCCGATGCGCGGCTGGCGGTCGGGTCCGATCGCGAGCGTCCCGATCCGGATCGTCACGAGAGCCGGCTTCAACGGCGCGATCGCCTCCTTGCGCGAAACCCTGATGCGCATCGTCCCGGGCTCGCCGCTGTAGCGGGTGTAGGCGCTCCCGCCCGGCTGCGACCAGCGGTCGGGATAGAGCCCGGTGACGGCGCCGAGCAGCCGCAACGGTTGATTGACACGGATCAGGCGCCAGCTCGCGAAGCCGCCGCCGCTCTTGTGCGAGTGCAGCGCCAGCACCTTGCCGGCCACCTCGATCCCCGGCTCGACGACGACGTAGCGGAAGTTGAGCTGGGGCTTCAGCACGCCGCTCTCGCCGACGATGTCCGGCGTCGTCGCCGGGCCGGGGCCGCAGACGCACCCGTCGAACACAAAGACGCGCTGGATCGACCGGTTCCAGAACTCGAGCAGCCACTCCGAGTTCTGGTCTCCCTGCACCTGAGCCTGCTGGGCGAGGTAGATCGCGGGCGCGCCGTGCGTGATTCGGTCGACCCAGTCGGGCTGACCGCGGATGTTCGACTCGAAGGTGCGGCTGATCGAGTTCGTCGACGCGGACGCCGACAGCTCGCCGGTCAGGTTCCAGGCGACGACGAACAGCGCGATCACCGCAGCGAGCCCGACGACCGCCCGGGCGGGAAGGCTCAGGACCTGCGGGAGGACGAGCAGGGCGACCGAGAGGGCGAGGACGGCGAGAAGCGCGATCTTCGCGTCCGTCGGCGTGAAGGCGAGACTGCGGTTCGCCTGTGCGAGGATCGAGAGGCCCGGGCTGTCCGAGGAGAACCGAAACTGCATCAGGTAGGGAGTCCAGGCGAGGAGGAAGGCCGCGACGCCCGTGCCGACCGCCGTCGCCCAGAGGTTGAGCCTGCGCCGGTCGAGCCACAGAGCGGTCGCGGTGAAGAGGAGCGGTGCCACGTAGAGCATGTTTCGCTCCCAGATCCGGGTGCCGAAGGAGTACTGGTTGTAGGCGCCCTTGATTCCCGTGAAGAACGCGAAGAGCAGGACGGCCGCGACGAGGACGGCGCGATAGGCCCGCAACGCCCGCGAGGGCTTCTCGCCCGGCGCCGGCCAGACTGCTCCGAACGCCGCGACGAGCGGCAGCACGCCGATCCCGATCGTCAGCGCGCCGGTGCCCCTGAGCGCATGCCCGAGCACCCACCCGTGGTAGTACCGCGTCATCGCGAGATACTCGAACGAGCCGTCGCTCGCGACCCCGCCCGCGACGATGATCGCGCCGGCGAGGAGGAACGCGAAGCCGATCCAGTCTCCTGCGCTCCAGCCGTGGCGCCAGCGGCGCCCGCGCTCGCTCGTCCAGAGCATCAGCAGCGCAGCGAGGACGTAGATGACCGGGAGCGGAAGCAGCGCGTTCTTGATCAGCGGCGCCACGACGCAGGCGGCCCCTGCACAGACGATCCACCGCGGTGCGCGCGTCAACAGCGCCTTCGCGCACAGGAACAGACACAGCGTCGCCCACGGGTAGGCGAGTGTCTCCTCGACGATGAACGACGAGTAGACGAGCGCAGGCACCGCCGCGCTGGCGGCCGCCGCGAAGAGGGCCGCGCGCCGGGAGGCAACAAGCCGCCCGAGGAAGTAGGCCGGGAAGACCGTCAGCGTCATCGTCAGGACGCCGATGTACTTGACGGCGGAGTAGGCGCTCTGCGTGGTCGACAGGCGCCACGCCGGCGCGATCAGCAGCGTGTAGAGCGAGTTGAAGGAGTGCGGCTCGCCGCGCCGCGCCGCGTGGCCCGTGGCGGCCAGTGACCGGGCGAGCTGGGTCAGCTCGAGCTCGTCTCCGAAGAGCCACGGCGTGCCCCGAGACCAGGCCTCCCAGCCGTAGACGACGCACAGCCAGAGGAAGACGCTGAGGAGTGGCACGGCCGTCAGGAAGCGGTCGACGAGCGTGCGCGATCCCGCGAGCGGCTCGGCGGCCCGCGCGCGTGCCGCCAGTTCGGTGCTCACTCTGCGGCGGCGCCGAGGACGACGCGGGGGTCGAGATCGATCTCGCGGCGCACGAACCGGCAGGGTACCCCGGCCCGTTCGCATGCCTCCAGCACCTGGTCGAGCTGCTCCCGCGGCGCCTCCGGGATCGTCACGAGCACGGCGTCCGGCTCGGCGCGGCCGAGCGCGAAGCCGATTTCGCCGATCGTCCCGAGCACCGGCGTGCCCTGGAGCCGCCGGCGGCGCAGCATCGGATCGTCGTCGACGAGGCCGATCACCCGCTCGCCCGGCGTCTCGCGAAGCTCCCGGAGCAGGCTGCGCCCGCTCCTGCCCGCGCCGACGATGAGGATCCGGTGCTGCGCGCTGCGCGCCCGCAGCCCACCGAGTCCCCGATCGAGCGCGCGCTCGGCGAAGCGGGACCCGCCGACGAGGACGATCGCGAGCAGGGCGTCGACGACGAACATCCCCCGCGGGTAGTCGAACCACTGCTGCGTCGCCGACAGGAAGCCGTAGGCCACGAGCTCCGAGACGAGCACCGCGCCGATCACGCCCGCTCCGTCCCGCGCACCGGCGTAGCGCCAGACGCCTCGATAGAGCCCGAAGGGGATGAAGGCGGCGTAGCGGGCGAAGAGGACGACCGGAAGCGACACGGCGGCGAGGTGGCGCTGGGAGGTCGTGCCGCTGCCGTTGACGCTGAGGAAGTAGGCGCCGGCGAAGGCAGCGCTGATCAGCGCGAAGTCGACGATCACCTCCACGAGCCGGCGCCGGTGCACGAGCAGGGCTCCGAAGATTCCGGAGGGAACCTTGGCGTTACGCTCGATGTCCGACAGGAAGCTGCCGAACTGGACGAGCGCGGCGAAGGTGAGCAGGACGCCGAGGAGCGTCACGCGCGCGTCGTCGATCGTGGTGTAGGCCAGGCTCGTTGCGCCGAGTCCGGCCGAGACGAGCGCGAGCAGGACGACGGCGCGCCGGTCCGAGAGCCCGCGGCTGACGAGCCGGTGGGAGGTGTGGTCGCGTCCGCCCTGGTAGATCGGCCTGCCCTCGAGCAGGCGGATGATCGTCACGAGCGTCGTGTCGAGGATGGGCACGGCGAGGATCAGGATCGGCAGGAGCAAGGTGGCGACGGTCGTCCCGGCCACCTTCCAGCTCGACGCGAGTCCGAGTGCGGCGAGCAGGAAGCCGAGCAGCTGGCTGCCGGAGTCGCCCATGAAGGTCGCGGCGGGCCGGTTCGTCCGCAGGTTGAACGGCAGGAAGCCGATGCACGCGAAGCCGAGGGAGAGGGCGAGCACGAGCGCGACGTGGCTCGGGTGGATCGTGACCGCGTCGACGGCGAAGCACGCGGCGGCGATCGCGGCGAGCGTCGCGGCCAAGCCGTCCATGTTGTCGAGCAGGTTGAAGGCGTTCGTCAGCCCGATCAGCCAGACGACCGCGAGCGCGGCCGCCAGGAAATCGTTCGAGACGATCTCGACCTTGAGCCCGGTGCTGAGGACGAGCGCCGCGGCAACGCACTGGGCGGCGAGCTTGGCGATCGGGTTCAGGTGCCAGAGATCGTCGGCCACCCCGGCGACGAAGAGGATCGCGCAACCGCCGGCGATCCCGAGCAGCTCGCGGCTTGCCGGAGACGCCCCCGCGGCAACCGCCGCGCCGAGCCCGACCGCGAAGCCGATGAAGATGCCGACGCCGCCGAGCAGGGGCGTCGCGCTCGCATGCCAGCGGTCGCCCCGAGGAGCCGCGACGAGCCGTCGCGCGGCCGGCGAGCGCAGCAGGAGCCACGTGGCCGCGACCGTCGCGGGCAGGGCTGCGGCAGCGACGGCCGCGTTCACCGCGTCGCCCCCGCGGGCACCCTGGATCGTGCGTCTCGCGACACGCGGGCAAAGGGTAACCGAGGCCTGTAAAGCACGTGTTTGGGTGTCGCGGCGGTAGGTTGCCCCGGGATGAACGCCCAGGGATGAACACCTACGCGGATCTCATCCGCTATCGCGAGCTCTTCGGGAATCTCTTCCGGCGCGACCTGCAGGCCAAGTACCGCGGGTCTGCGCTCGGCGTTCTCTGGACGGTCGCGAACCCCGTCCTGTTGATGGCGATCTACCTGCTCGTCTTCTCCGTCATCTGGAAGACGGGGTTTTCGACCCTCGACCACTATCCGCTCTTCCTGCTTGCCGGCCTGGCCGTGTGGACCTTCTTCGCGACCTCGCTGCAGTCGGCCGCCCGCTCGATGCTCGACAACGCGAACCTGATCCGGAAGACGCGCTTCCCGCGACAGCTGGTACCGCTGTCGGTCGTCGGCGCCCACCTCGTCGGCTTCGTCGTGATGCTGGCGGGGCTGCTCGTCCTGAATTTCGCGGTACTGCCGCGTGTGCGCGCGACCGAATGGCTCGCGCTGCCGCTCGCGGCGTGCTTCGTCGGTCTCGTCGGCGGCTTGGCGCTGACGGTCGCGTCGCTCAACGTGCTCTTCCGCGACGTCGAGTTCATCGTCGCGGCGCTGCTGCTGCCATTGTTCTTCCTGACCCCGGTGATCTATCCGCTGACCGGCGTTCCGGGCGCGGCCGCGCATCACCACGCCGTCGTCGAGTTGATCCACTGGGCGAACTTCCTCTCGCCGGCGATCGACTCGATCCGCGACCCCCTCTTCTTCGGGAAGCTGCCGGACTGGCCCGATGTCGTCTATCTGCTCAGCTCGACGGCGGTGTCGCTCGGCCTCGGGGCATTCGTCTTCAGGCGGGTCGACGACCAGATTGCAATCGAAGTCTGACCGACGCCCGGCCGTCGAACATCCAGGGCTCGCCGTACTCGGGACGCCAGGCTGGGAGTCCGGCGACCTCGGCGTTCGGCTCGAGCGGCGGGAGCAGCGACGGACAGGCGAGCGGATGCGGGAACGCGGGGTTTCTGCCACCGCCCGGCGCGTACGGCCCGAGCCCGGGGTCCGGCCGCCGCCGGAGGCCGCTCTGGGCCTCGATCGAACCGCCAACCGCCGCATAGCCCTCCTCGTGCAGTCCGCGTACGAGCTCGTCCCAGCCGGGCGCGGGCTCGGCGCCGGCGGGCAGGAAGACGCGCGCGCCCGAGGCGTCGCGCGGCGAGACCTCGATCTCTCGCTCGGGCGTGTGGCTGCCGAGCTCGCCGAACCAGAACCGACCTTCGCAGACGAAATCGAGGGCGAGGAGGTAGCGGCCCGGCGGGATCGGCCCGCGCAGGCGCGCGGCGACTTCGAGCACCGCGTTCGGCTGCGCATCGACCGGGGTCCGCAGCCCGTCCCAGACGATCGGGTTCCCGCGCTCGTCGAGCCAGTGATACGCGAGGTTGACATCACGCCAGGCCGCGAGGCCCGCGTTCTGCACGACCACGCGCAGCTGCACCAGCGCGCCTGCCTGGATCGGCGGCACCTCCCATTCGAGCCAGCGAGCAGCGAGGGGTCCGGTCGGGACGGGATGGTCGCCGATCGATTGCATGTGCAGGGCTAGTCTAGGCTCGTGCCCGATCCCCTTCTCGTCCGCTCGGCTCGACGCGAGCCGGTCGAGCGCACGCCGGTCTGGTTCATGCGCCAGGCGGGCCGTTCGCTGCCGGAGTACCGCGAGATCCGCAAGCGCTACGGGCTCTTCGAGATCGTCGCCCGACCGGAGCTCTGCGCTGAGGTGACGCTCCAGCCCGTGCGGCGGCACGACGTCGATGCCGCGGTGATGTTCACGGACATCATGTATCCCCTGCTCGCGATGGGCGTCGACGTGGAGCTCGTCGAGGAAGTCGGCCCGGTGATCGGGAAACCGGTGCAGACGGCGGCGGACGTCGAGCGGCTCGCCGTCGGCGACCCGGAGGAATCACTGCAGGCAATCCTCGAGGCGGTGCGGCTCGTGCGAGCCGCGTTGCGTGACGATCAGGCCGTGATCGGCTTCTGCGGCGGGCCCTTCACC
>JBHEMK010000086.1:0-10204 GCA_046262635.1 Gaiellaceae bacterium
CCCAGCCTTCAGCGCTTCGCGCCCCGCCTCGGCCACGGCGGCGGCGGCGAGCGTTCGGGCGATGCGGTCGAGCATCGACGCCGCCGCCGGCCGGCCGGCATCCTCGAGGATCGTCCGAGCGCGCTCGGTCAGCCCGCGGACGACTTTCCGCTCCGTGGCCTGTGCGTCACGCAGCCCGTCTGCTGGCCCGGTCCCGCTCAGGGCCTGCTCTTGGGCCCTGCGCAGTGCCGATCCCGCATCGAGCAGAGCTCGGACCGCCGGCTGCTCGCGCCGCGCGAGCTGATTGATCGCCCAGGCGGGCACGCTCGGCTTCGCGAGCCGGCGGACTTCTTCCGCCGCGTCTCCCCTCCCCTCTTTTTTCAGGCGCTGCGCGAGTCGGTCGCGGGCGGGGGTGAACTCCTCCAGCGACAGTCCGAAGAGGGCCGCGATCTCCTGCTCGAGTTTGGCCACGGACCGGGTGGGCCTAGGCGACGCCCTCGAGCGCTTCGACCAGCTCGCGCTTGGTCATCTTCGAGCGTCCGGGCACCTTCGCTTCGCGTGCCCGTTCCTCGAGCTCGTCCTTCGGAAGACCGTTCAGATCGCTCGCCGGCACGCGCTTTCGCTTCGGCGCGGGACGCTTGCCGGCGTGGGAGCGTTCGATGCTCTCCCGCAGGGCCGTGATCAGATCCGGGGCCTCGTCGACCCCGTCGAGATCCGCCGCAGCGTGGACGTCCTTTCCCTTGCGCTTGGCCCTGATCACGGCCATGAGCTCGTCGCGATAGGTGTCCTCGTACTTCGTCGGATCCCACCTACCCGTGAACGAGTCGATCAGCTCGCCCGCCATCTCCAACTCGCGTTTGTCGATCTGACGCTTCGCAGCCTTGATCTCCTTGACGGGGCGGATCTCGTCCGCGAAGTAGAGCTGTTCGAGGGTGATCACGCCATCCCGTACCCGGAGCAGACCGAGGTGCTGCTGATCGCGCATCACAAACTTCGCGACGGCGGCGAGTCCGGATTCTTCCATCGCCCGGGCGAGGAGCGAGTACACCCGCTCCGCCCCTTCATCCGGACCGACGTAGTACGTCTTCGCGAAGAAGATCGGATCGACGTCCTCGTAGGGGACAAAATCGGTGATGTCGATCGTCTTGTATCCGTCCACCTTTGCGGCCTCGAAATCCGCGTCCTCCATGTAGACATACTCGCCCTTCTTGTACTCGAAGGCCTTGACGATCTCGGAGTCCTCGACGGGCTTCCCCTCCTGCTTGCAGATGTTCTGGTAGCCGATCGGACTGTCGTCCTTCGTGTGCAGGAAGTGGAAATGAAGCTTGTGCTCCTCGATTGCGCTGTAGATCCGCACGGGCGCGTTGACGAGGCCGAAGGTGATCGAACCGGACCAAATCGAGCGAGGCATACGGCGACTCAAGCCTCCGGGTACGGTGGATTCTCGAAGCCTTCCCCGGCGCTCAGTCGCGCACTGACGCGGCCCCTGGCACGTCGGGCAGAGTGGAGGCGAGTGCGCGTGGATCCCGAACTCGAAGCCGCAGTTCGTGCACCGCCCTGCGTGCCCGCTGGCACATCGCTGCCGAGCGGACCCGGATCCGCCATCAACGCTCCTTCCGTCTTTCGAGAGAGGTAGCCCACCACCCCATTCCTAAACGCTGCCGAACGTCGCCGCGTCTCGCGTCAGCAGGTAGGTCGCCCAGAACATCCGGACGATCTGCCCCGCCGGGTCGCGCTCGATCCGGAGCTGCTCGCCGCGCTCGCCCCCGGACACCGTGCGCCAGAGATCGTGCGTCTCCCGCTCGAAGATCGAGGGAGGCTCCCACTCCTCCGCGTGGGAGAATGTCGCCTCCAGCCGACCCTTGCGCCAGTGGACGACGAGCTCGCTCCCTTCGAGCCACCAGCGGCCGAGCGCCGAGGCGATCTCGGCAGGCGGGGCGTCCTCGAGCTGCCACGCCTCCGGATCCAGGGGCATGGACTCGAGCGTCTTCGCGATCAGCTGCTGGAGCAACGGACCGACCCGGGCGGTCCCCGAGTTCGTGAGAGCCGCAGCGCCGATCCTGTCCTTCGGAGAGATGTAGACGCCAGCGATGAAGCCCGGCATCGCCCCGCCGTGGCCGGCCAGGATCCGGTCGCCGTCGCGGAGGAGCCCGAGCCCGAGCCCGTAGCCAGCCGTCCACCGCGTGTGGTCGTCGATCACCTGCACCGTCCGCATCTCCTCGACCGTTTTCGCAGCGAGGACGGCCGGGTCGGGATCGGCGAGAAAGGCCGCCCAGCGGCAGAGGTCCTCAACCGTGCTCCACAGCTGGCCCGAGGGGGTGAACGAGGCCGTCTCCACCGGCTGCTCCGCCCTGACGCCGTGGCGGTACGGCTCGACGAGATAGCCGGCGGCGTGCGGCGCCTGAGGGCGGAAGCTCGTGCGGACGAGCCCGAGCGGATGCATGATCCGCTCCTCGACGTAGCGCTCGTACGGCAGGCCCGAGACGGCGGCGACGACTCGGCCGAGCAGTGCGAAGCCGAGGTTGGAGTAGTGGAATCGCTCGCCCGGCGCAAGCACCCGCTCCGCGGTGCCGAGGTCGCGCAGGAGCTCATCGTCGCTCAGGAACTTCAGCGTCGCCCAGACGTCGCCCGGGGTCTCGCGCTGGAGACCGGAGGAGTGCGACAGGAGCTGCCGGATCGACGGGGCGTGGGCTGCCCCTTCGAGGTGACGGTCGAGCGGATCCTCGAGCTCGAGGTCGCCGGCGTCCCGGAGCTGCATGATCGCCGTCGCCGTCAGCGTCTTTGTGATCGAGCCGATCCGGTACTGCGTGTCGATCGTGGCCGCCGCGCCCGCGTCCACGTCGGCCGTGCCGACCGCTCCCTCCCAGACGATCTCGCCGTCACGAACGACGGCCGACGCGATCGAGGGGAGGCGCTTGTCGGCCTGCTCCCGTCGGACGAGCCGCTCGAGTGTGCACCGCAGGGACTCAGGCGCGGACAAGAGCTCGGAGCGCGCCGGGGATCAACTCGAGCGCGCGGTCGACGTCCTCATCCGAGACGTCAAGGTGGGTGACTGCCCGCAGGACGGTCGGATGGATCGTCCCGGAGAGCCCGACACCGGCCTCCTTCAGCCGATCCAGCGCCCCGGCCTTGGTCAGGCCCAGCGGGCCGACGTCGACCTGGACGAAGTTGGTCTCGACCTGGTCGAGGTCGACGGGGATCCCTGCCCCGGCGAGCCCCTCCGCCAGCCGCCGCGCACGGGCATGGTCCTCCACGATCCGCTCGACGTGGTGGTCGAGTGCGTAGAGGCCTGCTGCAGCGACGATCCCGGCTTGACGCATGGCGCCGCCGAAGAGGTGCTTCGCGCGGCGGGCTTTCGCCATCAGCTCGTGCGAACCGGCGACGATCGCGCCGAGGGGGCAGCCGAGCCCCTTCGAGAGACAGAGCGTGACGGTGTCGAAGTGCCGACCGATCTCGGCCGGTCGCACGCGGAGCGCGGCCGCGGCGTTGACGAGCCTGGCGCCGTCGAGGTGGCACGCGAGCTCGAGCTCGCTGCACGTCTGCGCGAGCGCCTCGAGCTCGGCGAGTGGCCAGACGCGCCCGCCCGAGCTGTTGTGCGTGTTCTCGACCGCGACAATCCGGGTGATCGGCATGTGCCCGCTGCGCCAGTCGCGTACGGCCGCCCGCACCTGCTCGGGTCTGAGGCGGCCTTCCTCGCCGGGGAGTGCGCGCATGACGAGCCCCGAGAGGGCCGCGGGCCCACCCTGCTCGTTGATCATGAGATGCGCGTTCTGCTCGACGAGGAGCTCGTCACCCGGCTGGGAAACGATCCTCAGCGCGATCTGGTTCGCCATGGTCGCGGTCGGCAGGTAGACGGCTTCCTCCTGGCCAAGGAAGGCGGCAGCGCGCCGCTCGAGCTCGTTCACGGTCGGGTCCTCGCGCTTTTGCTCGTCGCCGACCTCGGCGGCGGCGATCGCGGCGCGCATCCCCGCGGTTGGCTGGGTCACCGTGTCCGAGCGGAGGTCGATCACGATCCGTCACGCTATCCGACCGGCGGTCTCCATTTCTTCCTTACCGTGCTCGCGGCTACCCTGGTCTCGTGGATCTCGCACTCCTCGATCAGACGCTCGCTGCACGCGGTGAGCCCCGCTACCGGGCCGGCCAGGTGTGGGAGTGGGCCGCGCGCGGCGCCGCGAGCTACGACGCGATGACGAACCTCCCGGCCACGTTGCGGCAGGGGCTTGCCGACGACGTGCCCTTCACGACGCTTGCGGTCGAAGCCGAGCGGACGTCGAAGGACGGGACGGTGAAAACGCTTTTCCGCACCGGCGACGGGTACGCGGTCGAGGCCGTCCTGATGCGCTACCGGGACGGGCGGCGCTCGCTCTGTCTCTCGTCGCAGTCCGGCTGCCCGCTCACATGCACGTTCTGCGCGACCGGCTCGATGGCGTTCGGGCGGAACCTGACGCCGTCTGAGATCCTCGACCAGGCGCTCCATTTCCGGCGCCGGGAGACAGTTGACCACGCCGTCTTCATGGGGATGGGCGAGCCGATGCTGAACCTCGACAACGTCGTCGCAGCCGCGCAGCGCCTTCCGCACGTCGGCATCACCCACCGGCGGACGACGATCTCGACCGTCGGGTGGCTGCCGGGCCTGCGCCGCTTCGTCAACGAGGTCGAGGAGCCGATCCGGCTCGCACTCTCCCTGCACGCCGCCGAGGACGTGCTGCGGAGCCGGATCATGCCGGTCAACGAGAAGTTCCCGCTCGACGGGGTGCTTGCCGAATGCACGCGCCATTACGAGCTGCGCCACCGAAAGGTCTATGTCGAGTACGTGATGCTTGCCGGGGTGAACGACTCGCCCGAGCAGGCACGCGCGCTTGCGGAGCTGCTCGACCCGAAGATCTTCAAGGTCAACCTGATCCCCTATAACCCGAACGGGGCTCGTGGCGACCGGCACGCGTACGAAGGCTCGTCGCGCGAGGCGATCGCGTCCTTCAAGTCAGTCCTCGAACGAGCGGGTGTTCCGGCGACGGTGCGGCTGACGCGCGGCCGGGACATCCAGGCCGCCTGCGGGCAGCTCGCAGCCGAGGCGCGTCCGCCCACGAAGCCGGCCAGACTCCGCGCCACGCCACTAGCAGGCGTGCCCGCAACCTAGGCGCGAGCCGCTTCATCGAGGCGTCGCGCCGCTCGAGTGGACACACACGACGAGGGGTGAGAGGCGCGGGCTTTCCCGGGCGGTGCACGCGCGACGCCGAGGTGGCGTCGTGAGGCCACCCCCGCCCGCGGACGAGGGCGAGCCGGTGGGGGCACTCAAGTCACCCAACCGAGTGATCGCGGCTGCTGCCAAATACGACGAAGCTGACTGAAGCCGGGCATGTTGCCGGCGTCCTCGGCTCTGGAGTGCGACGCGATGGAGAGAACGATTCCTCGGCTTGCGACCCGACTGGCGGGAGACGGAGACGTCTGGCGCGCCGAGCTCCCCGGCGAGGATCGGCGAGAGGCTCTGCGCGATTACTGCCTCCGGTTGGGAGCGTCGGCGGAGCTGGACGAAGCCGGCACGATCGAGGCTGCGTTCCCGCACCATATCGAGGACGATCTCGAACCGTATCTCCGCAGCTGGTTCACGCTCAATCAGATCCAGGCGGCCCTGAGGCCTCGCACCGGCCGCGACCCGGTCGGAGGAAGCGGGCGGCTGCGGGCGGCAGCTGGAGCTCCGAAGGAGTCGGACCCGGAGGTCGAGACGACCATGGTCGCGAAGCCTCCTCGGCTCGGCGAGATCCTGGTCAAGCGGGGGCTGATTACCGCGGAGCAACTCGCCGAAGCCCTCTTCGAGAGCCGGCACACAGATGAACTGCTCGGCAGGGTCCTGCTCACCCGGGGCTGGGTGTTCGAAGAAGAGCTGGCGCGCACCCTCGCCGATCAGTGGGACGTCCCGTACCTGAGCCTGATGCGAATCGGCGTCAACCCTCGTGCCGTCGACCTGCTCCCGCACGAGGTGGGACTTCGCTTCGCAGCAATCCCGGTCCGGTTCGATGGCGACAGGGTGGTCGTCGCCTTTGCGGACCCATCGGATCAAGGCGCACTCGACGCTGTGCGCATGCACCTCCCCTCGATCATGCCGGCCGTCGCGGACCTGTCGGACATCACGATGGTGTGGCGCAAGATACTGGGGTCGCAGAGCTCGCACGCGGCGTGAACGATCGCTCCCCGTCACTGCCTCGCTTGCGGACCGCGTCGGCTTTCACGGAACCCTCCTGCTGAGGTAAAGCCCCCGCGTAACGGCCTGGATCTCTCGTTCGACGGACATCGGAGCGGGGTGTGCGCCGATCCGAGCTTGAGCCGAACGCTCTGACCTGGCCTTCACCCGGCCCGGCAGGGCTACGGTCAACGCTCCACCTCCTCGACAACATGCGCGGTCGTGAGGTCTCTGCGGAGTCTCTGCACGCTCACGAGCGCTGCACTCGCCGTCGCGCCCTCGGCGCTCGCCTCGCCGCAGATCCGCCCACCCGCTGTCACCCGGCGGCCGACGGTGGAGATTCGACGACGGCTAGATCGTCGCGGGTGCCGGGCCCGCACGAGGTCACCGTACGCGCGCGCCCGCCAGCGGTACGGAGTCCGAGAGCTCGGTCGACGTCATCGTCGCGCCGACGCCTTAGCTCACGCAGTCGTGTCGCCTCCGCGCGGCCGCGCTCCTTGACCTCGACCTCCCGCAGGCGGAACTTCTGCACCTTCACGCCGCAGTGATGAAGGGCTCGCGCGGGTTCAGATGGGCTCCTACGGCGGGCTCGGTAGCGCTGTGGGAGCGGGTCGTTGGCGGGTTCCATATTGTCCGGCTGGCATGCCCCTCGATCTGATCGAGTTCCCCGCCGACGACCTCGACCGTGCGCGCCGCTTCTGGGAGACCCTGCTCGGTCTCTCGCTCGACGGGCGGAGCGAAGGCGAGGGGGACGGCCTGCAGACTCACCGCGGCCCCCCGGCGCTGGGCCTGCACGACCGGGGGGCGGGTCCGGGAGATCGCTTCTCTCTGCCCTATTTCGGCGTGTCGGAACTGACTCGGGCGCTCGAACTCGTCGTGGAACTCGGAGGCGACGTCGTCCATCCGGGTGACCGCTGGGCGATCTGCCGCGATTCCGAGGGCAGCCCGTTCGGCCTGACGGCCGCCGAGTGATCGTGCGCCCGTTCAGGATGTGCATCCGCGAGTCCGCGTCGAGAGCTCGGGATGAGCCGGAGCGACGTGCTTCCGGACGTGCTCACAAGTCTCATCTGAACCCTCCGGGAAGTGGTAGGAGCGACAGTCGCGTGCCGCCGGCCCAGATGACGAACCGGGCGGCTACGCCTGCAGACTCGGATCGTCGGAGAAACCGCACTCCAGACACACGTACCGCGGCATCTCCTCCTCCGCGGCGACGATCCCCATCGTGACACCGCAGGCGGGACAGATGGGCGGGCGGTCGTCCTCGTCGGTCTTCCGGATCACTGGAGCGCCTTCGCGAGGGCGATGCTCCGGTAGTTCGTCGCCGGGCGCGAGTCAATGTCGTCGACGATGCGGTCGCCGCGGCCCTCGTACATCGTGATCAGTCGCGCGGCCCCCTCGGCCGTGCCACACACGATCGTTGCCGCGCCTAGCTCCCGTGCCCGCGGCTCGACGTGGTCGAGCAGGGCCGAGCCGAGCCCCGTGCCGTGGAGCTCGGGCTCGACCCCGAGCTGGCCGAGATCGGCCACGTCCGGCCGGTGGGAGAGCGCGGGCCGTCTGCCGGGCTCGGCGGCCGAGCCCGGCAGACAGAGCGTCACCGTCACGATGAGGCGCCCTCGCCGGCCCAGCACTCGCCCGCCGAGATCCGACGGTGGCTGACCTCCTCGCCCTGGTAGGAGGCGACGGAGCGCAACCCGTTCGCTGCAGGCGCGCCCCGTACGCCCGTTGGCGGAGCACACTCAGCTCGGCGAGCGAGTCTCGTCGGCGAGGCGGCGGAGGTCACACGCCCTTGGGCGCCTCGGCGGCCACCGGCGCCTGCCGCTCCCGGCTCAGGTCGGGATGATCCTCGAACTGGTATTTCACCACAGGCTGCTTGGCCGCGCGCACCTCGTCGAGACGACGGACCGGCCGGTCGTGGGGAGCGTCCTTGAGCAGCTCCGGGCGCTCCGCCGCCTCGCCGGCGATCGCGAGCATCGCGTCGACGAAGGCGTCCAGCGTCTCCTTCGCCTCGGTCTCGGTCGGTTCGATCATCAGGGCCTCGGAGACGATCAGCGGGAAATAGATCGTCGGCGGGTGGAACCCGTAGTCCATCAGCCGCTTCGCCACGTCGAGCGCCGTCGTCCCGTGCTCACGCTTCAGCGTGCGCGCGCTGAGTACGAACTCGTGCATGCAGAGACGGTCAAACGGGAGGTCGTAGGCATCCCTCAGCCGTGCCAGCAGGTAGTTCGCGTTCAGCACCGCCACCTCGGACATCTCCCTCAGCCGCGGCCCGTAGGCGCGGATGAACGCGTAGGAACGCACGAACACCCCGAAAGGGCCGGTGAAGGCGCGCACCTTGCCGATCGACTTCGGCCGATCGTAGTCCAGCCCGAATGACCCATCCTCCCTCCGGATGACCGCCGGAACCGGCAGGAACTGCTCGAGCAGCTCGCGGACGGCGATCGGGCCACCGCCCGGGCCGCCCCCTCCGTGGGGCTGCGAGAACGTCTTGTGCAGGTTGATGTGGACGACGTCGAAGCCCATGTCCCCCGGCCGCGAGATTCCGCAGACGGCGTTGAGGTTCGCGCCGTCGTAGTACATGAGGGCGCCGGCACCGTGGAAGATTCGCTCGATCTCCTCGATGTTCTCGTCGAACAGCCCCAGGGTCGACGGGTTCGTGACCATCAGGCCGGCCGTCTGCGGCCCGACCTTGGCGCGGACGTCCTCGACTTCGATGTTGCCGCGCGGGTCGGTCTTGACGCCGACGAGTGTATAGCCGGCCATCGTAACGCTCGCCGGGTTCGTCCCGTGCGCCGTGTCCGGAACGACGATCTCGCGCCGCTCCCCGTCCTCGCCGCGATCGGCGAAGTAGGCTCGGAAGAGCATCAGGCCGGTTAGCTCGCCCTGGCTGCCCGCAGCCGGCTGCAGGCTGACGGCGTCCAGCCCGGTCACCTCGGCGAGGATCTCCTGCAGCCGCCACATCAGCTCGAGCGCGCCCTGTGCGCCCTCCTCTTCCTGCAGTGGATGGAGGTCGCGGAAGCCGGTCAGGGCGACGAGGCGTTCGTTGACGCGCGGGTTGTACTTCATGGTGCAGGAGCCGAGTGGATAGAAGCCCGTGTCGATCCCGAAGTTGCGGGTCGAGAGCTCGGTGAAGTGGCGCAGTATCTCCGGCTCAGCCAGCTCGGGCAGGCGCGGGGGGCGGGAACGGCGGAGCTCGGCCGGGAGCTCAGGCACCGGTAGGCCGTAGCTTGCGATTGCCGACCCGCGGCGACCGGGCTGCGACTTCTCGTAGATGAGCCTCACCGCCGGTCCACCACCGTCAGCACGTGGACGAGCCGGTCGATCTGCTCGGGGCTGCGTTTCTCGGTCACAGCGACGAGGATCGCGTCGTCCAGCCCCGGGTAGTCGCGGCCCAGAGCGTAGCCCGGATGGACGCCGAGCTCGCGCGCCTGCCGGACTACGTCACGCCCACTTCGTCCGACGCGGACGGCAAACTCCTTGAACGTTGCCCACTCCGGAAACACGAGCTCGAAGCCGGCCTCGCGGAGCCGCCCCTTCGCATGGTCGGCGAGCGCGAGACATGTCTCACCGGTCTGGCGCAATCCCGCGGGGCCTAGCCATGACAGGTACACGAGCCCAGCGAGGGCGAGCAGTGTCTGGTTCGTCGTGATGTTGGATGTCGCCTTCTCGCGGCGGATGTGCTGCTCGCGGGTCTGCAGCGTGAGGACGTAGCCGCGCTCGCCTGCGGCATCCACTGTCTCGCCGACGATCCGGCCCGGCATCCGGCGGATGTAGTCGGAGCGAGCCGCGACGAAGCCGTAGTGCGGGCCGCCGAAGGACTGGAAGTTGCCCGCCCCCTGCCCCTCGCCCACCGCGATCGCGCAGCCGTAGCGGCCCGGCGCCTCGAGGACGCCGAGGGAGATCGGGTCGACGTGCGCGACAGCCAACGCGCCGGCGTCGGACGCCGCCGCCGCAAGCTCGGGCGCCGACTCGAGGCAGCCGAGGAAGTTCGGTTGCTGAAAGAACGCGCACGCAGCGTCGGCGCAGGCGCGGCGGAATTCCTCCGGATCG
>JBHEMK010000087.1:0-48824 GCA_046262635.1 Gaiellaceae bacterium
GCTGAAGGCTGGGCGCCTGGCCAGTGAGGTCGAGCCGGCCGGTTTCGAGGCTCTGGCGGGTCTCGCGCCGCCGGTGCCCCGGCGCGCGTCGTCAAGCCGGGACGAGGTCGCCGGACGGCGTCGCGCGAACGAGGAACGAAAGCAGAGGCAGCGTGATCTTGGCAGGAAGGCGAACGACCTCGAACGCCAGGCACGGGCTGCTGAACAGGCTGCAGACCGTGCCGACCGAGCCGCCGTCGAGGCACATCGAGCCGCCGAGGAGATCAGACGTGCAGCGGCAAGGGCCGCCGAAGAGCTCGCCGAGCTCGAGTGACGAAGCTACTCGTACTGGAGAGCCTGCAGGACGTTGAGCCTCGCTGCCCGGCGGGCCGGGAATACCGCGGCGACGATGCCGATGACGATCGTGGCGAGCACGAAGAGGACGAGCGAGCCCCACGGCAGCGTGTAGACGAGACCCTGGTCTTTCAGCGCCCGGATGATCAGCAGGCCGAGGAAGATCCCGATCGCGATTCCGAGCACACCGCCGATCAGCGAGGTGACGATGCTCTCGTAGCGGATCATCCGCCGCACCTGTCGACGCGTCATGCCGACGGCGCGCAGCATCCCGAGCTCACGTGTCCGCTCGAAGACCGTGAGCACAAGAGTGTTGACGATTCCGAACAGGCTGATCACGACTGACAGCGCGAGCAGGACGTAGAGGAGGCTCAGAATCGAGTTGATCCCCTTCTCCTGGTTTTTCTTGAACTGCGACTGCGTCTGTACCTTGGCGTCGGGAAAACCCTTGAGAGCCGACTCGAGCGCCTTCGTGTTCGCGGCGGAGACGCCGCCACGGACATCGACGAGCGTCATCAGGTCGGTCGGGCTCGGGTAAACGGAGTCGAACAGCGGCTCCGAGATCGTCACCGTGCCAAACGGCGAGCCGCCGGTTGGGGGGTCGAAGATCCCCTTCACGCGCAGTTCGAGCACCCGACCTGAGGGGACTTCGAGGGCGACCGGCGAGCCGACCCTCAAGTGGTGGTCTTTCGCGTACTTCTTGCTGATGAACACGCCGTCGTGGCGGAGCTGCCCCGGCGTCGCCGCCGAGCCGTCGGCCCAGTCAAGCGCGATCACCCTGGTGATGCTCGGCTCGACCGCCGTGACGTTGATCGTCTTTCCGAGCAGCCGACCTGAACCTGCTCGGATCGGGGACACGACGGTGACTCCCGGCGCCCGGTGGAGCGCCTCCGACGCCTGTGCGGTCAGCGGATCGAACCCGTTCGAGGACGTGAGCGCGTAGTCGCCGACGAACAACTTGTTCACTGCGTTCTCGAAGCCGCCGCGCAAGCCGGCGGCGAACACGGAGACGAACGTCACGAGCGCGAGCCCGATCATCAGCGCGGCCGCGGTCGACGCGGTCCGGCCGGGGTTCCGGATCGCGTTCTCCCGAGCCAGCCTGCCGGCGGCACCGCCGAGCCGCGTCCCCGGCCAGCCGAGCACCGACGCGAGCGGCCTGACGAGGGTCGGCGCGAAGATCGCAACGCCGATGAAAATCAGCAGCGCTCCCGCCCCGAGGGACAGCAGGTGCTGGACCGTCGAGAGTCCCTTCACGAAGGCTCCGATCCCGACCAGGAGCACCCCGAAGCCTGAGACGGCGGCGCCGCTGACCGGCGCGAAGCGGGCGAAGCGGGACGGCGGGAGCATCGAGCCCTCGCGCACCGCGGCGATGGGCGGCACCCGGGTCGCCCTGAAGGCAGGGCGCAGACTCGCGATGAGCGTGATCACGACGCCGACGATCAGGCTGACGGCGATCGTGCGGCCCGCGAAGATGGTCGAGCTCTTCGGCAGGTCAACGCCGACCGCGACGAAGACGGCGTTGAGGGCCTTCGCGAGTCCGAGCCCGGCGACGAGGCCGATCAGTGAGGCGACGACTCCGATCGCGAGCGCCTCGAGCAGCACCGACCAGAGCACCTGGCGGCGGGTCGCGCCGAGCGTCCGCAAGGTGGCGAACTCGCGCGTGCGCTGCGCGATCGTGATCGAGAGTGTGTTGGCGATCACGAACGAGCCGACGAAGAGCGCGACGCCGGCGAAGGCGAGCAGCGCCTTCTGCAGGAATCCGATGAAGGCAAGGCCCTTCTCGTCCTCCTTCACCTGCGCCTCGGTGGTCCGCACCTGTGCGGTCTGCGGTAAGAGCGGCGTGATCTCGGCCACGAGCGTCTGCTGCGAGACGCCGGGCTTGCCCGCAACACGGATCGCGTCGAGCTTTCCCACCTTGTCGAAGAGCCTCTGGGCGGTCGGAAGGTCGAAGAGAGCGAAGGTCGCACCGCCGATCGAGGAGACGCCGGCGAACTTGGCGATGCCGCTGACCCTGAACGTCTGCACCGGGCCTCGGGCCGCGACGCCGATCCTGTCGCCGACCTTGTAGTGGTGCTTGTCCGCCGTACTCGTGTCGATCCCGACCTCGTCCGGGCCGTTCGGCCAGGAGCCCGCGGTCAGCCTGGTCGGGTTGAACTGCTGGTCGCTCCCCGCCTGGACGCTGAAGGCGAGGCCGGGCGCGCCGCCACTCGAGATTGTCTTGCCGTCTCGCCCGACGAACTTCGCCTGGTCGGCGATCGAGCCGGCCGCCGCACGGACGTCGGGAAGCTGCTGGACCCGCGAGAGGAGCGACGCCGGAAAGGCAGGGGTGCCGGACGCATTGTTGTTCTGGGCGCTCGTGAACGCTACCTTGCCGCTGATCACCGCATCGGTGTTCTTGTACGAGCCGACGAAAATCGTGTCGAACGCGTTCTTGATCGTGTCCGTCAGGACGTACGTCCCGCTGATCATGGCGACGCCGAGCACGATCGCGACTGCGGTGAGGGCGGAGCGCAGCTTCCGACCCGCCAGCCCCTTCAGAGCGACGCGAAGCATCCGCTACGCTGCGCCGAGCTCGTTCAGCACTGCGAGAACGTTCGCTGCACTCGCGCGCTCGTCGAGCTCACGGACGATCAGGCCGTCTGCGAGGAAGAGGATCCGGTCGGCGATCGCGGCCGCGCGCGGATCGTGCGTGACCATCACGGTCGTCTGGCCGTAGGCGTCCACGGAGTCGCGCATCAACTCGAGGATCTCCTGGCTCGTTGCCGAGTCGAGGTTGCCGGTCGGCTCGTCGGCGAAGACGATCGTCGGCTTCGAGACGAGTGCGCGGGCGATCGCCACCCGCTGCTGCTGGCCGCCGGAGAGCTCGGCGGGACGGTGCGTGCGCCTGTCGCGGAGCCCGGTTTTCCCGAGCAGCTCCTCCAGCCAGGGCTTGCCCGGCTTCTCGCCGGCGATCGTCAGCGGCAGGACGACGTTCTCCTCGGCGGTGAGCATCGGCAGCAGGTTGAAAAACTGGAAGACGAACCCGATGTGCCGGCGCCGGAGCTTCGTCAGGTCGGTGTCGCTCAGGGTCGTGATCTCCGTCCCGTCGATCGAGACTGTCCCCCCGGTCGGCATGTCGAGCCCGGCCAGGATGTGCATCAGGGTCGACTTTCCGGAGCCGGAGGGGCCCATCACGGCCGTGAGCCGACCGCGCGCGACATCCAGGGAGACGCCGCGGAGTGCGTGGACTGCGGTGTCACCCGCGCCGTAGTCGCGGGTGATCTCATGCGCGCGGACCGCGGGGCCCGTCCCTGTCGAAACAGCGGACGTCAACTCGGGTGCGGCGTCCACGGGCCCAGTCTGACGAGGGCGGTTGTGGCGCACAAGCCGGTAGTCGCCAGGGCCGGCGGGTCGGGCAGCCGTACCTCAGCGGTCGCCGGCGAAGAAGAAGCCGCCGACGATGGCCGCGTACACCCCGATCAGCAGCGCGCCTTCCCAGCGGCGCGCACGGCCGTCACGGACCACGAACCCGACGAAGGCTGCGGCCCCGCCCATGCCGGCGACCTCCTCCCAGCGGAACGACAGCGGCAGTGGTTGGGCGAAGAGAAGCGAGATGAGCATGACGGCTGGCACCACGAGCAGCCCGACCTGGGCGCTCGAGGAGATCGCGATCTCCGTCGCGAGCTTCATCTTGCCGCGATGGGCGATGACCACGGCCCCTCCATGCTCGGCAGCGTTGCCGACGATCGCGACGATGACGGCGGAGATGAAGAATTCGGAGAGGCCTGCAGCGTGTGCGAACGCGTCGAGTGAGTGGACGAGGATCTCGCTGACGAGCGCCGTCGCCACGGTCGCTGCGGCCAGGACCCCCAACGAGAGGAGGAGGCTCCAGCCGTCGGCGGCAGGCTCGTGGTCGCTCTCCGCGTGCTGGTGGCTGTGCCTGCGCAGTGACCGGGTCGTCATGGCGAGATAGAGCGCAAGAAGCACGACGGCCGCCGGGATGGACGCGAGCACCAGGGAGTGGCGTTCGGGATTTCCTTGAAAGCCCGGCACGGCAGGCACGAGGAAGATGAGGACTGCGACGACGACCAAGCCGAGCTGCTCCAGCAGGGAGCGCCGGTCAAGCGACGCGTTCCCGCCGACCACCAGCGCGAGGCCGAGCACGAGGAGGATGTTCGAGACGATCGATCCGGCGAGCGAGCCTCGGACAACATTCGGCAACCCGCCTGCGACTGCGACGAGGCCGATGATCAGTTCCGGCGCATTGCCAAAGCTCGCGTTCAGGAAGCCGCCGACACCGGGCCCGGTGTGCTCCGCCGCGTGCTCGGTCGCCTCGCCGATCAGCCAGGCGAGCGGGACGAGCGCGACTGCCGCAAACACAAAGAGGGCCGTCTTGCCCGGGTGCGCGAGCAGGTCGACGAGGATCGTGGCGGGCGCCAGGGCGAGGGACGCCCAGAGGAGCTTCCGGGCCACGGGCGGTAGCCTAACGAGCGGTGCTCGAGGCGATCCTCTTCGACTGGGGCGACACCCTGATGCGGTGGGAGTGGGACGAAGCCCTGATCGAAGCGGGCCATCGTGCGGGGCTCCAGTCGATCGGCCGCGAGCGCCTGCCGGCCCTGACCGAGCGCTTCGCCGAGGCGTACCTGCCGCTGCTGAATGCGCCGGGAGTGCTCGAGGAGGTCGAGTATCCCGGCCTCGTTCGCAACGTGCTCGGCGACGTTGGGATCGATGTTTCCGGCGAGGAGCTCGCGTGCTTCCTCGAGGCGGAGCACGCCGCCTGGGAGCCCGCCCGCATGCTCGCGTCAACGACCCACTCGCTGCTCGAGACGCTGCGGGAGCGTGGGTTCGGACTCGGGCTCGTCTCGAACGCGATCGACCCGGCCTGGCTGCTGCACCGGGACCTGGGGCAGCAGGGGATCGCTCAGCGCCTCGACGTCGCCGTCTTCTCCTCGGAGGTTGGCTGGCGCAAGCCGCACCCGGTGATCTTCGAGCGCGCGCTCGAGCAACTCGGGGTCGCACCCGAGCGAGCGCTCTTCGTCGGCGACCGCCTCTACGAGGACGTGCACGGCGCCCGCCGGCTCGGGATGACGACGGTGCAGGCGCTCTGGTTCCGGGCCGACGACGATCTCGACGGGGCGGAGGCCGACTTTCAGGCCTTTACCCAGATGGACATCGTGAACATCGTCAAGCGATTGTCATAGCCGCGCAATTTTTCTGATCCGACTGGTCGGGGCGACCAAGTCGAGGCGAGGATCGTCGACCGACGCGGGGTCGGTCCCGCGACGCTGGTCGACATCGGTCGCGTCTCCAGGCCCCGCTACGACGCCTCGCTCGTCGAGCCAGAGATGATCCGCGCTGACCCGATGCCGTTCCGCCGTTTCGCGACGGCGCGGCCGAAGGAGAATCCCTGCTAAATCAGGAGCTTGGCGTTTCTCCAACCTGAAAATCGGCGAAATGTCAAGTCTTGCGAGCGTCGCTCGGTATCCCCACAATCTCTTGCAATGGATACCGTGCCCCAGCGTCCTGAGACGCTGACCGAGCTCCCGCTCCATCCACAGGACGAAGTGGAGTGCCGTCGCTGCGAGGTGCACTGCGACAAGATCGTCTACCCATCCGCCTGCCTCGAGCGCTCGTGTCCGTTCGTCTACGCCTACGAGGAGCACGGCCACACCTATATGGGCTGCATGCAGAAGATCTTCTGGGTCGAGATCGACCTGCAAAAGCTCCGGGCTGCAAACCGGCGGCGGGACGGCTTCGGCGCCGTCAAGGCCTTTAGAAAGCCTTTGCCGATGTGCCGGTCGGAGGTCGAACCGTGCTACGAGTGCCGCGGCGGCGAGCTCGGATGCGTCAATCCCGAGTTCCACGAGCTGCCGGCAGGCTCGCCGACCTTCCGCGTGATCGCGCGTCTGACCGACGACCAGCCGAGCTAGCCTCCGGCACCCGGAGCAGCGCGAGCGCCCGGCGAGCCGCGCGAGCGCAAGCGGCGAAGGCGACGCGCCGCGAGCTCACGTTGACGAGCGCGGCGAACAGCATCGGCACGGTCGCCGTCGTCACCCCGAGCGCCGTCTGCTGGAAGCCGATTGCGGCGCCGCTTCGCCCCGAGCATGCGGGCTCGGCACGGCGGTGAACGACAGGCCGTTTCAGCTCACGCCGAACCCGCCCACAAGCAGGAGCGCGGGCAGGACCACCGCCAGCGGCGCGTCCACGACCGTGGCCACGAGCCACGGTCGCGGCGAGACCGAAGCCGAGCAGCTGGAGTGGTGCGATCCGCGCGCGAATCAGGTCGCACCAGCGGCCGGCGGCGATGCTCGAGACGGTCCGAGAACATGAGCGCCGGCAGAGAACGCCTGCGGCCGCGCCGGCAGACATGCCCCCGCTCATGCAGGAAGAGAACGAGAATCCGGGTCACGGCAATCTGCGCGACGCAGTAGAGCGCCGACGCGCCGGCGAGACTCCACATGGCCTTGTCCCGCTGGGGCGGAGCCTCGGTCGGCGCTCGCGCCTCCGAGCGGCGTTGCCGTCTGGCGGATCGAGTGCGAGGCCCCGCTCGGCCCTCCCGAATCAGCCCATCACCGCTCGGCCGCTCGCGGCGCTCACGCTCGCGCCGGACACACCGGCCGCTACGAGACCCGGCGGTGAGGCCGCCGAAGCCCCGGTTGAGCCCGTCGCCGCGAGTGCGACCGCCGCTGCGTCGAGACTGGTGACCAGCACGGCGCACTCGCCGACCGGATCGGCGGCCAGCCCCCACGGTAGGAGCATCGGCAGCAACCCGATCGCGACCGCGGCCAGCACGACGCCGGTCTCGCCGAGGGTCAGTCGGTTGCTCGAGCGCAGCGCGGGCGCAAGCGCGGGCAAGGCGATCGCGCCGCCGAGAAGGTCGTCTGGGCGAGCCTCCCGACGGCGAGGACGATCCAGCGGTAACGGCTCACGCCTCGCTCCAGCGGGCGTGCAGGTCTTTCGTCCGCTGGACTTGCGCGGCGTCCGGGCCGTGGCCGTCCGGGCCGGCGGTCTCGAGCACCGCCGGGAGATCCTGCAGTCTCGGATGGCCGAGGAAGACGCCGAGCTCATCGCCGAGCACGCCCTCGCCGACGTTTTCGTGGCGGTCGCGGTTCGAGCCGAGCGGCGCCTGGGAGTCGTTCACGTGCAGCGCACGCAGCCGGTCGAGGCCGATCGAGCCGTCCAGTTCCTCGATCACCGCGTCCAGCGCAGCCCGGTCGGTGACGTCGACGCCCGAAACGTACAGGTGGCACGAGTCGAGGCAGACGCCGAGCATCGGGTGCCGGTCGAGCCGCTCGAAGAGAGTCGCCAGCTCGTCGATCGAGCGTCCGATCGTGCCGCCTGCGCCTGCCGAGTTCTCCATCAAGAGCCAGGTCGTCTGACCGCAGAGCTCGAGCACCTGCTCCATCGCCGGCAAGACGCGCTCGAGCCCCTTCTCGAGTCCTGCCCCCAGATGCGAACCAACGTGGAAGACGACGGCGTCGGCACCGATCCCGCAGGCGACTTCCATCGTCGATCGCATCGCGGCGACCGACTTCTCGTAGACGTCGTCTTTCGGGGCCGCCAGGTTGCAGAGGTAGAGCGCGTGGCAGAGGACGCCGCCGATCCCGGCCTGAGCGCGTCGCTCCCGGAAGCGCTGGAGGTTCGCCGGATCGTGCCTGGTCGCCCGCCACATCCGCGGGCTCTGCGTGAAGATCTGCATCGACTCGCAGCCAAGCTTCTCGGCCCGGTCGATGGCCGTGTGGATGCCACCGGCGGAGGAGACGTGGGCGCCGATTTGCACGGAGCGACGCTAGCGGAGGAACACCTCCAGCCGCCTTCTCTCATCCTCGACCTCCGTGCGCACGTTGCGGGGGAGGGGAGCCAGCGGCTCGACGACGACCCGGCCCTGCTCCGCGCGCCAGAGCCCGGCGACGACGCCGTCGACGAGTACGGTCTGAGCGACGTCGCCGTTCTTCGCGATCACCGCCTTCCGATACTGCTCTGGGAGAACGCGCCGGCGGTCGGCGAAGCCGAGCAGGACGTTGTCCCACTTCGGCAGGAACCGCACGGGAGCCGGCGTGTCCCCGGATGGAAGCGGCAAGCGCGGGAGGTCCAGGAGCTCGCGCCCCTGCTCGTCCCGGAAGCGCCTCAGCGGCTCGAGCGCGTCCATGGCAGCCGCGAAATCTCCGACGCGCATACCCGACCAGTCCGCGATGTCGGCGCGCGTCGCGGGCCCGAACGCCGAGAGATAGCGGCGCACGACCTCGGTCACCGCCACGAGCTTTCCGACCGGCTCGGGCTCGGCGTGCGCACGAAACATTGCGGCCGGACGCGCAGCCCAGAGCGCGGTCTCGGGCGCATGCACGATGTGGCCACGGATCCGCGCGACCTGCCAGACGCGCCGGCCGTGCAGGTCGCCGAGCCCGTGCTGCCTCGCGAGGTGCTCGAGGGCGGCCTGCGCAGTCAGCGGCCCCTCGAGAGCGAGCGCCCGGATCTCCCCCGCCACACGCACGCCGTCCGAGATCGCAACGGGGTCCGGCCAGGACGGGATGTCGTGCAGCGCGGTCCAGAACAGGGGGTAGTCGCGCCGCGTTACGAGGTGCAAGGTCCCGCGCATCACCGTCGCCTTGACGACCGCGCCGCCGAGGATCGACCGCTCGAGCGTCTCCCGGCGGAAGGACGTGGCCCGCGACCAGATGCCGACATACGGAGCGGCCGGCCATTGCGCCTGCATCCCGGCAAGCCGCTGGACAACGTGGAGCGCCGAGAGGCGCCGGCGGTCGAGCAGGAGCTGTCGAGCGAGTGTCGCGCGGTTCAGCTCGCGGTGCGAGAGGACGCGCTCCGTCACACCACTACGATAGGCGGACCATGTCCGTCGTCGTCCGTATGGCCCCGAGCCCGACCGGGTTCCTCCACATCGGCGGCGTCCGCACCTTCCTGTTCAACTGGCTCTTCGCCCGCGGCCAGGGCGGCCGCTGCCTGCTGCGGATCGAGAACACCGACACGAGCCGCGAGGTCGCCGAGTCGGTCGAGCAGATCCTGCGCTCGCTCGCATGGCTCGGGATCGACTGGGACGGGGAGGTCACATTCCAGCTCGGTGCGATGGAGCGCTGCGCCGAGACGGCGCGGCGGCTCGTCGCCGAGGGCAAGGCATACGAGGACAACGGCGCGATCCGGATGCGCATGCCGGACGAGGGGGTGACCGCGTGGGACGACGCGGTCAAAGGACGCATCGAGTTCCCGAACGAGCAGCTCGAGGATCTCGTGCTCGTCCGCTCTGACGGGCGGTCGACCTACAATTTCGCCTCGCCGTTCGAGGACGCCGAGGACGGGATCACACACGTGATCAGGGCAGAGGACCACGTCTCGAACACCCCGAAGCAGATCAAGATCCTTCAGGCGCTCGGTGCGAAGATCCCTGTCTACGCGCACGTCCCGAACGTCAACGGCGAGGATGGTAAGAAGCTGTCGAAGCGTCACGGCGCCGTCTCGGTCGACGAGTTTCGCGAGGCGGGCTACGTGCCGGAGGCGCTGATCAACTTCCTCGCATTGCTCGGCTGGGCGCCGGACGGCGAGACGACGATCATGTCCCGCGACGAGCTGGTCGCGCGCTTCTTGCTCGGGCGTGTCGGGTCGAGCCCGGCGACGTTCGACGTCGCGAAGCTCGACTGGATGAACGGCATCTACCTGCGCGCGCTGCCCCCGGACGACTACGCGGATCGCCTCGTGGCGTTCACCCGCGAGCGGGGCTGCGACTGGCACGAGCAGCGGATCTGCGCAGCCGCTCCGCTCGTCCAGGAGAAGATCGGGCGTCTCGGCGAGTTCTGCGGGTTCGCCGGCTTCCTCTTCCACGACGTCGAGCCCGATTCGGCGCTGCTCGAAGGCGGCCGCCAGATGCTCGCGGCGGCGCGCGACGAACTGGCCGCACTCGAGCCGTTCACTGCGGAGGCGATCGAGGCCGCGCTGCGCGGCGTCGCCGAGCGGCTGGGACTCAAGCCGCGGCAGGCCTTCCAGCCGATCCGGGCTGCGGTCACCGGCTCCAAGGTGTCGCCGGGGCTGTTCGAGAGCCTGGCGCTGCTCGGAAGGGAGAGCGCGCTGACGCGGCTGAGCGCGGCTCTCAGGGTTGCCGCTTGACCGGAAGCGGCTTCGGCGGCGCCAGAGGGTCGAGCGCCCTCTGAAACTCGCGCCAGGCGCGGCGGCGAAACTGCGTCGAGGGAAGTGGGGGCACGAGGGCCTCCGTCTCCTGCGCGGTCCCTGCGCTGGCTTCGCCATTCTTCCTCATTTTCAATGAGTAAACGGGTGCCCCCGACCAGTGGATACGCCGGCCGCCGATAGACTGGGCGGACGTGGGGTCACGCGCGACGATTCTGGTGGTCGACGACGAGCCGTCGATCCGGCTGCTCTGCCGGGTCAATCTCGAGCTCGAGGGCTACCGCGTGCTGGAGGCGGCGACGCTCGCTGAGGCCCGGTTCAAGCTGGACTCCGACGGTGTGGACGCGATGCTGCTCGACGTCCACGTTGGCCCAGACGACGGCATCGAGTTGCTGCGCGAGCTGCGCGACCGCGACAGCGGGGTCCGGACCGCGCTCCTGACCGGCGAGTCGGAGCTGGCAGCAGCGGATGCCCGCGCGGCGGATGCGGTGATCCGGAAGCCGTTCACCCTCGACCAGCTCGGGGGAACCGTCCGTGCACTTCTGAGGGCCGATGTCGATTCCGCGATCACGTGAGCGCTGCAGCCGTCCGCAGCTCCGCGGAGTTCGAATCCGAGCTCCAGCGCTATCTCTACGAACGCGCGGAGGAGGGCCGGGCCGTCCGTGTCGGCGAGAAGGAGATCTCCGAGCAGGCCGCGATCGTCGCCCGCTACACCGGCCTCTTTTCACGTGAGCAGCTCGAGGTGCTCCGCGAGGCTGAGGCTGATTCCCCCGCCGACGAGGCCGAGCGGCTCTACCGGCTGCGCAAGACCTGCGAATCGGGCATCGCCGCGGCCGAGCTGGCCGAGCGGGAAGACGAGCTCGAAAACTCGATCCTCGCGGCCCGGATCAGGTTCAAGGGCGAGGAGCTGCCGCTCCGCTCGGCCCAGGCAAGGCTCGCGGTTCTCACCGGGTACGCCGACCGCGAGGAGCTCGGGGAGCTGCACGGCGAGGCCTCGGCGACATTCAATCCGGACCGCCTCGACCTGATCAGGGCCTGGGAGCGGCTGGAGTGCGACCTGAGCGGCGAGCCTGAGGCGATCGCCCGCACTGAGGAGGAAAAGGGGATCTCACTGCGCGCGCTCGAGCAGGCTCTGGTTGCCGCCGCCGACGCCTCGGCGGAGGCATTCTTTGGACTCCGGGATCGCTGGTTCGACCGGCTGCTCGGTCCGGAGCGCGAGGATATCCCGAGCTCACACCACGTGCACTACATGCGACGCCTCTCGCCGCTCGACGACGTGTACACGAAGGAGCGGGCAGTCTCCGTCTGCCTCGAGTCGCTCTCGGCGCTCGGCTTCGACCTCGAGGCGGCGCCGTACATCCGGCTCGACCTCGACGACCGGCCCCAGAAATCGCCACGCGCCTGCGTGATCGCCTCCGATCCCCCCTGGGTCGTCCACCTGATCACCCGCGCGCAAGGCGGCGTGCACGACTACCAGGCCTTCATGCATGAGGCCGGGCATGCGTTGCACTATGCCGGCTGCGATCCCTCACTGCCGTACACGTTTCGCCGTCTCTCGCGCGATCACGCGTTGACGGAGATTTACTCGTACATTTTCGAGGCGATCACCCGCGAGCCGGGCTGGCACGCCCTGCACTTCGGCGCCGCCGCAGCCGAGAATGCCGAAGCGACGGTCTTTCTGGAGGCTCTGCTCTTCCGCCGCTACACGGCCAAGCTCCGCTACGAGCTCGGCTTCTGGTCGCGTTTCCCCGAGGACGGCGGGACGCCGACCGGCTATGCGGAGCTGCAGACGCAGATGACCCGCGTCCGATACGACCGGCGAGGCTACCTCGCCGACATGGACGCAGGCTTCTATTCGGCCGACTACCTGCGCGCCTGGATTCGCTCTGCGCAGCTCCGGCGGCACCTGATCCAGGAGGTCGGGGAGGACTGGTGGCGCAGCCCCGGGACGGGCGAGTTCCTCCGGGGGCTCTTCGCCGAGGGAACGCGACCGACGAGCGAGGAGATCGCCGGGCGGCTCGGTTTCGATCCACTCGACACGGATCCCCTGGTGTCCGAGCTTCGCGCCTGAGAGGTCGCTTGCCCCGATTGGGTCCTCGGCCCGGCCGGTGGGACGACGAACAAGATGCGGTGACCGACCCTTGCGGCCCCGCGCCTCCGAGCGCGGGCCGCACACCCTTGCTCTTGGATCCGGGCAGGCCGCCGCGGCGGTCAGGTCAGGCGTGCATGGATCTCGCGGGTCAGGCTCGCGACCTTCTCCGTCAGCTCTTTGTCCTGCTCGGTCAGCGCAGTGTTCGACTCGAGCAGCCGCCGGAGCTCGGCGATCGCTGACTTGATTTCGTGCTCGCGGCGGCCCGCCGTCTCGGTCTGGCGTTGATGAAGCTTCTCCATCGTATCCAGGTGCCCCTTGTCCCGGTCGGCTTGGCGCGTCTGGGCGAGGAGGATCAGCGGCGCCGCGTACGCGGCCTGCGTCGAGAACGCCAGGTTCAGAAGGATGAACGGGTAGGGATCCCAGCGGTAGCCGACCGCGATCGCGTTCACGGCGATCCACGCGATCACGAGCCCGGTCTGGCAGAGGATGTACCTGGGCGTCCCGAAGAAGCGCGCCGCCCTCTCCGCCTTGCGCCCGAAGGCGTCGTCGCCGAAGGCGCTCATCCGATCGAGACTAGAGGAACCCCCGGACGAGCTCGACGATGCTGCGCTTCGGCCGGGCCGCGTCCCTGCGGGCCAGCTCGTCCACCTCGATCCCCACGAGCAGGATGATCGAGCCGACATAGAGGTAGCTGGTCATGACCAGGAAAACGGTCAGACTGCCCACGGCCGTCTTGAAGTTCGCCACCGAGGTGACGTACCAGCGAAAGATCAAGGACTCGATGATCCAGCCGATCACGACGAGCGCTGCGCCCGCGGTTACCCACTTCTTCGCGCGCCGCTCGTTCGGCGCGAAGCGCACCAACAGGCCGAAAGCGAGCCCGAGCAGGGCGATCGAACCCAGCCAGCGGACGACCGCGAAGGGCAGGCCCCAGGCTCCGTGCACGGCGTGCCGTTCGGCGAGAAGCAGCAGAGCCGAGCCGATCAACGCCAGGATGATCCCGACCGAGAGACTCAGCGAGACGGGGAAGCGAATCCACCAGGGCCGGCCCTCGCTCGTCTCGTAGATCCTGTTCAACGCGCCCATGCAGGCCCGCACCGCGCCCGAGACTTCCCAGATCGCGAGCAGCGCCGCAAAGATGATCAGCCCGGCCGAATCGCTCTGGAAGATGTGCTGCACCGTCTGATCCATTCCGGCGAAGACGCCCTCGAGGACGCGCTGCTGCACCTGCGGCCCGACCTGCGAGTTCCAGACGCTCTGCTCTCCGGTCGCGGCCAGGAGGCCAAGGCCGAGCAGGGCGATCGCGACTTCGGCAACGAACGCCTGCAACGCGATCGCGCTCGCAGATGTGAGCAGATCGTGCTCTGCGAAGAGGCCGGCCCAGAGGTCGACGATCCTCCGCAGCCCGCCGTTCGAGGTCGTCCGCCTGGCCACGGACGGCGCGTACCCTTCTCAGCGCTTCCGGAATCGGTAGTGCGAGACGAGCCACTCGCGTCCGCCGCGATAGCCCCACAGCCCCGCGCAGGCCAGGAAGAACACGCGCCAGTTCTCGAGCCAGGCCGCCCCCCGACCCGAGCCGTACGCCGCCTCGAACACGCGCTCGATCGCGCCGCGATTCTCGTCCAGGCGCGCCAGCCACGCCTCGGCCGTCTTCGCGTAGTGCTCGCCGCCGAGGCGCCAGTGGTCCTCGAGCACCAGATCGCGCTGGAAGTGGAGGAGTAGGTCGTCGGAGGGCATCGTCCCGCCGGTGAAGAACGTGCGTGCCATCCAGCCGTCCTCGTAGGTGTACGCGAACTGACGGTGGGCGAAGATGTGGCAGAAAAAGCGCCCGTCCGGCTCGAGCCAGGAGGCGATTCGCCCGAGCAGCGCCTCGTAGTTGCGCATGTGCTCGAGCATCTCGATCGAGAGGATGCGGTCGAAGCGACGCTCCAGCTGGAGCTCGTTCACGTCGGCCGTCAGCACCTCGACGTTCGGGGCGCGGCGCCACTCGATGAACTCCCGCTGCGGCCCGGAGTTCGAGACGGAGAGGATGCGGGCGTTGGGATACCGCTCCGCCAGCCAGAGGCTGAGCGAGCCCCACCCACAGCCAAGATCGAGCAGCTCCATGCCATCCTCGACGCCGGCGCGCGTGCAGGTCAGCTCTAGCATCGCCTCCTCTGCCTGGGCGAGCGTCCCGGTGCCGTCGAGCCAAAGACCGGAGCTGTACTTGAGCCGCGGCCCGAGCACCAGCTGGAAGAACTCCGGCGGCAGCTCGTAATGCTGCTCGTTCGGCTTGTCGATCTGCTCGGCGATCGCCGAGGCGCGGAGGTGCTCGACGAAGCCCTGACTCGAGTCGAGCCCGTTGCGCCGCTCGCGCCGCAGCCGCGTCGCGCAGCTCGCCCGGATCCCCAGGCGGAGCAGCGGGTCGGGCACGCGGCCCGTTTCGATCAGCCGGTCGACGACTTCGGGAACCATGGGACGAAGACGGACGTCTCGCGCTGATAGCGGCGGTAGTCGTCGCCGCGCGAACGGAGCGACGCCTCCTCCGCCGGCGGGACTCCGGTGACGAAGAGGACGAGGAAGAGGATCAGGGCGGGGGCGAGGAAGCCGATCCAGCCCCAGGGCGTCGCGAGAGCGATCAGCGCATACGCGACCCAGGTGAGCGTCTGGAAGAAGTAGTTCGGGTGGCGGGAATAGCGCCAGAGGCCCTCGCGCATCGTCTTGCCTTCGTTCGCGCGGTCGGCGCGGAACGCGGCGAGCTGCCGGTCGGCGATCGCCTCGAGCAGCGCCGCCCCGAGCCAGAGTCCAGCGCCGGCCCATTCGACGGCCGCCAGCCCGTCCCGTCGGTTGAAGCCGGCGAGCAGGAACGGGATCGAGAGGAGAGCGGCGAGCAGCGCCTGTGCCTGGTAGAAGATCGCGAACGTCGCCTGCTCGCGGTCGCGCCAGCGCGACCGCAGCTCCCTGTAGCGCGAGTCCTCTCCCTTGCCGAGCCGCCCGCGTACGAGCGAGGCGATCCGCAGGTTCTCAAGGCCCGCGACGACGGCGATCAGCACCCGGTGCGAGAGATCGCCCGGGCCCAGCACGGCGAAGAGCACGGCGCAGAGCGCGATCGCGCCAGCCCAGCCGGCATCGACCGCGGTCGCATCCCGTGTGCGCTGCTGGAGGAGGTAGAGGGCGCCGAGCAACGCTGCGGCGGCGCTCCAGCCGATCAGCCACAGGAGCCAGCGGTGGTCGATCACGCCGCCCGCTCGAGGATCTGGGCCAGTCGCTCAGTCAGTTCCCTCGCCGCCGCCACGGTGGGGCGCTCCCGCTCGACCGCGATCGGCTCACCGACGACGATGCGCGTGCCTCGCCGGCCGGGGTGCGGAAAGCCGCGCGTCCCGACGAGGCCGACCGGGACCAGCGGGGCGCCCGTCGTGAGTGCCAGCCTAGCGGCCCCACGATGGAAGGCGCGGCGCCCGAGCCGCTTCGACGTCCCCTGCGGAAAGATCCCCAGAACCTCGCCCTGGCGCAGGAGTTCCGCCGCGCGCGACATCGCCAGTGAGTCGCCGGCGCCGCGCTCGACCGGGAACGCGCCGAAGGATTCCACGGCGGCACGCACGGGGCGGTACTTCCAGAGCTCGGCCTTCGCCATGTACCGGACGTGCCGGGGCGTCGCGAGCGCCAAGATCCAGGGGTCGAAGAGCGACTCGTGGTTGGCGACGAGGATCGCCGGGCCGGTGGCGGGGATGCAATGCTCGCCGGAGATCTGCACGCGGTAGAGGCGTCTTGCAAGCCTGCGGAAACCGGTCCGATCGAGCAGATGGTAGAGGTTCATGCCGTCAGCGCCTCGTTGAAGGGCCGGGTCAGGGTCAGCTGGACGTCCCGCAGCGCGTGTGTCCGGAACGCTGCCTCGCAGAACGCGAGGTAGAAGTCCCAGGTGCGCTCGAAGCGCTCGTCGTATCCGAGTGCGCGCACGACGTCGATCCCGTGGTGGAAGCTGGCACGCCAGCGGCGGAGCGTCTCGGCGTAATGGCCGCCGATCTCGTCAACTTCGTGGACCATCAGCATCGACGCCGAGGTCGCGGCGCTCGTGAGGGCGGTGAGCGAGGGGATCAGGCAGCCGGGGAAGACGTACCGCTCGATCCAGTCCGGCGTCCTGCGGTAGCGGTGCCAGCGCCCGTCCGGCACGAGGATCGTCTGGACGCACGCGATCCCGCCCTGTTCGAGCAGCCGGTCGATCGCCTTGAAGTAGGTCGGGAACTGGCGCTCGCCGATCGCCTCGAGCATTTCGATCGACGCGATCTTCGTGTAGCTGCCCGTGTGCTGCCGGTAGTCCTCTTCGAGGATCCGGACGTCGAACCCGGAGGTGCGCTCGCGCGCGAGCGCCGCCTGCTCCGCCGAGATCGTCAGCCCCGTGACGCTGCAGCCGTACTCCCGCGCGGCGAAGAGCGCGAATCCGCCCCAGCCGCAGCCGATCTCGAGGACGCGGTCGTCCGGGCTCAGCCACAGCTTCTCGCAGATCCGTCGGTACTTGCGCCGCTGCGCGTCGGCGAGCGGCTCGTCCTCGCGCTCGAAGACCGCGCACGAGTAGGTCATCGTCTCGTCGAGTATCAGTCGGAACAGGTCGTTGCCGAGGTCGTAATGGTAGGAGATGTTGCGCCGGGCGCCCAGCAGGCCGTTGCGGGTGTTCGGCCGCGGCCGCGATTCGAGCAGCCGCCGGACGCGCGCATGCCGGCGGCCCGCCGCTTCCGCGTTGCGCAGGAGCAGCTCGAAGAGGGCGACGAGATCGTCGCTTTCCCACTCACCCGCGGTGTACGACTCCCCGAACCCGACCTTGCCATGGGTGGCAAGCCGCCTGAAGAAGGCGCGGTCGCGGATCGTCATCGCGACGGGCGGCCCCGCGCCGAACCGGCGGCGCGAGCCGTCGGGAAGCGTTACATCGAGCGTACCGCCCTCAAGCTGGGGCAGTGCGCGCTCGAGGATCGACATCGTGGCGCGCTCGAGCAGCCGCCCACGCGGTTTCGGCTCGCGCCGCAGTGTGCGCTCGTAGCTGCTCACCCGCGCACCGAGCCGCGCCCCGGAACGAACGCCGGTTTGTGATGGAACGGAACCCGCTTCAACCAGAGCTTCAGTGCCTGCCAGTGGATCAGCGAGATGATCTGGAGCGGCATCAGCGGGTACTGCGCGAGCACGCGGGCGAGCCCGCCGTCGGTCAGGTCGCGCCTGTGGCCGTGCAGCACGGCAGTCAACGGCCGCGTGCCGTCCTCGCCGCGGACGTGGATCCGCGCCCAGACCTCCTGGCCGGGCTGCGAGAACGCGTACTCGTAGGAGTGGTCGAGCCCAAAGAACGGCGAGACGTGGAGATGCTTCGCATGCTGGTAGTGGAGATCGGGGCCGCGCAGGAGCTCCGGCAGCCGCTCGCCGAACGTGTTGTTTAGCTCGGCGACCATGCATGCAAGAGAGCCGTCGGCCCGGTAGCACCAGTAGAACGAGACCGGATTGAAGACATAACCGAGGACGCGCAGCTGCGTCAGCATGAGCACCTGCTTGACGCTCGCATCGCCGACGAAGTCGAGCACGGCGTCCTTGACTGGGCCCCCGTCGAAGTGGTCGGTGTCGCGGAACGCCACGACGCCGCGCCGGTTGACAGAGAAGAGCTTCAGCCGCCGCTCCAACTCGGGTAGCTCGTCGAGGTCGAGCAGCCAGAACGAGATCGGATAGCGGAAGGCATTGCGCGCGGGCGAGCGCCGAACGTGCACGAGCCTTCCGGTGTAGATCGCTGATCTCACCAGCTCGCTCCGAGCGCCGCAGCGGCCCGCACGCCCGACGCGAGCCCGTCCTCGTGGAAGCCGTTGCCGAAGTGCGCGCCCGCGTAGTGCGTGCGGCGGCCGGCGAGGCGCCGCAGCTCCGCCTGCGCCCGCAGCGTTCCGACGGTGAAGAGTGGGTGATCGTAGGCGAACCGGGCGATCACGCGCTCCGCCGGCACCTCCTGGTTCAGTGTGACGCAGTAGTCGCGCTCGCTTGCGAGCCGCTGTAGGCGATTCAGGTAGTACGTGACCGTTGGCGGCCCGTTCTCGCCCGTGCGGTAGTTCCACGAGGCCCGGGCAGCACGGGTACGCGGAAGGAAAGACGCATCGGTGTGCAGGATTGTGTCGTTGGTCGTGTACTCGAAGCCGCCGAGGATGCGGCGCTCCTCGTCGGAGGGGTCCTCGAGCAGCCCGAGAGCCTGATCCGCGTGCGTTGCGATGACGACCTCGTCGAAGCGGCGGGTCTCGCCGTCCGCCGTGCACAGGTCGACGCCATCCGGGCCGCGTCGGATTGAGCGGACGCCGAGTCCGAGGCGGAGCCGGTCCCCTAGGCATGCCGTCAGGGCCTGCACGTAGGTGCGGCTGCCGCCGGCGACCGTCCGCCAGCGCATTCGGCCGAAGCCGAGCATCCCGTGGTTTGCGAAGAAGCGGATCGCGGCGGCGGCCGGAAACTCGAGCGCGCGCCCAGGCGCGGTCGACCACAGAGCCGAGGTCAGGGGCACGAGGAAGTGCTCCCGGAAGCGCCGCGAATATCCGCACTCGTCGAGGTAGCTCTCGAGCGAACGCGTCCCGAGGTCGGCCTGTTCGAGCGCACGCCCGGCTGTGCGCAGCCAGCGCCCGATCTCCCAGAGCAGCGCGTGGAAGCGTGGGCTGGCCGCGTTGCGCGGCTGGGCGAAGGGCCGCTTCCCCGAATACTCGAGCCCGCAATCTCCGCAGCTGACCGAGAACGACATCTCCGACTCTTGCGCAGGGACGCCGAGCTCTCGAAAGAGTCGGCCGAGCAGCGGATAGGTCTGCTCGTTGTGCACGAGGAATCCCGTGTCGAGCGCGAGCCCGTCGTGGACGACGGTGTTCGCGTGCCCGCCTGCGCGGTTCTCACGTTCGAAGAGCTCGATCTCGTGGGCGCGCCCAAGGAGGTACGCCGCACCCAGGCCTGAGATTCCGCCGCCGACGACCGCAATGCGCATCAACCGTTATTCGGCTCCGGGCGAAGAACGGTTGGATACCTTCCCCGATGGACATCCCCGGCCCGGCCATGAATCCAGTCAAACACGAGCTCCACGTCGCCACGGTGCGGCCCGGCACGAGCCGGCTCAGCCAGGTCATGACCATGATCGCCGTGATCGTCCCGCCGGTCGGGGCGCTTTCGGCGATGGGGATCCTGTGGGGCGTCGCGTTTCACTGGGTCGACCTGATCCTGCTGGTTTCCCTCTACGTGATCTGCGCGTTCGGAATGACGATCGGCTTCCATCGTTACTTCACGCACAAGGGCTTCGAGGCGCGCACACCGGTCAAGGCGACGCTTGCGATCCTCGGCTGCATGACGATGCAGGGCCCGCTGACGCAGTGGGTGACCGACCACCGCAAGCATCACGCGCTCTCCGATCAGGAGGGCGACCCGCACTCGCCGCATGTCGGGCACGGCGACGGCGCGCTGGGCGCGGTCAAGGGATTCGTCCACGCGCACGTCGGCTGGCTCTTCCGCAACCTCGGCATGGAGCAGGGCCGAGTCTACGGCAAGGATCTCTACGAGGACCGGCTCGTCCGCTGGATCGACCGGCTCTACATGGTGTGGGTCGTGCTGACACTCGGGATCCCGTTCGCGGTCGGCTTTGCCGTCGGCGGCACCTGGGAGGCGGGTGCCGAGGCGCTCGTCTGGGGCGGCCTGCTGCGGATCTTCCTCTACCAGCACGCCACCTTCTGCGTCAACTCCATCTGCCACATGTTCGGCCGGCAGGACTACGTCTCCCGCGACGAGGCACGCAACAACTGGCTGATCGCGCTCCTCGTCTTCGGCGAGGGCTGGCACAACAACCACCACGCCTTCCCCGCCTCCGCGCGCCACGGGCTACACCGCTTCCAGATCGATGTCTCCTGGCTTGTGATCCGTGGGCTGGAGAAGCTCCAACTGGTCTGGAACGTCAAGGTTCCGGAGGGGAGCCAGCTCGCGCGGCGGCGCCTCGCTGCCTGAGCCTAGACGCTGCCTGCCCGGAAGCGCTCGAGCTCACCCGCGACGAGTTCGGCCCAGCGGTGGGCGCGCGGGAGCGGCACGGGCCTGCCCCAGTGCGGGCGCAACGCGATCCCATGCAGCGCGCCGGGGATGAGCGTGTAATCGCCGTCGACGCCGAGTGCCCGGGCCCGCTCGAAGCCCCGGCGCGAGCCAGTCGGGCTCACCCCAGGGACGCCGGGGAGGTAGCGATCGCGCGTCCCGTGGAAGACGGCGAGCCGGCGCCCGCGCAGGGCGTCGACCGGCAGCTGCTCCGGAATCCACGGGGCGAGCCCGACAACCGTCTCGACTGTCGGCTGGTCCGCCGCGCGGATCGCGACCGCCCCGCCCATCGAGAACCCCAGGAGGAGTGTCCGCGGCGCGCCGGTTTCCGCGACGGCGGCACGTGCATCCTCGATGCACCAGTCCATCCGTCTCCACGACTTGATCCGGTACTTCACCTCGGCGAAGCCCAGCTGCGGGAAACGGGGGGCGAGGTGACGAACGAGCCACTCGAGCGACGCGCTCCACGTCCCTGCGACTTCGCCGCCCTGGCCGCCGTTGACGCAGACGACCGCGGCACCGTCCGTGGGGCCCGTCAGCCGCAGCTCTGCGCCGGTGGAGAGCCGTTTCATGGTCCGGATCATTCGCGCATCATCGCTGCGCCGTTTGCCGCCGGCTCTCGACTCACCCGAGCGCCGGAGGCCGTCCAGCCATTCGGCGGGCACCCTGGCCCACTCGGCGCCCGCAGCTCGCATACTCCCGGGCCTGAGAGCCTCGATCGCGAGCAGCGCGGCCACGAGGCCGACTCGGTCGGCATCCAGCCACGGGCAACGACGCCTGGATCAGTCACATGGCGCGTCACGGCTGCGAGACTGAGTGCCTGCAGAACGGGCAGGCAGGGGTAACCGACCCACCGTTGAACACGAGGAGAGCCTGGGCGGTTGGCGCCGCAGCTCCCGCCCGGGCCCTCTTGCTCAGCGATAGACGACGGTCTCGCGCCGGCCCGATTCGGCCGAGCGCAGGACGGCCTCGCAGACCTCGGCGGCCCGGTAGCCGTCCTCGAACGTTGCGCCGTGCGGTGCCACCCCCGTGCCGGCCGCGATCGCCTCGAGCAGGTGGTGTAGCTCGTGCACGAAGGTGTGCTCCCAGCCGATCACGTGGCCGTGCGGCCACCACCATTTCCAGAACGGATGCTCGGCCTCCGACACCGCCACGGTCCGGAAGCCCTTCGTACCCTCGCTCCACTGCAGCTCGTTCAGACGCTCGAGGTCGAACGCGAGCGATCCCTTCGAGCCGTTGATTTCCCAGCTGAGCGCGTTCTTTCGGCCCGGTGCGAACCGCGTCGCCTCGATCGTGCCGACGGCGCCGCCCTCGAACTCGACGACCGCCTCGAAAGCGTCGTCGACCGACCTGCCAGGAACGAAGGTTCGAATCGATCCGACGATCGAGGAAATTTCGCCCACCAGGTAGCGCGAGAGGTCGATCACATGGGCTCCGAGGTCGCCGAGCGCCCCCGAGCCCGCGGCGTCCCGGTCGAACCGCCACACGTCGGCCGTTGTCGGGCCCCACTCCTGCAGGTATCTGCCGCGGAAGTGGTGCGGTTCCCCAAGCTCGCCCGCCTCGATCAGCTCCCGCGCGAGCCGGACTGCGGGAACGAAGCGGTAGTTGAAGGCCGTCATGTGCTGCACCCCCGTCGCCGCCACGCGCTGCCAGATCTCGTAGCTCTCGTCGGCGTTGCGGCCGAGCGGTTTCTCGCAGACGACGTGCTTGCCGGCTTCGGCCGCCGCGATCGTCGGCGCCGCGTGGAGGTCGTTCGGGCCGCCGTTGTCGAAGAGCTGCACCTCCGGATCGGCGACGAGCTCGCGCCAGTCGGTCGCGTAGCGCTCGAAGCCGAAGCGCTTCGCGGCAGCGGAGACAGCCTCCTCGTTCCGACCCGCGATCGACACCAGCCGCGGCATGAGGGGCGGGGGCCAGGCCATGTACGACAGCGTCTTGTAGCCGTTCACGTGCGCCTTGCCCATGAACGCGTAGCCCAGCAGGCCAATGCCAATTCGTTTCGCGTCCGCGGTTCCTGCCCGGCCCATCGTCAGAAAGCCGACGTCGTCGCTCACGTGCCGGCCTTCTGCATCGCGGCGTCGAATGCGATCCCGGACGGAGAGAAATCGGTCCTGCGGACGAAGGCGAGTGCATCCGCCGCGCCCCAGTCGCGATCCATGCCGCTGTCTTCCCACTCGATCGAGAGCGGGCCCGTGTAGCCGATGCGGTTCAGTGCTCGAAAGAAATCCTCGAAGTTGACATCGCCATGGCCCGGTGAGACGAAGTCCCAGCCGCGCTGCTCCTGGCCGAAGTTGAGATGAGAGCCGAGGATCGAGCGGCGGCCGTTCAGACGCTTGATCGAGTCCTTGACGTGCACGTGGTAGATCCGATCGGCGAACTCCAGCGCGAACTGCGCCGTGTCGAGGGACTGGTGCGCGAAGTGGCTTGGATCAAGGTTGATCCCGAATCCCGCGCGGTTGTCGATCGCGTCGAGTGTCTTGCGCGTGGTGACAAAGTCGTAGGCGATCTCGGTCGGGTGCACCTCGAGCCCGAACTTGACCCCCTCCTGGTCGAACACGTCGATGATCGGCCCCCAGCGATCCGCGAAATCCTGGTAGCCGCGTTCGATCTCGTCGAAGTCGTTCGGCGGGAACGAGTAGATCATGTGCCAGATCGGTGACCCGGTAAAGCCGTTCACCTGCGTGATGCCGAGCTTGACAGCGGCACGGGCGCTGTCCTTCATGCGTTCGGCCGCACGCTGACGCACGCCTTCGGGCTCGCCGTCGCCGTAGACCTCCGCCGGCAGGATCGCCTTGTGGCGTGCGTCGATCGGGTCACAGACGGCCTGGCCGACGAGATGGGCACCGATTGCCCACACGTTCAGGTGGTTGCGCTCGAGGATTTCCTGCCGCCGGCGGCAGTAGCTGCCGTCTGCGAGCGCCTTGTCGACCTCGAAGTGATCGCCCCAGCAGGCGAGCTCGAGCCCGTCGAATCCCCAGGAGCCGGCCTTCGCGGCGAGATCCTCGATCGGCAGGTCGGCCCACTGGCCGGTGAACAGGGTGACCGGGCGGGCCATTACGTGCTCCGCACCGACGCCCAGGGCTCTTGGGCCGAGACGTCCTCGAGGCCGTAGCCGGTCTCGCCGCCGAGGGATGGGCCGATCACGACCTGGAGGTGCGCCGGATCGCCCGCGTCGTTGAACGACGCGTGGACGACGCCCTCCGCGACGAAGACCGAGTCGCCCGGGCCGAGCCTCGTCGACTCCTGCTCGATGAACTGCGTCACCTCGCCCTGCTTGATGATGATCATCTCCTCCTGCCCGGGATGGCGATGGAAGTCGTGGCCCTCGCCGGGAGTGAGCGTCACGTCCATGATCACGAGCTGCTTCGAGCCTCTCTCCGGGGTCAGGCGCCAGCCGATCAAACCCCAGTCGAAATTCTCCTGCCGGACGTCGGACTGCTTCACGAACGAGCTCATCGGGGGTCTCCTTGGTTGACGGCGATCGACTTGAAGCGGCGCATGTTCTCCGTCATCGCTTTCTCGGTCGGCAGGCGTTCCATCGAACTCGCGCCGAAGAATCCGACCACGCCTTCGGTATTCGCAAGAACATAGGCGGCATCTTCCGGCTCGGCGATCGGGCCGCCATGGCACAGAACGAGGATGTCCGGGTTCACACGCTTCGCGGCGTCGTGCATGCCCTGCACGAGCTGCACCGACTCGTCGAGCGACTTGGCCGACTCGGCTCCGATCGCGCCGCCGGTCGTCAACCCCATGTGCGGAACGAGCACGTCCGCGCCGGCCTTCGCCATCTCGGTCGCCTCGTCGTCGTTGAAGACGTAGGGGGCCGTCACGAGGTTGCGCTCGCGCGCGAGCCGGATCATCTCCACCTCGAGCCCGTACCCCATTCCGGTCTCCTCGAGCCCGACGCGGATCGAGCCGTCGAACAGGCCGACCGTCGGGAAGTTCTGGACGCCGCTGAAGCCGATGCGGTGCAGCTCGTCGAGGAACACCGGCATTAGGCGGAAGGGGTCCGTGCCACAGACGCCGGCGAGCACCGGCGTGTGCTTGACGACGGGAAGCACCTCGCGCGCCATGTCGACGACGATCGCATTCGCGTCACCGTACGGCAGCAGCCCGGCAAGAGAGCCGCGGCCGCCCATCCGGTAGCGGCCCGAGTTGTAGATGATGATCAGGTCGGCTCCGCCGGCCTCGGCGAGCTTCGCCGAGAGGCCCGTGCCCGCCCCGGCGCCGATGATCGGCTTTCCCTGCGCGACCTGCTCGTTCAGCCGCGCGAGGGCATCCGCCCGGGTCATCGCGCCCCCACGATCAGCCCGTGGAGGTGGTCGGCCATCGCCACGGCGAACTCCGGGTCGTTGATGTCGGTGTCGACCTCGCACCTCTCGACGGAGTCGTCGAGCGACTCGCGCAGCGACCGGAAGAGCGCTGCGTCGGCGTCGGCGTCGTGGAACGGCTGGCCGGCGACCGCGATCGTCGAGATGCCCTTCAGCGGGACGAAGAGCGCCGTTGGGCCTTTCGCCGCAGACAGGGCGTGGCCGATCCTGCGCCCAAGCTCGGAACATTCCTCCGGCGTCGTCCGCATCAACGTCACTGTCGGGTTGTGCACGTGCAGGGTCCGACCCTCGAACTGCTGCGGCACCGTCTCGCGTGGACCAAAGTTGACCATGTCGAGAGCGCCGAGCGAGACGACCTGAGGCACGGCGGCGGCGCCGGCCGCCTTGAGCCGGTCCGGCCCCGCGGAGAGGACCCCTCCGACGAGCTCGTCCGCCAGCTCCGTCGTGGTCGCGTCGAGTACGCCCGCGAGGAAGCCGTCGCGGACGAGCGCCTCCAGCGATTGCCCGCCCGCCCCCGTCGCATGGAAGACGAGCACCTCGTAGCCCAGCTCCTCGAGCCGTTCGCGTGCGCGCGTCACGCACGGAGTCGTGACACCGAACATCGTCGCGCCGACGAGGGGCTTTGCCTCGAGCTCGGGTGCCGCCGCGCCGACCATGCCCGCGATCGCGCCCGCAGCATTCGACATGATCCGCGCGCTCACCCGGTTGACGCCGGAGATATCGACGACCGAGTACATCATCGTGACGTCGACCGCCCCGACGTAGGGCCGCGTGTCGCCGGAGGCGACAGTCGAGACCATCAGCTTCGGCAGGCCGATCGGCAGCGCGCGCATGGCACGCGTCGCGATTGACGAGCCGCCGGAGCCGCCAAGCGCGAGGATGCCAGCCAGCCGGTGCTCCGCGTACAGCCGCGTCACGATCTGCTCGGCTCCCGACGCCATTGAGGTGACGGCCGCCCCGCGGTCACGAGCCGCCGCGAGTTCGGTCACGTCTGCGCCGCCCGCCCGCGCCACCTCCTCCCGCGAGATGTCGGGCTCGACGCCGACCGGGTCGTAGATGCCTGTGTCGACGAGCAGCACGTCGACTCCGAGGTCGCGCAGGCGCTCGCGCAGGAATGCGTACTCTGCGCCCTTCGTGTCGAGTGTCCCGAGCAGGACGACCGGAGGCATCATGCGTGCCGCGCGAGCGGCTCCACCCCGAGGAATCTGCGCTGGAGCTCGGGGTCCCTCGACAGCTCGGTCGCCGTCGTCTCGGCGGCGATCGATCCCGCGACCATCACGAGCTGACGCTCGGAGATCGCCGTCGCCATGCCGAGATTCTGCTCGATCAGGAGGATGGCGAGGCCCTCCTCCTCGAGCTTCTTGAACGTCTCGATCAGATGCTCGATGATCGCTGGCGCGAGGCCCTCGGACGGCTCGTCCATGATCAACAGTGTCGGGTTCGTCAGCAGGGCGCGGGCGATCGCCAGCATCTGCTGCTCGCCGCCCGAGAGCTGCGCGCCGCCATTGCGCCTGCGCTCGCGCAGGCGCGGAAACAGCTCGTATGCCCGCTCGACCGTCCAGCGCTTCGACTCTCCGCGAGTGCTGACCATCCGCAGGTGCTCGTCGACGGAAAGCGAGGGGAAGAGCCTGCGCCCCTGCGGCACGTAGCCGATGCCGAGCTTCGCGATCTTGTAGGAGGGCCGGCCGACGAGCTCCTGGCCCTGGTAGCGGATCGACCCCGTCACGTGCGCAGGCGGAACGCCGACGATCGCGTTGCAGAGCGTCGTCTTGCCCATCCCGTTGCGGCCGACGATCGAGGTCGAACCGCCGACGACCTCGAGGGAGACACCCTCGAGCGCCTGCGCCCGGCCGTAGTAGGCGCTGACGTCCTCGATCGCGAGCAGCGGCTCAGCCATCGACCTGGTGTCCACGGCCGAGGTAGAGGTCGTGCACCGTCTGGTTCGCCCGGATCTCGTCCGGGGTCCCTTCGACGATGACGCGTCCGTCGTGCATCATCGTGACCCGGTCGGCCACCCGGAGTGCGACGTCCATGTCGTGCTCGATCAGGATCAGCGTGATTCCCGGATCGAGCTTCAGCAGCAGGTCGGTCAGCGCCACCCGCTCGCCCCGGGACAATCCCGACGCGGGCTCGTCGAGCATCATCAGCGTCGGGTTGACGGCGCCGGCCATCGCGACCTCGAGCTGGCGCTGCTCGCCGTGCGAGAGCGAGCCGACGAGGATCCGCGCGCGCTCCTCGAGCCCGACCGCTCGCGCGAGCTCGCGCGCCCGCTCTCGCAGCTCCCGGTCGCGCCGGGGCAGGACGATCGGACGCAGGTGGCCCGTCCGCACGCCCAGGATCGCGAGGTAGAGGTTGTCCTCGACCGACAGGCCGAGGAAGAGCCGCGACTTCTGGTACGTGCGTCCCATTCCGAGCTTCGCACGGGCGCGCGGCGGCAGGGCGGTGATGTCCTCGCCGAGGAACTCGATCGCCCCGGAGGTCGGAGGGAAGTCGCCGGAGATGACGTTGAAGAGCGTCGTCTTGCCGGCGCCGTTCGGGCCGAGGATGGCGCGCCTCTCGCCGGGCACGACTTCGAGGTCGACGTCGCGCACGGCATGGAGGCCGCCGAACCGCCGGCCGATCCCCCGCAGGCGGAGGATCGGCTCGGCGTGCTCGGCTGCCCCTGCTTCGGTCATGGGCGTCGCTAGCCGGTGACCTTCGGCGTCTTCGTGTGGCCCACCCACGGAAGGCTGCGCTTCACGCAGGGCGGGAAGTTGCGGCCCGGAGGCGGGGTCTTGCTCGAGAAGGTGCCGCCGAACGTCTGGTCGACGCCAGGGATATATCCGATCGTCTTGATCGCCAGCTTGCCGCCCTTGAGGTAGAGCTGCTGGTAGTAGACGGGGATGACCGCCTGACGGTTCTTGTCCAGGTGGATCGGGCCGTACGGCGTCGCCAGCTTGACCTTGCCGATCGCCTTCTGCAGGGCCTTCTGGCCACCGCCGAGGTTGCCCTTGACCGCCTGTAGGCCCTTGACCAGCCCCCACGTGTTCACGTAGTAGCCGAACGTGAACGTGCTCGACGCCTGCGGGCCCGCGGCGCCGAACGGCGGAATCGTCTTGAACCACTTGCCGATGATGTTGTTCGAGTACGCCTTCGCCAACGGGGTCGCGAGATCGCCGGCCGTGCCGGCGCCGCCGACGTAGGCGCCGGAGACGCGGTCGCCGAGCTGCTGGAACTCGCCCGGGGTGCCCCAGAACAGGTTCCCGATGAACTTCTTGCCGTTGATCGGGCCGTGCGCCTGCTCGTAGGCCTTGAGGAACGGGATCAAACCGGCTCCGCCGACCGCGACGAAGGTGCCGTCGACGTTCGTTGGCATCTGCTGGGCGTAGGACGAGTAGTCGGTCGTGTTGAGCGGCGGGAACACGCGCTTTGTCACCTTGCCGCCCACGCCGCAGAACTCGGCGATGAAGCCGGCGGCGGAGGTCCACGCGAAGCTGTAGTCGTCGGCGACGACGGCAGCAGTCTTCCAGTGCAACTTGTTGTAGGCGAGGTCGCCGAGGCCGGCGTTCCACTGAGCCCCGTCCCCGTTGAAGCGGAAGAAGTTCTTCGCGCGGACCTTCAGCGTCGTGTCCTGGGCGCCGGCGGCGCCGTCGACGAACGTCTTCGTGGGATGCTGCTTGGCGTAGTTCGCGACGGCAATCGACTCGTCACCCGACAGCGGGCCGATCATGATGTCCGCACCCAGCTGCTCCATCAGGCGCTTCGTCTCCTTGATCGCCGTGTCAGCGCGGTCGTTCGAGCAGCCGATGCCGACGAGCTTGAGCGGATGGCCGCCGATCTGGCCGCCCGTCCAGCCGGCACGCGGATTGTTTGGGTTCTTGGGCCTGGCGCCGGCGTACTGGGAAAGCGCGGCGACGACGCCGGCGAGATCCTGGTTGTCGAAGGAGCCGAACGCCCCCTGACAGTCGGACAAAACGGCGATCTTGATCGGCTTCGCCGAACTTCTGGCGGTCGCTGCCGAGGCGGCGAACGCGGCCAAGAGCACCGCGAGCACCGCGAGCAGGATCAGCTTCCATCTTCGCCTGAGAGCACTCATTCTGTAGCCCTCCTCCTTTTTCGAACGTGATCGTTCGCTCCTGAGCTGTTGCAGGTCTACCTACGGGCGGTTCGTTGCCGTCGTTGCTGCGAGCCTCCTTTCAGACGCTGGGCTCGGCCTGGCCGACCTGGATCGGGTTCCGATCAGGAGGGCCCCGGCGACGCCCGGAGAAGAGCGACAGCACGCGCTCCCAGAGACCCACGAGACCGCCGGGAGAAACCAGCACGATCACGAGGAAGATCGCCCCGATCAGCGTGTGAAAGCGCGGGCCGATGAAGCTGATCCGCTGGGAGTAGTTGTTGATGATCACGAAGAAAAGCGCCCCCACCCAGGCGCCCTCGAGCCGGTAGAGACCGCCGACGACGGCGATCACGAGCACGTCGATCGTCGCCCCGAGGTCGATCGACGCGGGATCGATGTGACCGTTCCACCAGACGAAGAGCACGCCACCGACAGCCGCCACGAAGGAGGCGAAGCCGAAAGCGATCGTCCGGTGGAGTGCGACGTTGTAGCCGAGCGACGCCATCCGAACAGGGTCATCGCGGACCCCCTGCAGCGTCAGCCCGAACGGCGTCCTCACCATGTAGCGCAGCAACAGGTAGGTTGCGAGGGCGACCGCGAGGGCGATGTAGTAGAGCCGGTTGCGGTGTGCATCGGGGCTGCCGATCACGTGCGGTGTCGGCACGCCGCTGATCCCGCCGAATCCCGACAGGTCGGTCACCTGGCCGAAGAACAGGTTCGCGATCACGGAGTACGTGAGCGTGATCATCAGGAAGTAGATGCCGACGCTTCGGCTCGCGAGGCCACCGAGGAGCAGCCCGGCCGCGACGGCGATCGCGATTCCGAGCAACACGCCCCACCACGGATTCCAGCCGAGGTTGAGTCCTTTCGTGTTCCCGTTCGTCGTCGCATTGCCGACGACGAAGCCGGCGATCCCGTAGACCGCAACCTGGGCAAGCGACACCATCCCTCCGTAGGCAGAGAGGAAGATCAGGCTGGAAGCGACGATGCCGAGGAAGAGCATCTGGGTCAGCAGCGTCCCGACCCAGTAGGTGGGTAGGATCACCGGCGCGATCACTGCGACGACGATGGCCAGCACGCCGACGAGGCGGTCGGCCGTGACGGCGCGGCTCACGCGGGCCTCCCGAACAGCCCGAGCGGTCGGACGGCGAGCACGACCGCGACCAGCACGAACGTGAAGATGATCGAGTAGTACGTGTAGTTCGAAGGCAGGTAGGCCGCCGAGAAGTTGCTCGTCAAGCCGAGCAGGAGCGCCCCGATTCCCGCGCCGCCGAGTGACCCCATCCCGCCGATGATCACTACGACGAGGGAATAGAGAAGCCAGTTAGCATCGACGCCCGGAGCGAGGCTGGCGAAGGAGCCGCCGATCACCCCGCCAAGCCCTGCGAGAGCGCAGCCGACGAGGAACGCAATCGCAAACGTCAGCTGGATGTTGATGCCGAGCGCCGAGACCATCGCGCGGTCGTCGACTCCGGCACGAATCACCATGCCCGTGCGCGTCCGCTTCAGCCACAACCAGAGCAGGAGGCCGATCGCCACCGCGATACCGAGGATGACGAGCCGGGTCAGCGTGTACTGGATGCCTTCCGCGCGGAGGTTGACGAACTTGTCGACGTTGCGCGGCCAGGCGATGTCCTCGGCGACGCCGCCGAAATGCGCGAGCATCTGGTCGGCGAGGATGATCGAGATCGCGATCGTGATCAGCGCCTGGCGGAGGTCCTGGCCCTGGTTCCAGCGCAGGAACAGCTGCTGCATCAGCAGTCCGATGCCGGCGACCGCGGCCGTGCCGGCGAGGGCGGGGATGATCCAGTGGGTGAGATTGACCTGGTCGCTCGTCAGCCCGAACGAGCCGCCCTGGCCGACGAAGTGCCGCTGGAGCTTCAGCGCGATGTAGCCTCCGAAGAGGAAGAACGCGCCGTGGGCCATGTTGACGACGCGCATCAGCCCGAAGATCAGCGTGAAGCCGCTCGCGACGACGAAGTAGAGGCCGGCGGCGGTGACGCCGTTCAGAACCGTGATCAGGAAGTCCTTCGGGTCGTGGACGCCAGAGCCGAACGCGGTCGCGTACTTGCCGCTGGTCGGAGCGAGGAAGAGCACCCAGACGAGCGGCAGGAGCGCGACGACGCCGAGCGCGAACCACCCGAGCCACCGTCGGAGCCGCAACCGCAGCGCACTCACGCGCGCCCGCCGCGACAGCGTGCCGACCGAGTTCGCCTGCCGCAGGCCTGACTCCACTACTGCCTGACGGCCGCCAGGTAGAGGACGGCCCGTTCGGCGTGCGCCGGCTGTGGGATGTGGTCCGAGAGGCGCCGGAGCTCAGGGTAGCGCGACCGGTCGAGCGTGTCGGCGTCCGGCCAGTTGAGCTCGATCAGGTTCCCGGCCGGATCGCGGAAGTAGAGCTGCACCTGCCGCGAGGGTAGCTCGACCAGTTGCCACCCCCACGTCGCGGACCCGCGGCCCTTCACGGCTCGGTAGGCGGCGTCGAAGTCGTCCACGGTGAACCCGAGGTGGTGACGGGCGGGCGCCTCGCGGTCATCCAGGAAGAGGTGGAGCTGCATGTCGCCGACCCGAAGCCATTGCACCGGCGACGCGAAAGCCGGCGTCGGGATCCGCTCCATCGCGAAGACCTCTTCGTAGAACAGGGTCGACTCCTCGAGGTCTGCCGCGGAGATGCTGACGTGGTTGATCCGCGTGGCGCGCACTGGGCCGGAAGTCTTGCCGGTCGGGAACGATAGGTCAAGTGCCCGATTCAACACTTGCCGCGATAGGTTTTAACTATGAACATTCGTCAACTCGAGTGCTTTGTCGCGGTCGTCGAGGAGGGCTCGTTCACGCGCGGCGCCCGGCGGGTGGGGATCACCCAGCCCTCGCTGTCGCAGCACATCCGCGCGCTCGAGCACGAACTGAACGGCTCGGTGCTCGAGCGGCTGCCGCGCGGGATCTCGCTCACTCCTGCGGGCCGAAGCCTCTTACCGGAGGCCCGCACGGCCGTTCGTGCGGTCGAGCGGGGCTGGCAGGGAGCGCGCGCGGCGCTCGCGCTCGAATCCGGCGCGCTCGAGATCGCGACGGTGCTCTCGATGGCCGTCGGACTGATGCCCGGTTACATCCGCACGTGGCACGAGCGACATCCGAATGTGGCGATCCGGCTGCACGAGTTCCGCCACCGCTCCCTGCTCGAGGACGCGGTCGAGCAGGGGATCGCCGACTTCGCGATCGGCCCGCTGCCGCGGCGGAGGTGGGAGGGGCCGCTCGAGACGGTCGCCTGGGAGGAGTTCGTGGTCGTGTTGCCCCGAGCTGATCCGCTCGCCGCCGGCGCGACCGTCCACCTGCGCCAGCTGGCCGACCGCGAATGGGTGCTCTACCACCACGATCACGGGTTGGCTGGCGTCGTCGAGGAGATCTGCCGCCGTGCCGGCTTCGAGCCGCGCGGCACTGTCCGCACCTCGCAGGCCGAAGGGGCAGCACGGCTCGCGTCGGCCGGCCTCGGACCTGCCCTCGTGCCGGACAACATCGTCCTGCCGGGGATCGAGGGGAGCGTGCTCCGGCTGGTGCCGCGGCTGATCCGCGACGTCGCGGTCTACGCGCGCCGCGAATGGTCGCCGACCGCCGCGGCTTTCGTCGACGTCCTGCAGGCGGACAACCGGCCACGACCCCGGGGCGCGATCAAGATCCACCTGTAGGCACAATCCGCCGGGTGCGTCGCGTCTTGGCGATCGGTCTGCTCCTGCTCGGACTCGCCGGCTGCGGCGGCTCCTCCGCCGGACCCGCGGGTCTCGACGCGGCACGTGCGCGCACGACCGCAGCGGGCAGCGCACGGTTCAGGATCGTCATCGACGCCGAGGTCGGCGGGGTCGGCGTGCGCTCCGACGAGAACGGCACCGTCTCCTTCGCGCGACCGCGGGCGCACATCTACAAGCTCGTCCAGGGTCTGCGGTTGCCCGAGGAGCTCGTCGTCATCGGTCCGGTCACGTACGCCAATGCGAACGTCGAAGCCGCCATGACCGACTCGAGCGTGAAGCCCTGGACGCGGCTCGACCGGCGCGGGCTGACCCCGAAGCAGCGCACGAGCCGTCCCGACGAGCTCGCACACATTCGCGCCGGTGTCTACCTGACCGACGGCGTCAGCCGCCTCAAGCGGATCGCCATGACGACGCTGGGCGAGGTCGAGACGACGCACTTCCGGGGGATGGTGAATCCCGCGCGCCTCTCCGCGCGCGTTCCAGCCGCGGTCGCCATCGCGATCCGCAACGACTATCCGGGCGGGCCGTTTCGGGCCGATTTCTGGGTCGACCGGCAGGGGCGGGTGCGCCGCGTCCTGGTCGAGTACCGGACGCCGAGGGGAGGCCGCATCAGCGTTGACGCGGCGTATTCGGGCTTCGGCACGCGCGTCGACCTGACGGTGCCACCGCCGCGTGACGTCCAGGACGTGACGCCCGCGTCCTAGCGTTCCCAGGCGAGCCCCGCGGCGAGAACGACCTCGTCCCGCGGCGCGACGAGCTGGAGGTCGCCGATCGCGAGACCGGACCAGCCGAGGACGTTGAAGGGGCGCAGGAACGCCGTGGCCGGGATCCGGACCTCGAGCTCGTCGCAGTCCACCGGCGGGAGCTCGACGCCGAGCACCGGCGCGACGTACAGGTCGACCTCAGGGTTGTACGTGCGCCAGCGGCTGACCGACACCCGCGCTCGCTCGACCTCCCGCAGCGCGACGGTCTGCGCATGCTCGAGCTTTGCGCGGACGTTCTCGCCGTACTCGTCGGCACGGGCGGGGAACGTCGCCCGGTGGGCCTCGGCGGCCTCGTGGAAGAAGAGGGGCCAGGTGTCGTCCGGCGGATCGGGGATCCGAGTCTCGACGGTCCGGGCGCCGAGCTCCTCGAGCCGCTCGACGTACTGCTCCGCCGCGCGGTTCTCGGGCAGCGAGGGGCCGCCGACGGACGGCGGCTTCGTCAGTACGCCCACCCTCAGCCCCTCGAGCCGCGGCTCGGGTACGGGCTCGCCGGTCAGAACCGACCAGGCCAGCGCGACGTCCTGCACGGTCCTCGCCATCGGCCCGACGGTGTCGAAGGTCGGACAGAGCGGATAGACGCCCGCGGTCGGGATCCGTCCCCAAGCGGGCTTCAGGCCGACGACACCGCAGCAGGCAGCGGGCAGGCGGATCGAGCAGCCGGTGTCGGTGCCGATTCCGACGTCGCACAGCCCTGCGGCGAGCGCAGCCGCGTTGCCGCCGGAGGAGCCGCCGGCGGTCCGGCCCGGATGGCGCGGGTTGCCGACCGTCCCGTACCACGGGTTCTGGCTCGTGACACCCCAGGCGAACTCGTGCAGGTTCGCCTTGCCGACGATCACCGCGCCCGCGGCAACGAGGCTCTGGACGGCGGGCGCCGTCCTCCTCGGAACGTGAGCCGCGTAGATCCGCGACCCGTACGTGGTGCGGATCCCGGCCGTGTCGATCAGATCCTTGACGAGCAGGCGCTTGCCGTGGAGCGGGCCGGGCCCGGCGGGCGCGGGCTCGACGTCGGCGATGACGGCGTTCCAGGGATCGGTCACGGAAGCAGCACCACTGCCTCGACCTCGAGCTTTGCGCCCGGCACGACGAGCCGGCTGACCTCGACGAGCGTGCTGGCCGGCCGCGAGTCGCCGAAGACCTCCCGACGGACGGGGTTGATCGCCGGCCGGTCGTCGATGTCCGTCAGGTACACCGTCACCTTGATGACGTCGGCGAAGGTCGCGTCGACGGCGGCGAGCACGCGGCCGAGGTTCGCGAAGACCTGCCGCGCCTGCGCGACCACGTCGCCCGGGATGAGCTGGCCGACCCCGTCCACGGCGACGAGGCCCGAGACGAAGAGCAACGCACCGGCGCGGACGGCGTCGGTGTAATGGCTGACCGGCTCGGCCAGCTCGGGAACGCGGATCTCCTCTCGCGCGCTCACGTTGGCTGCGATGATCGCACGATGGAGCCCCAGTTCGTCCGGTTCGGCAACATCCGGCCGTTCGAGCTGGCCGAGGGCGTCAGCGGGCGCCCACTGTTCGGGGAGGGCGCGATGATCAACGTGATCGAGTTCGAGCCCGGCGCGGTCGTGCCGCAGCACAGCCATCCGCACGAGCAGCTGGGCCTGTGCCTGCGCGGCACACAGGTGCTCGTCGTCGACGGCGTCGAGCACCCGATCGGCCCGATGGAAGGGTACGTGCTTCCCGGCGGCATCGAGCACTCCGCTCGCTGCGGGCCGGAAGGCGCGACGGTGGTCGACGTCTTCCAACCCGTTCGGGAGGATTATCTCGCTCGTCACCGCGGCGAGGCGGGTTAGCCTCCGGCGCGGATCGCGCTCAGCGTCGTGCGGGGGTTGATCGCCTCCGGGTCGATCTGCAGCTCGACCAGCGCCGGCCGGCCGGCGGCGAGGGCGCGCTCGAATGCCTCCGCGAACGCTCCGGTCTCGGCGACCGTCTCGCCGTGCGCCCCGAACGCGCGGGCGTAGGCGGCGAAGTCGGGGTTCACGAGGTCCGTCCCGACGACGCGGCCCGGAAAATGACGCTCCTGGTGCATGCGGATCGTTCCGTACATGCCGTTGTTGACGACAAGAACGACGATCGGAAGCCCGTATTGGACGGCGGTCGCAAGCTCTTGGCCGCTCATCAGGAAATCGCCGTCGCCGGCGAAGCACAGGACCGGCCGCTCGGGCTCGACTGCCTTGGCGGCCACCGCGGCGGGAACGCCGTAGCCCATCGCCCCGCTCGTCGGCGCGAGCTGGCTCGGGAACGAGTGCCAGCGCCAGAAGCGTTGAACCCACGTGGAGAAGTTGCCGGCGCCGGTCGCGACGACGGCATCCGGAAGGCGCTCCCGCAGGTGCGCGAGGCACTCGCCGAGGTCGAGCGTCCCCGGCATCGGAGCGTGCCGCTGCCACTCCTCATACTCGGCGCGAGCCGCCGCCGTCCAGGCGCTCCAGCCCGATTCGACCCGCAACGCGCGCACCGACTCGGCGAACTGCTCCATCCCGGAGAGGATCGGCAGCTCCGGCCGGTAGACGCGGCCGAGCTCCTCCGCTCCCGGATGGACGTGGACGAGCGTCTGCGCGGGCGTGGGGGCCTCGAGCAGCTCGTAGCCCGAGGTCGTCATCTCGCCGAGGCGCGGCCCGACGACGAGCAGGAGGTCGGCCTCACGGACCCGCCGCGCGAGCTTCGGGTTGATCCCGATCCCGATGTCGCCGGCGTAGCTCGGGGAGTCGTTGTCGAGTGCATCCTGGCGGCGGAACGCCGCACCGGCGGGCAGCTCGTTCGACTCGAGGAACACCTGCATGGCCGCGGCCGCGCGCGGGGTCCAGCCCGCGCCGCCGATGATCGCCAGCGGCCGCTCCGCCCGGGCCAGCAGGACACGCAGCCGCTCCAGCTCCCCAGGGCCGGCGGTCGGCTGGACGACGTGGAACGGAAGCGCGTCCGGAACGTCGCTCTCAGCCGACAGCGTGTCCTCGGGCAGCGCGAGCACCACCGGCCCCGGCCGTCCCGCGCACGCGGTCGTGAATGCCCGCGCGAGGTACTCGGGGATTCGGTCCACGCGCTCGATCTGGGCCACCCATTTCGCCATCGGCCCGAACATGCGCCTGTAGTCGATCTCCTGGAATGCCTCCCGCTCCTCCTGACTTGCGGCGACCTGGCCGACGAGCAGGATCATCGGCGTCGAGTCCTGAAACGCCGTGTGCACGCCGACCGACGCGTGCGTCGCGCCAGGGCCGCGCGTGACGAGGCAAATCCCCGGCCGACCGGTCAGCTTGCCGTAGGCGTCGGCCATGTTCGCGGCGCCGGCCTCGTGTCGGCAGGTGATGAGCCGGATCGGGGCGTCGTAGAGACCGTCGAGCACCTCGAGGTAGCTCTCGCCCGGCACGCAGAACGCGGTGTCCGAGCCGTGGACGACGAGCTGGTCGACGAGCAGCTTTCCGCCGCGACGGCTCACAGCGTGATCGGCCGGTCGAAGAAGACCGTCGGCCGCTGCCCCTTCGGCTTCGCGTTGTCCGTCGGGTCGACGTAGCTGATCGTGCGCTTGCCCAGCCACGTCCGCGGGAGCAGCAGGACGCGGACGAACGCCGACTCCTCGGTCGCGGAGGCGGCGGCGTAGACGGGGTCCGGGCCCGTCTCGAACCACGCGCCGCCGGGGCCGTACAGGTGCGACGTGCCCTTGGTGTCGATGCGGATCGACCCGAAGAGCAGCCGCCGGATCCCCGGGCCCGGATGCGTGTGCCGGTGGGCGACGCCGCCGGTCCGGAAGTCGATCCGGTCGCAGCGCATCATCCACTCGACGGACGCGTCGAGGCCGACCTCGGCCACGAGCGCGGCGCCGTCGCCCTCTGACTCCGCCAGCAGCCAGACGACAGCCGGTCCGTCGACGCCGACCTCGCCGAAGTGCGCCTCGTTCCGCTCGAGGTCATAGACGGCGCGATTGCCTGGCAGGGCCGCAGCTCCGTCCGGACACTCGAACAGCGCCAGGATCAATGGAAGTACTGGCCGCCGTCGATCACAATCGTTTGCCCGGTGACGAAGTCGGAGCCGGGGCCGCAGAGGTAGACGACGGCGCCGACGACGTCCTCGGGCACCTGGTCCCGCTGCAGCGTGCGCGCGGAGACCGAGACGTCGCGGAGCTTCGTGACCACCTCCGGATGCGCCTCCACGCCGGCGGACATCGTGAACCCGGGCGCGACGCAGTTGACGAGCACCTTGTCCTTGCCGAGCTCACGCGCGAGCGCCCGTGTGAGCGCCACGATCGCGCCCTTCGAGGTCACGTAGTGCAGCAGGAACGGCACGCCGCGGAACGGCGTCCCCGACGAGATGTTCACGATCTTGCCGCCGCCACGCTCCCGCATCACGGGCACGACCGCGCGGCAGGCGAGAAACATCGATGCGACGTTGACGTCCATCACCCGTCGCCACTCCTCGAGTGGAATCTGCTCGAACGGCCGCATCTCCAGCGAGGCGTAGAGGCCCGCGTTGTTGACCAGGATGTCGATCGAGCCGCACCGCTCGACCGTCTCGCGGGCCAGTCGCCCGACGTCGTCCTCGTTCGAGACGTCGGCTTTCACGCCGATGCCCTGCGGGAACGCCTGCGCGGTTTCCTCGGCGCCGCGGAGGTCGGCGACCACGATCCGTGCACCCTCGGCTGCGAGCCCTTCGGCGATCGCACGCCCGATGCCCTGCGCCGCGCCGGTGACGACGGCGATCTTCCCGTCCAGGCTGCCCATCAGCGAATCGGCGAGAAGGGCGTCGGGACGAGTATCCGGTTCTCTTGCGTGTGAATCAGCGGCTGGATCTTCGCGAGGAACGCCTTCCAGGAGTGATCGGCCTGGAGTCTGGCGCGCCGCTCCTCGCGCGCGGCGAAGCTGTCGTAGCCCCACATGCTGGTGTACGTCGAAAGGGCGCCGATCTCGGTCGTGAAGACGCCGATCAGGTTCCCGAGGTGGCGCTGTTGCAGCTCGATGCCCTCGGTCTCGTAGAGCTGCACCAATTCGTTCAGTCTGCCCGTGATCACGTGGTAGTCGCGCTGCTCGACGATCACAGCGCGGCGACCCCGCCCAGGCAGAGGTACTTGATCTCGAGCCACTCCTCGATCCCGTACTTCGAGCCCTCGCGGCCGATGCCCGATTCCTTCACCCCACCGAACGGCACGACCTCGGAGGAGATCAGGCCGGTGTTGACGCCGTGAATCCCGTACTCGAGCGCCTCGGACAGGCGCCAGATGCGGCCCGGGTCCCGGGTGTAGTAGTAGACCGCGAGCCCGTAGGGCGTGTTGTTCGCGTCGCGGATCGCCTCGTCCTCGGAGGAGAAGCGCGCGATCCCGGCGACGGGGCCGAAGGTCTCCTCGCGCGACATCGCCGCGGCGGGCGTGACCCCCGCGATCACCGTCGGCTGCCAGAAGAGGCCCCCGAGGCTCTCGCCGCCGAGCAGCAGCTCGCCGCCGCGCTCCAGCGCGTCGCCGACGTGGCGTCGCACCTTGTCGACCGCCGACTGCTCGATCAGCGGCCCGACATTCGTCTGCGGGTCGAGGCCGCTGCCGACCTTGAGCTTCGAGGCCGCGTCGACGAGCCCGGAGACGAACCCGTCGTAGATCCCATCCTGGACGAGGATCCGGTTCGCGGAGATGCAGGTCTGGCCGCTGTTGCGGTACTTGCAGATCAGCGCGCCCGCGACGGCCTCGTCCAGGTCAGCGTCGTCGAAGACGATGAAGGGCGCGTTGCCGCCGAGCTCGAGCGAGACCTTCTTCACCTGCCTCGCGCACTGCGCCATCAGCAGCTTTCCGACCTCGGTGGAGCCTGTGAAGCCCAGCTTGCGCACCGCCGGGTTTGAAGTCAGCTCGCGGCCGATTTCCGGCGCGTCGGCGGCGGCGCCGGTGACGAGCTGGAAGACCCCTTCGGGCAACCCGGCCTCGAGGCCGAGCCGCGCGACGGCGAGAGCCGAGAGGGGCGTCTGCTCGGCCGGCTTCAACACCATCGTGCAGCCGGCGGCGAGCGCGGGGGCCGACTTGCGCGTCGGCATCGCGGCGGGGAAGTTCCAGGGGGTGATCCCGCCGGTGACCCCGATCGGGCCCTTTGTGACGACGATCCGCCGGTCGGGCGCGTAGGTGGGGATCGTGTCGCCGTAGACGCGCTTCGCCTCCTCGCCGAACCACTCGTAGAACGAGGCGGCGTAGGCGATCTCGACACGCGACTCGGCGAGCGGTTTGCCCTGCTCGATCGTCAGCAGGCGCGCGAGGTCCTCCTCGTGCTCCAGCATCAGGTCGGCCCAGCGCCGGAGGATGCGGGCGCGGTCCTTGGCCAGCATCGAGCGCCACGCGGGCAGCGCCGCCTGGGCCCGCTCGATCGCGCGGCGCGTCTCGGACGCGCCCATCCGAGGCAGCTCGGCGACCGTCTCGCCCGTCGCGGGATTCTCGACCGGAAAGGTCTCGCCCGAGTCGGGCTCGAGCTCCAGGAACGGCAGATCGACGGTCGTCGACACAGTCGTCATTCTAGGCGCGGCTCAGCGGGCGCCGAGCGCCTCGACTACCTCGGCCGCGGTCGCCCGCTCGGCCACCGTCGTGAGCGCGTAGTCGAGTGCCGCACGCTGGAACTCCTCGGAGATCGTCGCCGTCGCGTCGGTGACGACGACGACTTTGTAGCCGTGGTCGGCCGCGTCGCGGCAGGTGTGCTCGACCGCCCAGTTCGTCCAGGCGCCGCAGCAGACGACGGTCCTTGTACCGAGCCCCCGCAGCTTCGTGTCGAGTGTCGTCGAGTTGAAGGACGACATCCGCTGCTTCTCGACGACGACGTCCCCCTTGGCCGGAAGGACGAGGGGCTCGGCGCCCCGGGTGCCGCGCACGAGCGCGTCCGCCTCGGCGATCGAGCGGTAGAGCTCGGCGTTGCGCGTCGAGTCGACATGCCCCGGCTCGTCGACATGCCAGACGTGGATCACGGGCGCGCCCGCAGCCCGGAAGGCGTCCGCCAGCCCCGTCACCCGCTCGACGACGCCGTGTGCCTTGGCAAACGCCGCTGCGCCGGAGGAGGCGAAGGCGCCCTCCTCGCCGACCGTGTCCTGCTGAAGGTCGATGACGAGCAGAGCGGTCGTCTTCGCGTCGAGCCTCACCCGAAGGCTGAGGCGATCTCGGCGCAGGTGCCGATCGAGGCGACGTTCTGCAGCGCATAGCCGAGCGCTGCGTTCTGCCACTCGTCGCTGACGGTCGAGGTGCCGTCGGAGGAGACGACGGCACGGTAGCCCGCGTCCGCCGCGTGGCGCGCCGTGTGCTCGATCGACATGTTCGTCCAGGCGCCGGTGATGATCAGCGTCTCGGCGCCGAGACCGCGCAGCAGGATGTCGAGTCTCGTGTCGTAGAACCCGTTCATCCGCATCTTCTCGACGACATGGTCGCCACTCTGCGGCTCGAGCCCGTCGACAGGCGCGGCACCCCAGCTCCCACGGACGAGCGCGTCCGCATCTTTCACGCCCTGGAACAGCGGCGCGTTCTGCTTCAGGCCGGACGCGCCCGGCTCGACGATGTACCAGACGTGGATCACCGGCACGCCGGCCGCTCGGCACGCCTCGGCGAGCCCCTTGACGTTTTCGACCACGTTCTGGGCGGTGGCGTGGGCCGGCGCACCGGACTCCGCGAAGGCTCCACCCTCCATGATCACGTCGTTCTGCAGGTCCTGGATGATCAGGGCTGCAGACTTCGGGTCAATCCGATCCATGGGCATCTCCTACTGCATGTAGCCGAGCCGGTTGCCCGCGACCTTCATCCGCACGCGGTAGACCGACGTCGAGGCCGGAATGTACAGCGACTTCCAATCGTCATCGCCCCAGTTCATGTTGCCGACGCTCTCCGGGATTTTGAGCGTGCCGAGGTGATCGCTCGACGGACCGAAGATCCAGACCCCTTCCGGGCCGGTGACGTAGACGTTCCCGCGCTCGTCCAGCTTCATTCCGTCGACGAGGCCGCCCTTGACCAGGTCGCCGTCGCCGATCCCCTCGGCGAAGACTCGGCCGTCCGACAGCCGGTGATCCGGTCCGACGTCGAAGACGCGGATGTGAGCCTGGACGGTGTCGTTGATGTAGAGCAGGGACTCGTCCGGCGAGAAGCAGAGCCCGTTCGGCTGGCTGAAGTCGTCGGCGAGCAGCTGGAGGCCGCCGCCGCCGGCGGGGATGCGGTAGACGCCCTGGAAGTCGAGCTCCTGGTCGCGCTCGACACCGAAACCGGGCGTGCGTCCATAGGTGGGGTCCGTGAAGATGATCGACCCGTCGCGCGCGACGATCACATCGTTCGGGCTGTTCAGCTCCTTGCCGCGCCAGTGGGTCGCGATCGCCTCGCGGCCGCCGTCCGGCGACTCCCGTACGACCGAGCTCGTGACGTGCTCGCAGACGATCAGGTTGCCGAAGTTGTCGCGCGTCATCCCGTTGCACTTGTTGCTCGGATCGCGCAGGACGGTGACGCCCTCGCTCGGATGCCACCGGCGCCGCTTGTCGGCGGGCATATCGCTGAAATGGAGCGAGTCGTCCTGCATCCAGATCGGCCCCTCCGTGAAGGTGAACCCGGTCGCGATCTGCTCGACCTCGACGTTCTCGTCCAAGAGCTCGCGCAGCTTCTCGGAATGCACTGCGACCGTCATCCGGCCCTCCTGTTCAGCGTGGGAGGCGAACGTAATCGATCTCGAGGAAGTCGTCCACCTCGAGCAGCCAGCGCTCCCGCAGGAAGCGCACGTGATCGGGGTGCTCGTTGTACGCGGCGTAGGCGGCCTGGTCGGGAAACTCCATGGAAATCCCGAACCGGTACTCGTTCTTCGCACTCGTCTCGCGCAGCAGCTCGAATTCCTCGACGCCGGGAATCGCAGCCAGTCGCCTCGCGGCGTCGAGGAAGCCGGCCTCATCGACCGTCTCCTTGAGCCGGAAGGCGACGGTGTGTCGGGTGCGCCCAGCGCTCAGCGGAGCCATCGGTCAGTCTTCCACGTGGATCCGCCCGGCGGCCGTCTTCAGCGGCGTCCCGGGCCGGCCCGCACGGGCGGCCAGCGCTTCGATCAGGATCGAGAGGGCCGTTTCGGCGGGGGAATCTGCGCCGAGGTCGAGCCCTGCGGGCCCGTGGATCCGGTCGAGGTCGGCATCCGTCAGGCCCTCCTCGAGCAGCCGCTCGCGCCGGCGGGCCTGCGTCTTGCGCGAGCCGATCGCACCGACGTAGAAGGCGTCCGTCGCGAGCGCCGCCGTGAGCGCCGGGACGTCGAACTTCTCGTCATGCGTGAGGACGACGACGGCGGTGTCGTGATCCGGCGCGATCCGGTCGAGGGCCTCGTCAGGCCAGGCAACGATCAGCTCGTCGGCGCTCGGGATGCGCTCGGCCGTGGCGAAGCGAGCGCGGGCGTCGACGCAGATCGTGTGCCAGCCGATCAGCTTCGCCGCTGCGCACAGCGCTGCGGCGGTGTCGACCGCTCCGACGACGACGAGGCGCGGTGGCGGCCCGTAGACCTCGGCGAAGACCTTCAGGCCCGCGTGTTCGTGCTGACCGTTGCGCCGGATCTCCGGCACGAGCTCCGCGAGTTCGGGCGGCGCGTTGCCCACCCTCTCCCCGCGGTCGAGCAGGACGAGCAGCTTCGCGCCCGAACGCGGCCCCTCCACGACGGTGAAGAGGACGGCGCGTTCTTCGCCGCGAGCGAGCTCAAGCAGCCGTTCGGCGAGCTCGGTCAATCGAACCGCTCGAGGAAGACGTCGATCTCCCCGCCGCACGGCAGGCCGACACCGAATGCGTCTTCGTCAGAGATGCCGTAGCTCAGCAGCTTCGGCTCGCCGGTGGCGAGCACCTCACGCGCCTGCGCGACGACGTCGCTCTCGACGCATCCGCCCGAGACGGAACCGGAGATCTCGCCGCTTTCCGACACCGCGAACTTCGCGCCGACGGGGCGAGGCGCCGACAAGCGAGTCGCGATGACCGTTGCGATCGCGACCTTCTCGCCGCGCTCCCGCCAGCGCTCGACCTCGTTGACGATCTCCTTCACCCGGCGTGCCTCCGCTCGATGCCTCCGAGGACTGTACCGAGCGCCTCGAGGCTCGCGACGTCGTGCCCTGCGAGGAACCGGTCGACGTGAGGCAGAGCCGCGCGCATCCCCCCGGCGAGCGGCTGGTAGGCCGGATCGCCCTTCAGCGGGTTGACCCAGACAACCGCGAAAGCCTGACGCGCGAGCCGCGCCATCTGCTCGTCGAGAAGGCTCGGGTCGCCACGCTCGCAACCATCGGAGAGGATCACGACGACCGCGCCGCGCGTCAGTGCCCTCCGGCCCCACTCGTCGTTGTAGGCCTTCAGCGACTCGCCGATGCGCGTGCCGCCCGACCAGTCCAGCACTCCCGCCGCCGCTGCCGCGAGCGCCGCCTCGGGGTCGCGCGCGGCGAGCTCCCTCGTCAGCCTCGTCAGCCGTGTGCCGAAGGCGAAGGTCTCGACCCCGCGACCAGAGCCGCGCGCCGCGTGCAGGTAGAGCAGCATCGCGCGCGCGTACGATTCCATCGAGCCCGAGACATCGAGGATCAGGACAAGCTTGCGTGGCGACTCGGAGCGGCTGCGGAAGGCCCTCTCGACCGGCTCGCCGCCGGTCGCGAGCGACGCGCGCACGAGCCCGCGCACGTCGAGCATCGACCCTTTCGAGTCTGGTCGGAGGCGCCGTGTGCGCCGGCGTGGCCGCGCGACCGCGATCGCCTGGATCAATCTGCGGGCCCGCTCGAACTCCTCGGCGCTCATCGCGGCGAAGTCCTTCGTACGGAGCAGTTCCTCCGGGCTCCAGGCGCCGAGATGCGTGTCGCCACCATCGATCTCCGGCCCCGGCCCGGGCGCGGCATCCTGGCGGCGTGCGCCACGCGTCGGCCGCGGGTCGGCGGAGGAGGGCGGGCCGAGGGCGGCACGCAGGAACCAGGCGTCGAAGGCGCGGTCGAATGCTTCGATGTCCTCCTGCCGCGAGACAAGCGTCTGACGGAGCGTCCAGTACACATCGTCCTGGCGGGCGAGTTCCACCGCAGCCAGCCCCTTCACGGCGTCGGCGACCCGCCCGGGGCCGACCTCGAGCCCGGCCTCGCGCAGCACGCGTCCGAACGTGACGATGTGCGACACGACGGCGTTACCGGCCACGTGCAGAGGCGACGAGGCCCGCGAGCGTTTCGTCGCGAACCACGAGCGCGTCCTCGTGGTACTTGAGCACCGAGCCGAGCGTCGCCTGGACATTCTCGACGTCGAGCTCATGCGCGCCGAGGGCTGTCAGGGCGCGCGCCCAGTCGATCGTCTCGGCGAGGCCCGGCCGCTTCTGGAGGTCGAGCAAGCGCAGCTCGGCGACGAACGCCGCCGCCTCGGCCGCGAGCCGCTCGGGCAGGCCCGGGACGTGCAGCTTGACGATCTCGATCTCGCGCTCGAGGGCCGGATGGCCGATCCAGTGAAACAGACAGCGGCGCTTCAGAGCGTCGTGCAGCTCGCGGGTGCGGTTCGACGTGAGGATCACGTGCGGCCGCTGCGTTGCCCGGATCGTGCCGAGCTCCGGAATGGTGATCTGGAAGTCGGAGAGGACCTCGAGCAGGAACGCTTCGAACTCCTCATCGGCGCGGTCGATCTCGTCGATCAGCAGCACGACGGGCTCTGCCGACTCGAGCGCCTCGAGCAGCGGCCGTCGGATCAGGAATTCGGGCCCGAAGAGCTCCGACTCGTCGACCGTTCCCTCCTGCGCCGCGCGGATGTGCAGCAGCTGGCGCGCGTAGTTCCACTCGTAGACGGCGTGCGCGACGTCCAGCCCCTCGTAGCACTGGAGGCGGATCAGGCGGGCGCCGAGGGCGGTTGCGATCGACTTCGCGGCCTCGGTCTTGCCCACGCCGGCCTCGCCTTCGAGCAGCAGCGGCTTCTCGAGCCTCAGCGAGAGGTATAGCGCGGTCGAGAGCCCCCGGTCGGGGAGGTAGGAGACGCGGGCGAGCGCCGACTCCAGCTCGTCGATCGAGGCGAACGGCACCGCGCAAGCGTAGCGGCGCCGCCCCTGGGGCGGCTGTCAGCTCTCATTTGACGCAGGGAGCGTTCACGCACACAATCGCCTCCCATGGCTGCGGAGACCCTCGTTCCAACCTCCGCCGGGGAGGCGGCTCAGCTCTTCGGGGACGGGGAGGGGACGACCGTGTTCGGCGGCGGGACGATCCTGCTCCCGGAGATCGCGGCGGGGCGCCTCAACCCCGGGCGCGCGCTGCTGCTGCACCGGAGCGGCCTCGACACCCTGAGCGTCGAGGACGGCCTGATCCGGATCGGGGCCATGGTGCCGCTCGCAGCGCTCGCCGAGGTGCCGGACCAGATCCTCGGGCACTACGTCGAGCACGTCGCAGACGGCGAGGTGCGTCGCAGCGCGACTGTTGGTGGCAACATCTGCGCGCCTCCCGGGCTCGAGTCCCAGCGCGGTGATTTCGGTGCGCCGCTGATCGCGCGCGGTGCGCGCGTACGCTCGACCGGCAAGGGAGGCGAGCGGATCGAGCCGGTCGAGGACTTCCTCTCCGGCGACCGCTCCTGCCGGCTCGTGCTCGGCGTCGAGTACGACCAGGCCGAGCAGAAATGGGCGGCTGACGGCATGCGTCGCCGGCACGCCCACTCCTACGCGGTCGCGACGGTCGCGATCTGCTCGACCGAGGACGGCGGGCTCCGCGTCGGAGTCTCGGGCGTCGGGCCGACGGCCGTACGCGCGCGCACCTTCGAGCAGAGTCGCGATCCCGCCGACGTGCTGGGGGACGTGGAGCCGGTCGACGACGCGGTCGCGACCGCGGCGTACCGGCGTAAGGTGCTGCCCGTGCTCGTCCGCCGGGCCCTCGACAGACTGGAGAGCGCATGATCCTGACGGTCAACGGGATCGACCAGGAGATCTCGAGCCCGCCGCTCACGCCGCTCCTGCACGTGCTGCGCAACGAGCTCGACGTCACGAGCCCGAAGGCCGGCTGCCAGCAGGGCGGCTGCGGCACGTGCACGGTCCTCGTCGATGGCGAGCCCCGCCGCTCGTGTCTGACCGCCGTCGCGATGGTCGACGGGGCGTCGATCACGACGCTCGAGGGCCTTGGCGAGGCCGAGAGCCTCTCCCCCGTCCAGGCCGCATTTCACGAGCGCTATGCCGCGCAGTGCGGTTTCTGCACGCCGGGCATGGTGGTCGCCGCGACCGCGCTGATCGAGCGCAGGGGAGGCCCGGTCGAGCGCGAGGAGGTCCTCGAGGCGCTCGGCGGGCACTACTGTCGCTGCACGGGCTACGTGAAGATCGTCGACGCGGTCATGGCCGCGTCGCGCGGGGAGGTCGGAGCGCCCGAGGATCTGCCCGAACCCGGCGAGGGCGATCCGGTGCCGATCCCGGGGAGCCCGGCGTGAAGGCCGTCGGCGCACGTCTTCCACGCTACGACGGGGTGGGACACGTCACGGGCCGCACGCAGTACGTCGACGACGTCCGCGTCGGTCGCACGCTCTGGGTGAAGGCGCTCCGATCCACACAGCACCACGCAGCGCTCACGCGCCTGGACACCTCGAAGGCCGAGGGGATGAAGGGAGTGCACGCGGTCGTCACCGCCGCCGACGTGCCGAAGAACGTCTACGGCCACCTCGAGGCGCTCGGCGTCCCCGCCGACGAGCCGCTCCTCGCCGACGGGGAGGTGCGCTACAGAGGCCAGCCGATTGCGGCGGTCGCCGCCGAGTCCGAGGAGGCCGCTCGAGCCGCGGTGGAAGCGATCGAGATCTCCTACGACGAGCGTGCCGGGCTCTTCGACATCCGGAACGCCCTCGATCCGCACGCGCCTCAAGTCCACCAGTGGGGGAACGTCTATCCGCACTACGGACCGTACAACCACCGCCGGGTGCGCAAGGGGAACGTCGAGGCTGCTTTCGACAGTGCCGACACGATCGTCGAAGGGGTCTACAGGCCGCAGGCGATCGAGCAGATGCCGATGGAGACGCAGGTCGCTCTCGCGGTGCCCGAGGCGAGCGGCCGACTGACCATCTATTCCTGCACACAGGCGATGTACTTCTCGATGGGAGTGGTCGCCGCCCACCTGCAGGTTCCGCTGAACAAGCTGAAGTTCGTCGGCGGCACCGTGGGCGGAGGCTTCGGCGGCAAGGTCGACACCGCCGCGGACACGATCTGCGCGCTGCTCGCGCTGAAGTCCCGCCGGCCGGTCAAGTGGCGCTGGACGCGCGAGGAGGAGTTCCTCGCCTCCTCGACTCGCGCGCCGTGGCACATCGAGCTCGCCGACGCGGTGACGAAAGACGGCTGGATCCTCGGGCGGCGGACGCTGACACTGCATGATTCGGGTGCGTACGCACGCTTCTCGCCCTACGGCGTCACGAAGCACGCGTTCCACCACTCGGGTGCCTACACGATTCCAAACCTGCATTTCGACGGCTTCGTGGTCTTCACGAACCGTGTGCCGACGACGGCGATGCGTGGCTTCGGTGTCACGTCGGTGTCGTTCGCGGTCGAGACGCACCTGAACCGCATCGCCGAGGTGCTCGGACTCGATCCGTGGGAACTGCGGCTCAAGAACGCGAACCGGATTGGCGATACGAGCGGCAACGGTGTCGCGCTGAAGGATCCGTCCACGGTGGCCGTCACGCTTGCCGCCGCCGAGCGCGTGGGCGTGGAGCTCCCGGCCGAGTACCGGCAGATGACGCCCGAGCCCCGCTCGGGCGACCTGCTACCCAAGCACCTCGTCGCCCAGCAGCGTCTGAGCGGAGAGGGGACCTGATGGCCACGCACCGCGGTCGTGGCTTCGCGACGATCGAGTATCCGACGGGGATGAACCAGAACGGCGACCCGAGCCAGGCGTGGATCAAGCTCAAGCCGGACGGCCGCGTCGACGTCTTCTCAGGCACGGTCGACATCGGCCAAGGCTCGAAGACCGTGCACACCCAGATCGTCGCCGACGCGCTCGGCGTCCCCTACGACTGGGTGACGATGGACAACACGAACACCGACTCCTCGGCTGTCTGCACCGGAACGTTCGCGTCGCGCGGTACCTTCATCGGCGGCAACGCCGTGCGCCTCGCGGCCGAGCGCGTGCGCGAGCGGATCATCGACATCGCCTCGAAGGAACTCGAGATCGATCCGGGCGACCTCGAGATCGAGAACGGCGAGGTGGTCACCCGCGGTGCGCCACAGAAGAAGATCGGGATCCCCGAAGTCGCCGGCGCGGCGACGTACAACTACGGCGAGCTGATCAGCGGCTCGTCCACGGCGCTGAAACCGTTCGCGGATGTCGACGACGCCACGGGCCAGGTCGAGATCGAGCCGCACTCGGCCATCTCCTACGCCGCGTGCGTCGCCGACGTGGAGGTGGACGACGAGACGGGCGAGGTCGTCGTCGAGCG
>JBHEMK010000088.1:0-4021 GCA_046262635.1 Gaiellaceae bacterium
TTCGATCTCATCCTCTGCTTCGGGATCCTCCACCGGGTGGAGAACCCGCTCGGGCTGCTCAAGATCCTTCGGCGACGCCTGGCGGGCGGCGGACAGGTGCTGCTCGAGACTCACGGGCCGGCGGATATGGTTCTCGATTCCTCGGCGACGGTTCACATCCCCGAGGCAGGAGAGGTCTATACCCGTGATGACTTCGTTTACTGGGGCTTCGGACCCGCAGGTTTGGATGCCATGGCACGCCATGCGGGCTTCCAGGGCTTTGAGCTGATCGACGCACCGGTGATCGACGGCCACCGGCGGGTGATCGGGGCGCTGCGCTGCGCCCCGCTCGACTAATCGCGGGCCTGCGCGTCGGTTCGTTCACACGCGCAAAACATCTGCGTTGCAGGCCCTTAACAGCTTCCCTAATAGTGCTCTCGCACGAGGCGGGGCTGTCGGCCGCGTTCTTCCGGTAGTGGCTTACGCGGCGGTCCGGTTGACCCCGATGAGCAGCGCCATCTCTAGCCACTTCCAGTAGCAGTCGACGTCGTCGAAGCCGATCTCACGCAGCCAGCCGAGTTGGGTCTCGACATCGAGCAGGTGATCGGACGGGTCCTCATGCGCGAGCGGCTCGCCAATTGCCTCAAAGAAAGCGAGATGTAGCCGATGGGTCGGTGACGCCACATGCTCGAAGTTCGCGAATACCCCGCCGGGCTCAAGCAACTCGAAGATCTCCGCGTAGAGCGCGCGCTTGCGGTCGTGCTCCAAGTGGTGGATCGCCATCGACGACACGACAGCGTCAAATCGGCCGAGCGCCGGCAGCGGCCGGGCGAGGTCGTGCTCGATTGGCTCGACGCGTTCATCGTCGGCGAAGCGCTTGCGTGCCGCCTCGAGCATCAGCTTGGAGGAGTCGAGTCCCACACCACGCATCTCGGGACGATCGCTTTTCAGCAGCGCGAGCAGGCGGCCGTCGCCCGTGCCCAGGTCGAGGATGCGACGCGCGCCGGGCGGGACTTGCTCGAGCAGGACGCTTTCTCCCTCCGCCCGGCGCGGGAACTCGTCGGCCCGCGCGAGATAGCGCTCGACGTGCTTGGCCGTGCTCCATTCCTCCGGCGGCATGTCCTGGATTATCGGCTTGTTTGCTGCGAGCCATCGGAGCTTCGATATCGCAATAATCCCGATATGGAAGGTTCGAAGTCCCGCACTCGCCGCCGGAAGAAGCCCGAGACCCCCGCGGGCGAGACCGAGGCGCTCGCAATCATGCGGCTGCTGCACGCGATGGACGCCGCCAGCTCGGGACGCAGCGCGATGGAGCTCGACCTCCGCCAGCGACGCGTGGTGCAGGTACTCGGGCTCGCCGGGCCACTCCCGATCGCCGCGGCGGGGCAGCGGCTCGGCGTCTCGCCGTCGACGATGACCGGGCTCGCCGACAGGCTCGAGCGAGAGGGCTATCTCGCACGTCGCCCCCACCCGACCGACCGCCGCGCGACCGTGCTGGAGCTGACCTCACAGGGAAAGCGGCTGTTCGAGCGAGAGACGGCCTTCTACGGGCGCCTGATCGACGAGACGCTCGCGCCGCTCGGCGAACGTGCGCGGCGGCTGGTGCTCGACGCGCTCGGCCACCTGGAGCCGAGCGCTGACTAGGCGTCCCCGTCGGCGATCCTGTCGAGCCGGTACTTGAGGTAGATGAACGGGATGATCGGCGCCCAGTCGGCGAAGGCGATCGTAGCCATCAGGGCGCGGGGCGCCTCGCCACGGCGGTAGCCGATCGTCGTGGCGGTCGCGGACACGAGCTTCTCGATCCAGCCGTAGCGGATCAACGCGCGCTTGCCAACCGGGTCGGCGGCAATCTCCTGGAACATGAGGCCGAACATCACCGCCATCCCGGACCACGCCTGTGTCGGGAAGGCGGGATCGGGCGGCTTCTCGCCGAGCATCTTTGCGCTGCGTCGTGGCGCGACCATCGCGGGTCCCGCGACGACGAAGTTGACCACGCTCGCGGCGCGGAAGAACGTCGATATCCACGCGGGCGCCTCGGGACGAGGCTCACCGCTCGGGTTGGTCTCGGTCATGCTGGTCACTCTCTCCTCTGGTGGTGGCATTGTCGCGCTCCTCACGACCTACCCGGCATAGCGCTCCCAGAACGAGCTCGTGAAGAGCTCGCCGGGGTCGTGGCGCCGCTTCAGCGCGACGAACTCGTCCCACTCCGGGTACGCACGCACGAGCTGCTCGCGCGAGGCCGTCGCGTCAAACGTGAGGTAGTGGCGGCCGCCTTCGCCGATACAGGCCTCGAGCAGCTCCCCGGTGGCGGCCTCGAAGGCGCGGCGCCAGCGCGCGTCGCCGGCTCGGGTGAGGTGCGAGAGGATGAAGCAGACACCGTCCTCGCGCGCGAACGACAGCAGCGCGTCGTCACCCCCCGGCACGAAGCGGAAGTGCGGCGTCAGCAACGGCAGGTCGCGGCCGTGGCGCCCGAGGGTCTCGTGCGCCAGCTCGACGAACGCGGGAAAGCGACCGGCCGGGATGACGTACTTCTGCAGCAGCGACCCCTCCAGCCCGGCAGGAACCTCGTCCCACAGCAACAGGCGCCGGCTGCGCAGCGTGACCTCGTGGCCGCGGCTGGCCGCGCGCAGGAGCCGCAGCGAGCCGCGCCGCGCAGCCGCCGAACGGCGCTGCGCGCGCACGAGCAGGTTGAACAGCGCGGGCGGCGGCTCGTGGCGCTCGAGCTCGTCGAGGTCGCGCTCGCGCCCGTCCTCGAGATACGTGTAGGCGACGTAAAAGCCGCGCTCGCAGCGGACGTCGAAGAACCCGTAGCAGAGCGGTGTGTGCTCGCGATCGGCGCGCACGCGCGCGACGTAGTGCTCCGCCAGCGCGCCGGCCTTCAGCGAGACCAGCTCGCCGTTCTCCACGGGGCGGTCATCGACGAGATCGAGCTCGACGTCGAGGATCGCACCGAGCAGCCCGTAGCCCCCGATCGCCGCGCGGAACAGCTCGCCGTCCTGCTCGCGCGAAACCTTCACGATCTCACCGTCGGCCTTCAGCAGGCGCAGCCCACGTACGGCTGAGCCGATCGGACCATGGTCGATCGACTTCCCGTGCGCGTTGGCAGCCACCGTGCCGCCGAGCGTGAAGCCCTCGAACTCCTGCTTTGTCGTCGGTCCCAGGCGGTGAGGCTCGAGCAGCGGCGTCAGCTGCGCCCAGGTGGCGCCGCCCTGGATGCGCGCCCTGCGAGCCTCCGGGTCGATCGCGAGCACGCGATCGAGACCCCGCAGGTCGAGCATCGTCGCCCCGCCGGCAAACGACTGACCGCCGGAGGAATGGCCGCAGCCGCGGAGCGAGAGCTTCCCGCCACGCCTGCCAGCGTCGCGGACCAGGGCCACGAGCTCGTCCTCGCTACGGGCCCGTTCGGTCGTCGCGACCGTCGCGTGCTCGAGGCCGCCCCAGTCGGTTACGCGCTCGCCGGCGATCCCTCTACCCACCCGCGCTCGCGGAAGTGAGCGAACGTGCGCTCGAGGCCCTCGTCGAATGACTTCGGCCTCCAGCGCAGCTCCTGCTGAGCGTGGCCGGACAGCGGCCGGGAGTCGGACTCGAGGAAGTACAGCCCACCCCGCGGGATCAGCGGCGGCTTCTTGGTCACGCGCGCGATCCGCTCGCCGACTACCGACACCGCGCGCGCGACTGACATCGGCATCACCGGCGGGACCTTCGCCTCCGGCACGTGCCGCTTGACGGCGCGAGCCATGTCGGCCAGCGTGTAGTAGGCCTCGGAGAGGATGTAGCGGCCGCCGACGGGCGCGGACTCGGCCGCCGTCAGGTGCCCCTCGGCGACGTCCTCGCTGTAGACGACGGGGAAGCCTCCCGGGAGCAGCATCGGGATCTCGCGCTTGGCGAGCTGTGCGAGCACCTCATTGGCCCCGGGGGCGAGCACCGGGGCGGGCCCATAGACGCCGGCGGGGTGCAGGAACACGGCGGGCAGGCCGCGCTCGAGGGCGGACACCACGATCCGGTCGGCCTCCTGCTTCGAGCGCTCGTAGTGCGTCGGCCG
>JBHEMK010000089.1:0-3595 GCA_046262635.1 Gaiellaceae bacterium
CGACTTGAGCCGCCAGGGTCGGGCGAGCCGAACTCGATCAGCAAGGCAGGATCCTTCTGCTTGACGACGAGAAGGCGTCCTCCTTGGAGAAGGAGGATTCCTTCCGGGCCTGCGTTTACGTCATCCAGAAGCTGCGAGGCCCGTTCGTCCGGCCCATCCTTGACGTCCAGCTCGATCGTATGCACGTGACTGTCGAGACCTCGTGAGAGGACGACGACGGTCAAGCTGCTCTCTCTGACGATGAAGACGCGTCCCTCGCCGTCAGCCGCGATTGCCTCCCACTCGGAACCGGATTCTCCGTCTCGGACATCATCGTCCAGAATGTCGCCAACCCGCCGTGAATGGAACTCGTTCCTGAGTCCGTCGTCGCCGATAGCCGCGTGGACGATCACGAACTCCTCGTCGCCCACGGCGAGAAGCTCCGTTTCCCGACGCACGCTTAGGGCCGATACCTCATCGATTGGAAGCCGGAACGCCCGCTCGATCTCAGAGTCATAGGCCTCGCCGTCCATGAAGGCCAAGCTTGTCGTCCCCGGGGAAGGGCTGTCAAGGCCCCACATCTCCCACTTGCCCCTGTAGGCCCGAGCGACCCGCTTTGGACGGCCGCGGGCGGCTAGTGCGGGCAGTGTCGCACCGATCGTGTCCGGTGTTACACTGAGCGGGTGCCGACGACCAAGCCCCGCTACACGCTCACCGATACCGGCCACGTGCGCGAGCTCTTGGACGCGGCCCAGCGGCGCTGGCCGGAGGTCGGCGATCGCAAGGAGTTGCTGCTGCGCCTCGCCCAGGAAGGCCACGACGCGCTCCAGCTCGGCGAGCTGGAGCGGTCGGCCGAGCAGCGGCGCGAGCGGACGCGACAGGCCCTGAACCGGATTCCCGCGCTCGTGGACAGCGAGCTGCTGCTCTCTGACCGCGCGTGGGAGTGAGCGCGGCCGACGGGCGCTGGTTGCTGCTTGACAAGTCCGCGCTCGTGCGCGCCGGCGAGCTCGACCCGGCGCTCGGCGAGCCGTGCCTGTGCGCGATCACGCGCTTCGAGGTGCTCTACAGCGCTCGCTCGCCCAAGGCGTTCGCGCAGCTAGCGACGGAGCTCGACGCGCTCCACGAGCTGCGCACCGACAGCGAGACGGTCGAGATCGCCCGCACCGCCCAGCGCGAGCTCGCCGCGACCAGCCACCACCGCGTCCCGATTCCCGACCTGCTCATCGCCGCCTGCGCGCAGCAGCACCACGCCGCGGTGCTGCACCTTGACCGCCACTACGACACCCTCGCCCGCGTCCTCGCGTTTACCCCCGTCCGCCTCGAGCCTTGACCCCGATCCACCATCCCGAAGAGCTGAAAAGAGGTCTCGCCCTGGTAGTGGGGCAGGGCTACGCCATCCCCTTGTCGGCGAGCTGCTTGCGCGCGGCCGCCGTCTTCTCGAGTGGGCCGGCACCCATCCCCTCGAGCACCTGCGGCGCCTTCGTGAACTGCACGTCGCCGTACTCGATCACCTGCACGCGGTTGCCCCACGGGTCGCGGAAGTCCAGGCCGCGCCCGCCGAGAAGCTCGGCCGCGGTTCCCTCGAGCGCCGCGCGAACCTCCTCGCGGTCATCGACCACGATGCCGAAGTGGCGGTGCTGGTCGGGCACGGAGCCCTCGGCGTGCTCGGAGAGGGCGAGGAACTGGTCACCCATGTCGAGGAAGGCCATCCCGGGGGCGCGCCCGCGCATGGGGAAGTCGAAGGCCGTTCGGTAGAGCTCGACGGCCGCCTCGAGATCGCCGACCTCGAGGGCCACGTGGTTGATGCCGATCGCCCGTGGCATTCCGGCTGCCAGTCTGCCAGACCGTCGGGGTACGCTGGGCGCGTGAGCGAGCTCTCGCACCTGGACGAGTCGGGTCGCTCGGGGATGGTCGACGTGACCGGCAAGCAGGCGACCGACCGCCGAGCCGTGGCGCGCGCGGTGGTGCGGATGGCCCCCGCGACCGCGGCGATGGTCAAGCGCGGAGACACCCCGAAGGGGGACGTGACGTCGACCGCGCGGCTCGCGGGCATCCAGGCGGCCAAGCGGACGGCCGACCTGATCCCGCTGTGCCACCCGCTCCCCCTGTCCTACGTGGACGTGGCGGTCGAGATCGACGCGGCGGCGGGCGAGGTCACGCTCACCGCCGAGGCCCGCACGAACGCGCAGACGGGGGTGGAGATGGAGGCGATGACCGCCTGCACGGTCGCCGGCCTGACGGTGTACGACATGGTCAAGGGAGTGGAGCGTGGCGTCGAGGTCGGGCCAGCCGTGCTGCTCGAGAAGACCGGCGGGCGCAGCGACTGGAGGCGCGGATGAGGGCGGCGGTGCTTACGATCTCGACCTCGCTCGCCGGCGGACACGGCGAGGACCTGTCCGGGCCCGAGCTCGTGCGGCTCTGCGATGCCGCCGGGCTCGAGACCGTGCACGAGCTGCTCCCGGACGACCGCGGGGCGATCACGGCGGCGCTGCGCCGGCTGGCCGACGAGGGGGGCGTCCGATTCGTGTTCACCACGGGCGGGACTGGCATGACGCCCGACGACGTTACCCCCGAGGCCACGCTCGACGCGATCGAGCGCGAGGCGCCCGGCTATGCGGAGACAATCCGCGCCGAGTCGCGCCGCCACACGCCACTGGGCATCCTCGCGCGCGGCGTGGCGGGCATCCGCGGCAGCACGCTGATCGTGAACCTGCCCGGCAACCCCAAGGCGATCGGGCAATCCTGGCCGGTGATCGAGCCCACGCTGCGCCACGCCGCGCAGACGCTCGAGCGCGACGGCTGATGCCGGCGGGGCCGGGTGCGGCCATCGAGCTCGAGGGCCTGGAGCGGCGCTACGGCGAGCGCGTGGCCCTCGAGGGCGTGACCGTCTCGCTCGAGCCGGGGCAGACGCTGGTTGTGCTCGGCGCCAACGGCGCCGGAAAGACCACCCTGCTGCGCGTACTCGCAACGCTTCTGCGACCGCACGCGGGATCGTGCCGCGTGCTGGGTCACGACCTTCCCGGCGCGGCCTGGGAGGTGCGCGGCCGGGTCGGCTACCTCGGCCACGACCCGCTCCTCTACCGCGACCTCACGGGACGGGAGAACCTCCGCTACCACGCCAGCCTGCATGGCGTGCAGCGCGAGCGCGTGGCCGAGCAACTCGTGGCAGTGGGGCTCGAGCGCCGCGGCGACGAGCCGGTGCGAGACCTCTCGAAGGGAACGGTCCAGCGCCTCGCGGTGGCCCGGGCCACCCTCCATGACCCCGACGTCCTGCTGCTCGACGAGCCGCGAGCCAACCTGGATCCCGGCGCCGAGGAGCAGCTCGAGCCGCTCATAGGCCGTGCGAGCGGGAGGACCCGCGTGCTGGTGACCCATGACGTCGAGGGTGGGCTGGCGGAGGCCGACGTCGCTATCGGCCTGCGCGGTGGATCTCAGTCGTTTGCGCTCCCGAGCGCCGAGCTGGACGGCGCCACTGCGCGAGGCCTGTACGCGTGATCAGCGTGGCCCTGGCGATCCTGCGCAAGGACCTGAAGATCGAGTTGCGCACGAAGGAGTCGGTTCCGGCGATGGCGCTCTTCACCGTCACCGTCTACGTGCTCTTCCACTTCGGTCTCGA
>JBHEMK010000090.1:0-11978 GCA_046262635.1 Gaiellaceae bacterium
TTGTCGTGCCCCCCGAGCCGGTGCCACCCGAGCCGGTTCCCCCAGAACCCGCGCCGGCGGCGCCCGTGCCGGCGGCTCCCGCGCCCGTGCCGGCGGCTCCCGCGCCCGTGCCGGCGGCTCCCGCGCCCGTGCCGGCAGGTCCCGCACCCGTGCTGGCAGGTCCGGCACCCGTGCTGGCAGCTCCCGCGCCGGTGCCGCCGGAGCTGGCCGCCCGCTTTGGCGTGGGAATCGACGGCTTCGTACTGCCGCCCACCGCGCCACTTGCCGCGGGGGCCGGTGCCTGACTGGCGAAGGGATCTTTGCTGGCGAAGCGACCGAACGAGGACAGTTGCCCGATCGACGCCGTCGGCGCCAGCTCGCTGGCAAGACCGGAGCCACCCGTCAGAGCCACCGGCGTAGGGATGCCGCCGGCGAGCGTCGGCGCTCCGAGCGAGACCGGCGCACCCGCGACCGGCGTCGACCCACCGGCCTGCGCGCGGCTGGCGACGAGCCACGCCGGGGTGGCCTGCCCACCGTTGCCGCCCATCTTCTTGATCAGAGTCGGGGCCTGGATGGCCATGGCCACGACGAGGATGACGCCGCCCGCGATAGCGATCTTCTTCTGCTTGGCCGCCTTGGCATTGGCCGCATTCTTCTTCGCCATTACGGGGCTCCCTGCGCGCTGGCGCCGTTCGAAGGCGGACTGGACGTCGTCGCCTGGGTTGAGTTGGCGGAGGTGACAGTTGGGTCGGTACTCATGGTCGTCGCGGCGCCGGCAGGAGCGACCGGCACCGGCGCGCCGCCGTAGATGTAGGTGCCGACCTCCACGGTCGCCTGCAGACCCGTTCCCAGCGGCGAGAGGGTGACCGAACCGATCGAGAACAGCCGCCCGGTTGCCTCGAGTTGCCCATGGCGGACCGAGACGAGGCTCCGCAGCCGATAGAGCAGGTCGGTGACCGAGTAGAAGTTCCCCGAGAACTCCAGGCGGATGTTCTGCACCTTGAAGCCGTTGCCGATGCTGACCGTCTCGGGAGAGATCGAACTCAGCTCGATGCCGGCCGCTGAGGCGACCTGGTCGAGCTCGAGCAGGATGTCGGGCATCTCGACGGTCGCGGGCATCGCGCGGGCGAGCCGGTAGACGTCGGCCACCCTGATCTTCACAGGTGCCTGCCGGTTCGCAGTGTTCGCGGTGTAGTCATCGAGCTTCGTCTGCTCGGCTGCGATCTGCACGTTGACCGCTGCGAGCGTCGCCTGCTGCGGCTTGACGAGCAGCATGTAGCCGGCGACCGCAACGAGCAGCGCAGCGACGACGATCAGGCCGACGAGACCGGCCTTGGGGATCGGTTTGCGGTTCTTCACGCCCCCGCCCCTGTCGAGGTGGTGTCGGTCGACGAAGGCGGCACGACGACGGGAGCCGGGGCCAGCGCGGCGGCGGCCCCCGGGGCAGGCTTGATCCCGGCCGTGATGTTGAACTGGACGGTGGACGCGCCCACGCCTCCCTGAGTGGCGCCGGGCGCTACCTGCCGAGTGCTGTTCGTCAGGTTGACGTTCTCGAGGTCGGGAATCAGTGCCAGGCGCGTAAGCAGCCTGGCGACGCTGTCGTGCGAGTAGGTCGTGCCGTTGATCGAGAAGTCGGTGCGCGGCGAGCCAGCCGCAACCTGGGCGGGGTCGGGCACACTCAGCGTCATCGTCGAAAGCCAGACGTCGTTCGGCAGCACGAGCGAGAACTCGCGCAGAATCCGGTCGAAGGCGAGTCGTGCGCCGATCGCGTTCGAGACCGCCAGGATACGTGCGTTCTGCTCACCCGCGAGCTGGGCGTTCCTGCCCGGCTGCTGCTGAGCCTGCGGCGGCAGAGAATGCACCTGTGTCTGCAGGTTCGCCAGCGTGCCGCGCGCGGTCGAGAGCCGGCCCGACTCGTGCAGGACGCCGAGCGCCAGCGCCCCGGTGACGAGGATGCCTAGGCCAGCTCCGACCAGAGCAGGCACGTTCTGCTGGCTGATGAAGGTTCGCTGACCGCTCAGATCGCGCGGCAGAAGGTTAACGGCCCTCATTCAGTCCTCGATCCCGAGTCCGATTGCAACTGCAAGAGAGCCGAGCTGCTCGGGAAATCCGATCTTCTTCGCGACCTTGAGCCGTACGAACGGATCGCCGACGCGGACGCGCACACCGATCAGCCGTTGCAGCTCCTCAGCGAGCCCGGGGAGGTGAGCCGTGCCGCCGGTGACGACAATCTCCCCGATACCCAGAGTTCCGGGCTGGTTCTGGTAGTACTGAAGCGAGGAGACGAGCTCGCGGGCAAAGATCTGCAGCTGCTTCCGGACGGCATCGAGCGCCGCCGCCCACTGCTCTGCGCTGAGACCCGCGGGCGACTCGCCCGTGCCGTCGAGTCTGAGACCGAGCTTGATGTTCTCGACCTCGGACGGGGCACGGTCGAGCGCGCGGGCAAGGGCGACGTTGAGCGCCGCGCCGCCCCACTCGAGCACGCGGGTGAACTCGCAGACCCGCCCATCCGAAACGGCGAAGGTCGAGCGGTCGTAGCCGATCGAAACCGCGACGAACGCGGCCGTTGCGTCGACGTCCGCAGGGCGCGGTGCGGCGAGGGCACGCAGAAGCGCGAACGCCTCGAGGTCGATCCCGGTCAAGATGATGCCAGCCTTGCGGCACGCCGCGATGTAGCGCTCGACCAGCTCGCGATAGGCGACGACCAGCAGGATCCGCCGGGAAAGCTGGCCCTCCCCGTCGACCGACTCGGAGAGCACGTGGTAGTCGAGCACAGCCTCGTCGAGCGGGATCGGCAACGCCTCCTGGGCGCGGAACTGAATCGCATTCGTGAGCGCCTTCGTGTCCTGAATCCCGACGACGTCGAAGATGCGGACGCCGATCCGGTTGGAGGCGATGCCGAGGCGGACGTTCTTCCTCGGGAGTTTGTTTGCGCTGAAGAAGATCTTCAACTGCTCGGCGAGCGCCTCGGGATCGCGGAGCTCGCCGCCCACGACGATCCCAGGTTCGAGTGGACGGCGGGCGAGCTGCAGCAGCTCGGCCGAGCCGTTGTTGACGACGCGCGCGGCCGCGAGCTGCGAGGCACCGATCTTCAGGCCAACCAGGCGCTTCGACTTCGGATTGCCTTTGGCGCCGTGCTTCGGGCCGCGACCGTTTGAAAGCGCCGGGAGGCTGAGCTCGGGGCCGCGCTTCCAAAACGGCACGCTCAGGTCTCCGGCCGCAACGACGCCCGCCGCGTTTGCCGGCTTCGATTTGACGCCGATCTGTTTCTTCCAGAACGGCGTCTTGGGCACGGCCGCTTCGGGCTGGACCGCGGCTGCGGTACGCGCCGCGACTCGGGTCTTCTTCTTGCCGCCGAGCTGCTTCTTCCAGAAAGGCGCCGTTTCCGCGGCACCGTTCTCCGGCAGCGGCCTGGACTTCCTCTTGCCGCCGATTTCGCGCTTCCAGAACGGAAGCTGTGCCGCTTCTGCGGGAAGCAGCGGCAACTCGGCGGCCGCCACGAACGGGTGGACGACATCCTGTGGCGCGGTCATCGGGCCGGGGAGCGGCTCGGGGGCGCCGCCCCACCCATCGACCGCAGCCTCGAAGCCGGGCAGGGGTGGCAGGGCCGAAGCCGGCTCCGTCAGCGGGGCGAGCGGAATCACGACCCGAGATGCGCCCGGGTCCTCTGTCGCCGGCCCGAGTGGGGCGCTCGCAATCGGCTCGATCGAAGGCCGATCGACGGGGAAAGCAGGCTCAACGACTCCCGGAACCGGCTCGTCTGCGACCGCCGCGGTCGGGAAGGTCGCAATCGGCTCGATCTCAGGGCCGTCGTCGGTTGCGGGCGGCACCAGAACAGGCTTGGCCACCGCTTCGATCACTGGTGGAGTCGGCTCGGTGCCCCGCGCAGAGAGCATGGGGGCTGGGAGGGGCGCGAGTCCGACCGGCTGAGTGGCCACGGGCTGAGACGGAAGCCAGGCGACGGGGCGAAACGTGGGCGCGGGGAGCTCCGGCAGCACCTCCGGCACGATCGGGACGGGTGCTGCGAGCACAGGCTCCGGAGGCGGGGCGACGACTTTGGCCGCCTCGAGCACGAGCCGCTCCAGATCCTTCTGCTTCCGCTTGCGGCCGAGCGAGATCTCCTTCTTCCAGAACGGAACCTGGTCGGCGTTCGGCGCGGCTTGGCCGGTGCGGCGGAGGGACAGCTCCCGTCTGAGCAACGGCGTCTCCTCGACCTTCTTCCGCGCGCTCGGCCGGCCGAACGAGAACTCCCGCTTCAGCAGGGGCGTCGACTCGGTTCCCGCCGGACTGCGACGCTTGCCCCCGAACGAGATCTCGCGCTTCCAGAATGGCACCTGCCCGGCCTTCGCAGCGTCGGCGGCTTTGCGGCCGGAGGACATCTCCTGCTTCAGGACCGACCTCGTCGTCGCAGCCGACTCGTCGGCCACGGCCTTCGGCTTGCGGCCGATCGAGATCTCCTTCTTCCAGAACGGAACGTGATCAGCCACGGCTAGCTCGCGGCCACGCGGAGGCTCGGCATCGACTCCGCCGCGATGGCCTCGTTGACGTCGAAGCCCCGCCGTTCGAGCTGGCCGATCAGCTGCTCACGGCGGCTGGATTGGTTGAGCGCCTCCTCGACGGTGACGACGCCGCGGATGACCAGGTCGGCGAGCGCCTTCTCCATCGTCTGCATCCCGTTCTTCGTGTTGGTCTGCATCACCGAGTAAATTTGCTCGACCTTTCCCTGGCGGATGAGGTTGCGGACCGCATCGTCGGGCAGCAGGATCTCGAGCGCGGGGAGACGGCCCTGGCCGTCGGCGGTCGGCAGGAGCGTCTGGGTGACGACGCCCTGGAGTGAGTTCGCGATCATGATCCTGACCTGCTCCTGCTGCGCGGGCGGGAAGACGTCGATGATGCGGTCGATCGTGCTGGGCGCGCTTTGGGTGTGCAGCGACCCGAAGACGAGGTGGCCGGTCTCGGCCGCAGTCAGCGCGGTCGAGATCGTCTCCAAATCACGCATCTCGCCGACGAGGATCACGTCCGGGTCCTGGCGGAGTGCCGCCCTGAGGGCTTCGGAGAAACTCGTCGCGTCGGGACCGATCTCGCGCTGGTTGACGATGCACTTCTTGTGCTTATGCACGAACTCGATCGGGTCTTCGACCGTGAGAATGTGCTCTGCGCGCGTCCGGTTGATCTCATCGATGATGGCCGCGAGCGTCGTCGACTTGCCCGAGCCCGTGGGGCCGGTGACGAGCACCAGCCCGCGCGGCTGCTGTGCCAGATCGTGGAGCACCGGCGGTAGCCCAAGCTCCTCGGCCGACTTGATCTCCGTCGGGATGACACGGAAGGCGGCGCCGACAGATTCCCGCTGGTAGTAGACGTTGACCCGAAAGCGCGCGAGCCCGGGGACCGCGTAGGCGAAGTCAAGCTGGCGCTTGATCTCGAACTGCTTCTGCTGCTCGCTGCTCAGGACGCGGTAGAGCAGCGCCCGCGTGTCGTCGGCCGTCAGGAGATCGTGCCCCTTGAGGCGCTCGATGCGGCCGCGCACGCGGATCGCCGGCGCGCTTCCGACCGAGATGTGCAGGTCCGAAGCGCCGCGGACGACGAGCTGCTCGAGCAGATCGTCAATTGATGTCAGTGGTGGCATTGTCGACTCCCTCGACCGAGCTATCGGCCATCGTCGACTTCGGCTTGAGAGGGAGTTGGGGTCACCCACGGAGGGCGAATCCGAATCCCTCAAACGGGGCTATGCCCTGGGCCGCCGAAACGCCGATTGAAAGCGAGCCACCGCCTTGTTCACCCTCTGGAAGGAGCAACAAACATGTTCGAGACGCTCAAGAAGCGTATCGCCCGTGAGGAGTCAGGTTTCACGCTGATCGAACTCCTCGTCGTGATCATCATCCTCGGCATCCTGCTCGCGATCGCGGTGCCGTCATACCTCAGCTTTAAGGACCGCGCCAACAAGTCGGCGGCCCAGTCGAATGTCCGTGCGCTCGTCCCCTCCGTCGAGTCGTTCAACTCCGACAACGGCGGCACTGCGGGCGACGTCGATGCCAGCGCCGCCACCAGTGGCTACCAGGGCATGACCAGCGCGATCCTCAAGAGCGTCTACGACCAGGCGATCGACACATCCGCAACGTCGCCATACGCGGTCCCGCCGGCGGGCTTCACGAACACGCCCAACGACTACTGCATCAGCGCCACGATCGGCGGCTGGACCGCCTTCAAGCACGGGCCGTCCGGCCAGATCGGCGTCAAGGCGGCCGCCGGATTCACCCCCGGGACCTGCTCCTAGGCTCGCGCGAACCGAACCCCGAGCTGAGGGCGCGGGCGACCGCGCCCTCATCTTTTAAAGACCCTTTAAGGACCCGACCTGAGAATGCCGATAGGGAAAACGTGAGCCTGACTCTCAGCCCGCAGATGAAGATCGTCGCGCTCGTCGGCATGCTCGCCGCGCTCGCGCTGGGCGGCGGGACGATGTACATGAGCCGAGCGCAGCCGAGCTTCTCGACCACGATTCCGTCCGTCCCGCTCAAGCACTTCAAGCCGACGCGCGGGACGCCGGCGGCGCAGGCCTCGGCGAAGCACGCAGCGGCACGTCCGGCGACGGCTCATCCGAGGAAGTCAGTCGCTACGAAGGCGGCCCCCGCGGCGCTTGCTCCTAAGCCCAGGTTGGTCGCTCCCAAGCCCAAGCCGCGCCCTGCGGCCGCGTCGCCTGCCGTCGCGGCGAACGGTTTGCCGACCGCGCTCAACGAGCTGCTGCACGAACACCGGGTCGTCGCCGTCTCGATCTATGACTCCGAGGTGCCAACCGACGCGTGGGCCCTGCGCGAGGTGCGCGCCGGGGCGCGCGACGCAGGCGCCGGCTTCCTCGCCGTCAATGTCCTCGATGGGCGGATCACTGGCCCGCTGACGAAGCTCGCCGGCAACGGCACGCTCCTGCCGGCGCCGGGCATCCTCATCTACAGGCAGCCGGGCTCGCTGATGAACCGCATCGACGGCTTCGCCGACCGCGAGTCTGTCAGCAGCGCGATCGCGAACGCCCTCGTCGCGACTGAACCCGTCGCGGCTGCGACGACCTCGACCGCGACACCCGTGCCGTGAGCGAGCCGGCGGAAGCGCCGCTCGCGGTGGGCCACGAGCTCTTCGTCCGCCACGCTCGCAAGGGCGGCCGTTCGGTTGCGGTCCTGCGGGCTGTCGACTACGGCGACTCCTGTGTCGTCGAGGCCGAAGTCTTCCCGGCCAGCGCAGGGAACGCGGCCGCCGTGCTCGCCGGCCCATACACCTTCGCAGACGCCCATCAGGCCACCGCGTTCGTCACCGAAGCAGTCGAGTCACTGATGTACCTCGACTGCGAAGTCCACGCCGAGTAGCGGGCACGCCTTCAGTAGCGGCGCGAGCCGGTCTTCCTGCGGTGGTGCCTCACCAGGTAAACGGGAAGTACGGGGATGAGAAACAGGAAGACGCCGATCCCCCAGGCGGTGGCATGCCGATCACCCCGCTTGTCTGCGTGCAGGAAGATCAGGGTCGCCGCAGCCGCGTCGATCGCCCAGGCGAGTATGAAGGTCGATGTGCCGAGAGTCGTGGCGAGCACGGAACCACACTAGCTTGGCTCGCCGCGGAAGGCGGTCCGCTGGCAAGAATGTCCCGGTGTTCTGAGTTTCAAATTAATTTTCGGTTTTGGTAGGCTTTGATCTATGTCGACTTCCGGTGTTTCTTCGCGTGGTCCGCGTGCGGTGGTGGTGAAGTTGAGCGCCGCCGAGCGTCTGCAGTTGGAGCGCTGGGCGCGGCGCCCGAAGAGCGCGCAGGCGCTGGCGCAGCGCTCACGGATCGTCTTGGCCTGTGCGGAGGGTGAGAGCAATCAGCGGGTCGCGGCGCGCCTGGGCGTGAGCCTGCCGACGGTGCGGAAGTGGCGGGGGCGGTTCGCGGCCGAGCGGCTGGACGGGTTGGTCGACGGGCCCCGGCCGGGCCGGCCTCGGAGCGTCACCGACGAGCAGGCTGAGGAGGTGATCGTGCGGACACTCCAGTCGGCGCCGCCGGACGGGGGCAGGCACTGGTCGACGAGGCAGATGGCGAGGGCTTCAGGGCTTTCGCAGACGACGATCTCGAAGCTCTGGCGCGCGTTCGGCCTGCAGCCCCACCGGGTCGAGCACTGGAAGCTGTCCAAGGGCCCGTGCGTTGTCGACGAGGTCAGCGACATCCTCGGGCCCTAGCTCGACCCGCCGAGCGGACGCTGGTGCTCTGCCTCGATCAGAAGAGCGAGATCGGGGCGCTCGACGCTCGGGGCCGACGCTGCCGATCCTCCCTCGCACCCGAACAAAAGCCGCCGAACAGATCCTCGACACCCCCGCAGCATACTGCCAACGAATTAAGAACTCGGGTCACTACGAGACTCTTTCCGTCGGAGGGGGGTTGGGTCGCGCGGCCGACCCGCGTGCCCTGTTGGCGGCACAAGCTGGTGATTGCGGATCGCGAAGCCGGCGGCGATCAGGTGGGGCCGCGCCACCTCGACAGCCCGGGCAACGTTGCGGGCGATCCAAAAGCACAGACCGGCAAGTGGAAGCTCGATCAGGACGGCGCTCGCGACTGCCTGGGCAACGTCCGAAGTTCCGCGTGACGTCAGCACGTCGAACCAGGCATCGCAAACGAGCAGCGTGCCGGTCACCGTGGCTGAAATCTCGCTTAAAGGTGAGCGCCGTACGACCGCAAGCGCGGTAAGTGTGAGAGCCAGGCCAAGACCGATGTCGAACCCGCCCCAGGCGAACCCCCAGTGGTTGGCGGAGTAGACGCGCGGAAGGGTGAGGAAGAGAAACGCCGTCCAGGGAACCAGCACGAGCGCGCAGGCAAAGAACACCGGCCCCGCCCACGGTGGCACGAGCGTGGTGCCGTCTCCCCTGCGGATTCCCGCCTGAGCACGCAACCGAAGTCCACTCATGATCGCTCCTTCCGGATGACGGGCTCAAGGCTACGCCCCTCGCCGGGGGACGTCCGTCGCGAACACACCTCGTGCGGTCGGGTGTCGGCGAACCGGTCACGCCACCAGGGCCCGAGAGCCTCGGTGCGAGGCGACCGCTGCGGGGGCCGTAGTCCCATCGATCGCTGATCCGGCGAGCTAGCCGGCCGAACGACGCGACGAGGCGACCGCCTGCTCAGCGCTGGACGACGAACAGGCATCGGGCCGGCGGCGAGCAAAGGTGGTCGAGTGTCGGCGTGGCAGCGGTGGAAATCTCACGCACACTTCCGGTCGAACAAGGCTCGTCGCGAAGGCTCGCGCTCGCGCGCTGAAAACGAGATCGACGTGGTCGTCCTTGACGCAGCCTACTCGACACCAAGGCGGAACCGGTCGACGTTCAGCCGAGCGAGGACAAACAACGGGCGATGTACAAGACGATCCTCTGACCGCGTCTGGTACGAGACGAACGGGCCCGGTCCCTCCGGACGCTGGGCGAAGCGGCTGCCAGCGACCGCGGCTTCGCAGAGCAGACCGCCTCGCCTCGGACGCCTGCGTTCACCGGTCAGACGGTGACGCGCGCGAGCTCTTCGACGGACGTGAGGCCAGCGGAGACCTTGGTGATGCCGTCGTCCCAGAGTGTGCGCATCCCCTCGGAGAGCGCGGCGCGCTCGATCTCGTCGCGCGATGCCTTCGAGGAGGCGAGGGTCGAGAGCTGCTCGCTCATCTCGAGCAGCTGGAAGATGCCGATCCGCCCCTTGTACCCGGTCTGGTTGCACCGCAGACAGCCCTTCTTGCGGTAGAAGGCCATCCCGTCCGAGGCGGCGGCGATGTGCGGCGAGACGCGGGCGGCCACCATCTCACCGGCCGACGGCTGATACATCTCGCAGCAGTGTGTGCAGAGCTTTCGCGCCAGACGCTGTGCGAGCACACCCGTGACCGCGGCGCCGGTGAGGAACGGTTCGACGCCCATCTCGTTCAAGCGCGTCAGGGCGCCAGGAGCATCATTCGTGTGAAGCGTCGAGAGCACGAGGTGGCCCGTGAGGGCGGCCTCGATCGAGATCCTCGCCGTCTCGCCGTCGCGAATCTCGCCGACCATTACCACGTCCGGGTCGGACCGCAGGATCGACCGCAGTGCGGCTGCGAAGGTCATGCCGGCTCGATTGTTGATCTGCACCTGGTTGATACCGGCGAGCCGGTACTCGACCGGGTCCTCGACCGTGATGATGTTGATCTCGGGTCGGCTAATCTCGACGAGCGAAGCGAAGAGTGTCGTCGACTTACCGGAGCCGGTCGGGCCCGTCACGAGCAATGCGCCCGTGGGCCGCTTGACGATCTGCGTCAGGCGCGCATGCATCTCCTCGGACATGCCGAGCTCGCCCAGCGTCGGCGGCTTCTTCGACTTGTCGAGAAGACGCATGACGACCGACTCTCCCTCGACCGTCGGGAGCGTCGCGACCCGGACGTCTAGCGTACGGCCCGCGGCCGCAGCGTTCAGTGAGATGCGGCCGTCCTGCGGCTTGCGTCGCTCGGCGATGTCGAGCTTCGCGAGCACCTTCAAGCGGGTCGTGACGCCCGGCATCATCCGCTTCGGGATCCTCTGCACCACCTGCAGGACGCCGTCGATGCGGACTCTGACGACGAGCGAGTCCTCCTGCGGCTCGAAGTGGATGTCCGAGGCGCCATCCTCCGCTGCCTGAAAGAGCACGGAGTTGACCAGCCGGACGAGTGGAGCGTCTGAAACGCCGTCGTCGACGTCGAGATCCGTGGCGTCCTCGACCTCTTCGACGATTTCGAGCTCCTCCTCGATCGTCGCTCGATTGCCGAATGCCTCGGCCGCACGGCCGATGCGCCCGATCTCGCGGAGGATCTCGTCGCGCGAGCCGACGCCAATCTCCAGGCGATGCGGAGTCGCCAGCCGCAGCTGGTCGATCCCGTGAAGGTCGGCCGGGTCGGCAACGGCGACGCGAAGCGTATCGCCGTCGATCGCGTACGGCATCGCGACGACTCGTTCGAGCACGTGCAGCGGCATCGCACGGCCGGATGCCTCCTGCACGCCGGAGAGCGCGAGATCGATCAGGGGCAACTGGTGGCGGACGGCGAGCATCCGGGCGACGGCCTCGCTCGAGGCGACGCCCTCGTCGACGAGCGCCTGCGAAAGCGATCCGCCCTGCTCGGCCCGAGCGCGGACCAGGGCGATTTTGTCCGCCGGGACGAGCTCGGTCGCCGACAGCAGGTCGACGAGGAGCTCGGCCATCCCGTTGATACGGATCGAGGCCGCAGAGACCCCGCCACCCGCCGTGCGGAGCTTCATTGGTTCGATCTGCCGGTCAGTCATCTCCATCCCTCGAGTGAGGCATCGGCATTTCCCGCCCCGATCCTTAGGGCGAGAATGGCGATTGAAGGGAGAGCATTAGTGAAGGAGGCGCAGATAAACGGCGAGCAGCGGCTCGCCCGCGAACAGCGCCACGACCGAGCCGAGCGCGAGGAATGGGCCGAACGGGATTCCCATCTTGCGCGCCTTCGACCCGTGCCGAGCAAACATCGCGATCGCCGGCAGGAGCGCGGCGACCATCCCGACCATCAGAGCCACGGGCGCCGTCCGACCCAGTGCCGCGCCCATCAACAGAGCGAGCTTGACGTCGCCCATGCCCATACCCGCGGGATAGACAAGCGCGAAGACAAAAAGGAAGCAGAAGGCACCGAACGCCGCGATCGCCCACTCCGGGCTCAGCGTTAGCGCGGTCATCGAGGCCAGCACGATGGCAGCCGCCGGCAGCACGATCCGGTTTGGGATGATCCGGTACTCCAGGTCTGTTGCTGTCACGGCGACGAGCGAAGCGCAGAAGAACGCCGCGACGAGCGCGCGCCCCGAGAGGCCGAACCGCAGCACGCAGCCGGCAAGGAGGAGCGCGGTCGCGAGCTCGACCGCGGGGTAGCGGAGCGCGACGTGCACGCCGCACGCCCGACAGCGTCCGCGCAGCAGGGCGTAGGAGAGAAGCGGCACGTTGTCGTACCAGGCGATCTCCGCTGCGCACTGCATGCACGACGAGCGCGGCTTGACGACTGA
>JBHEMK010000091.1:0-4718 GCA_046262635.1 Gaiellaceae bacterium
GGTCAGGTACGCAAGCGGGATCTCCTCGACCTCGACGATCTCGATCAGCTCCGGGTCGGCGCCTGCCCGCGCCGCCTGCAGCCGCGCCTGATCGCATGGCTCGTCGATCGCCCCCCGCCTGCCGCCGGGGCCGGGGTGGAAGATGCGATCGACCTGCCCGCTCACGGACGCGATCGCCGCACCGATCGCGTTGGCGACGTCGAAATGCTCGGGCCGCTGCACCTCACTCACCCCCGGAAGCTCGTCTGGCACGAGGACGCTGCCACCGCCGACGACGATCAGCGGCTGAGCGCCCTGCGCGACTTTAACACGGTCGACCGCCTCCGCCAGCATCGCGTCGGCCCGCGCGAGCGCGGGCTCGAGCTCGGTCCGCCGAGCGACCGCCGCCCCCGCGTCGCCGAGCAGGACGCGGCCAGTGGCCACGGCCGCGTCCGTCAGCGTCGCGGTCGCGCCGCCGAAGACGAGTGCGCACTCCGCGAGCCGATAGCCGACGCTGTCCGGGCCGACCTCGATCACGCCGTCGCGACACCGCACGACGCTGCCGCCCCCGAGCGCGACCGAGACGAGATCGGGCATGCGGAAGTTCGTGCGGATGCCGCCGATCTCGGCCGCGGCCGTCGACTCGCGCGGGAAGCCGTGCGCGAGCACGCCGACGTCCGTGGACGTGCCTCCGACGTCAACGACGATCGCGTCCCGCGCACCCGTCAGGTACGCCGCTCCGCGGATGCTGTTCGCCGGCCCGCTGCCGATCGTCAAGACCGGGTAGCGGAGCGCGTGGCCGAGGGCCATCAGCGTGCCGTCGTTCTGCGCGAAGAACGTCTCCGGGCGCAGCCCGTGCCGCTCCAGGGCGGCGCTGAGAGCGGCGGCGACCGTCCGTGCGACTCCCACGAGGGCTGCGTTCAGCACGGTCGCGTTCTCTCGCTCGAGCAGGCCGACGGTGCCGATCTCGTGGCTGAGTGAGACGTGGACGTCTACGCCCAGCACGGCGCGCGCTGCCTCGCCGACCGCGAGCTCGTGCTCGGCTGAGACGGGCGCGAAGACGCTCGCAACCGCGACGCCGTCGACCGGGCCCGCGAGCTCCTCGAGGAAGCGCCGGGCGGTCTCGAGGTCGAGCGGCACGATCTCGCGCCCGTCGAACTCGATCCCGCCGTCGACGATCAGCTCCCCGGCCGAGACGGTGTCGCGCAGGTCGGCGGGCCACGCGAACAACGGCCTGATCGAGTGCGTCGCCGGGCCGCCGAGCCGGAGCAGCGCGACCCGGCCAAGCCCGCGCCGCTCGAGAATCGCGTTCGTCGCCTGCGTCGTTCCGAGCATCACGTGGGTGACACGGCCGCGATCGCCGCCGAGCTGCGCAAGCACGAGCTCGAGCGCAGCGGTGATCCCGGCGGTGACGTCGGCGGTCGTCGGCACCTTGGCCTTCGCGAGGAGGGCGTCGCTCCGGTCGAGGGCGACGGCGTCGGTATTCGTCCCGCCGACGTCGATGCCGACGCGAACGTCAGGTGCCGGCATGCAGCTGCTCGAGGGCCACGTAGTCGAAGTCGTAGCCGAACGCGCGCGGACCGGCGAGTTCGATCCCGCGCGGCCCGCGCCAGATCGGGTCGCAGGGGAAGGCGATCACGCTCACCCGCTGTCCGTAGCGCAGCCGCTCAGTCGTGACCGTCTCGGCCGACTGGGAGTCGATGACGGTGATCAGGTCGGGAACGGATGCGACAACGCGCTCGCCGGCGCGCGCGACGAGGTTCTCGTTTTGGATCTCGAGTACGAGCGTCCGCCCGGCGTCCGGCCCGAGACCGTCGATTGTCGCGGCCCCGCGCGCGAAACCGCCGGTCGTCCGCCGTTCGACGTCCACGACCTTGCCGTCGAGGAGCCGGTAGCCGCGCAGCTCCGCCACGAGCCGCGCCACCGGGTCGTCCGCCGCTGTCCGGATCACCTCGCCGATCCGGAGCGCAAGCGAGACTGAGCCGCGCACGGTTGCGGTTCGCGCCTGCGCCACCGTCAACTGGTATTCGGTCGACGACGCGCGCGCGCCGAATTCCACCGCGACCGCGCGCATGATCCGCTCGATCCAGCGGCCGCCGACCGAGTCGATCACGAGCGTGTTGCCACGCTCGTCGGTCATCACGGCCGGGTTCGGGGCGATCCCGGCCAGCTCCATCGCGGACTGCTGCATCTCCGGGAAGGCGCGTCCCATCCCGTCGGCGTCGACAACGGGCAGACCGAGTCCGGCAGCCCACGCGACCGGGACGAGTCCGTTCGACCCGCCGATCTCGGAGGACATCAGCGCGACGACGGGCCTCTCCCAGAGCCGCTCGACGTACTCGCGCAGGCGGACCCCCTCGGCGCCGTTGCCGAACTTCTCGATCGAGACCGTCGGCGCGCCCAGCCCGCCGCACGGCATCACCAAGCCCTCGTCGGGAAGCTCGTCGAGATCGACGAGCGGGACGGGCCCGTGCTCCTCGACCGCCTGCAGGGACATCAGCAGACCGGTCTCCGGGTCACCGCCGCCGCCCGTGCCCAGCACCGCGCAGCCACGGGCGAGATCTGGCAGGTTCGCCGCGTCGAGCCGCACAGGGAGACGCTAACGGCTCGCCGGGAACGACCGCAAACCGAGGCGGCGACCGCTCGGTGCGGGCGGCAGCTGCCGCGAGGATTGGCGAGCGCCTGCGCCGGTCCGGCCCGCGGCTCTACGATTGTCCACGTGGCGGCGACCGGCGATCGGCACACGGACTCCGGGATCGAGATCCAGCCGGTCTACACGGCGGAGGACGTCGCAGGCATCGAGCTGGAGCCCCCCGGCACGTTTCCTTTCACCCGCGGTCCCTACCCCGACATGTATCGCGGCCGGCCGTGGACGATCCGCCAGTACGCGGGCTTCGCGTCGGCCGAGGAGACCAATGCCCGCTTCCGCTACCTGCTCGAGCGCGGCCAGACCGGGTTGTCGGTCGCATTCGACCTGCCGACCCAGCTCGGCTACGACTCCGACGACCCGCGCGCGCTCGGTGAGGTCGGTCGGACCGGCGTCGCGATCGATTCGCTCGCCGACATGGAGCTGCTGTGCCGGGGAATCCCGCTCGGCGAGGTCTCGACCTCGATGACGATCAACGCCCCCGCATCGCTGCTCCTTCTGCTCTACGAGCTTGTTGCCGACGAGCAAGGGGTGGCGCCGGAGAGGCTGCGCGGCACGGTCCAGAACGACATCCTCAAGGAGTACGTCGCCCGCGGAAACTACATCTTCCCGCCCAGGCCGTCGATGCGGCTGACGACCGACCTGTTCGCCTACTGCGCCGAGCGGATCCCGAGCTGGAACACGATCTCGATCTCCGGCTACCACATTCGCGAGGCCGGTTCGACGGCCGTCCAGGAGCTTGCGTTCACGCTCGCCAACGGGATCGCCTACTGCGAGGCCGCGGTCGAGGCCGGCCTGTCGCCGGACGACTTCGGCGCGCGGCTCTCGTTCTTCTTCAACGCGCACAACCACTTCTTCCAGGAGGTGGCGAAGTTCCGGGCCTCCCGGCGGCTGTGGGCGCGAATCATGCAGGAGCGCTTCGGCGCGACCAATCCGAAAGCCCTGGCGCTGCGGTTCCACGCGCAGACCGGCGGCTCGACGCTGACCGCGCAGCAGCCGGAAAACAACATCGTCCGCGTCGCGATCCAGGCGCTTGCCGCCGTCTGCGGCGGTGCCCAGTCGCTGCACACGAACGGGTTCGACGAGGCGCTCGCGCTGCCGACCGAGCGCTCGGCGAAGATCGCGCTCCGGACCCAGCAGCTGATCGCGCACGAGGCCGGTGGCACCGACACGGCCGACGCGCTCGGCGGCGCCTACTTCATCGAGGCGCTGACCGACGAGCTCGAGGCGCTCGCGTGGGAGCTGATCGAGCGCGTTGACGAGCTCGGTGGGGCGGTCGAGGCGATCGAGCAGGGCTTCGTCCAGGGCGAGATCGAGCAGGCCGCTTTCCGCCACCAACAGGAGGTCGAGTCGGGCGAGCGCGTGATCGTCGGCGTGAACAGGTTCGTCGAGCCCGAGGGCGAGCAGGTCGAGCTGCTGCGGATCGATCCCGACGCGGAGCGGCGCCAGCTCGAGCGGACGGCGCGCTCGCGCGCCGAGCGGAACGCCCAGGAGGTCGAGCTCACCCTGGCAGAGGTCAGGCGCGTAGCCGGCGGCGAGGGGAACCTGCTGCCGCCGATGCGCGCGGCGCTCCGCGCAAGGTCGACGATCGGAGAGATCTGCGAGACGCTGCGCGAGGAGTGGGGCATGTACGACGCACAGCGCTCGCGCCCGTGACCAAAAAGAGCGGCGGCGGACGCCACCACGAAGGCGCGCCCACCGCCTCGAGCGTCCCTATCTCGTGCCCGTCTCCGGGTCAAGGAAGAGCCTGAACCGGCTGCCGATCTGGCCCACCGGCTGGAAGGCGAACATGTTCTCGATCGTGCCGGCCTTGGCGTCGAACGAGTAGTCGCCGATCGGGCCGGTCTGCCAGTTGTCCTCGATGAAGCGCAGCACCGAGGCCTGGTCGGTGGTCGTGTGATCGACGAAGTTTGACTTCGCATCGGGCGAGACCACGAGCAGCGGCAGCCGCGGCCCGTAGCCGCAGCGGTCCTGAGAGCCGCCCATGACCTTCTCCGGCTTGAAGCCGCAGGCGTGCCCGTTGCGCGGGTCGATCGACTGGGTGACGATCGGACTCATCTGGTGGTCGTACCAGCCGTCGGAGTCGTCGTAC
>JBHEMK010000092.1:0-4032 GCA_046262635.1 Gaiellaceae bacterium
CCGCGGTAGCCGACGCTCCGGAAGACGAGCCCGCAGGAAATCGTCTCGCGCTCATTGGTGGGCACGGCACGAACCGACCCGCGCTCATCCGCGACGAGCCGATTTCGGACGACCTCGATCGCTTCCACCCGCCCGGTGCCGTGGATCGCGAGAGGCGAGAGCAGGAAGCGGAGACGCAGCGTCCTTGATTTGCCGGTGGACGCGCGCGTCGCATAGCCGCGCAGGACGTCGAGGTTCCGCGCGGCCTCCCGGTCGCCCGCGAGGCTCGCCTTGCTCGCCCCATCGAGCTCGAGGTCAGCGGCGTCCACGAGCACGTCGGCGCCGGCGAGCTCGCCGAGCTCCTGCAGCTCCGGCGTCGTCCACGCGGCCTGGGCCGGGCCGCGGCGGCCGATCATCACGATGTCGTGGATGCCGGATGAGCCCAGCGCCGCCAGGGCCGCGTCGGTCGTGTCGGTCGGGGCGAGCTCCTCCGGGGTGAGGGCAAGCATGCGCGCAACGTCCACGGCGACGTTCCCGTTTCCGATCACGACGGCCCGCTCGACCGAGAGGTCGACCTCGAGCTCCTGGAAGTCCGGATGGCCGTTGTACCAGGCGACGAGCTCCGTGGCCGCGCAGGAACCCGGCAGGTCCTCACCCGGAATCCCGAGCCGCCGGTCGGCCTGGGCGCCGACGGCATAGATGACGGCGTCGTAGAGGCGGACGAGGTCGGAGTGGTGCAGGTCGCGGCCGACCTCGACGTTGCCGAGGAACCTGAAGCCCGGCCGCTCGGCGATCCGCTCGAACGCGCGTGATACGGACTTGATCTTCGGGTGGTCGGGCGCGACTCCGAGCCGGACGAGGCCCCACGGCGTCGGCAGTCGCTCGATCATGTCGACCTCGGCTGGCTCCTCTGCAGCCAGGAGCTGCCCTGCCGCGTAGAAGCCAGCAGGTCCGGATCCGATGATTGCGACCCGGAGCGGCCGCGAGCCGTTCGCGCTCACGGCCTGGATGCTAATCGCGACGGTGAGCCCCGGCAGACGTGCGCGTAGACCCGGCAGACGCCGAGTCGGAGTCGGCCAGGGTTCGGGTGTGAGATTCGCCTCGGCGGCGACTGACGCAGGGTCGGCCCCAAGCGAGGCGCGTGCCCCCGGCGCGCGCCTCAGAGGGGAAGCGTCGAGATCTGCGTCAGTGGCTGCAGCCGGAGCCGCAGCTACCGACCGTGTCTTCGGGCGCCTCGCCCTCGGCCACCTGGAACGAGTGTCCGCAGCCGCACGAGGAGACCGCGTTCGGATTCTCGATCTTGAAGCCGGACTCCTGGATCGTCTCCAGGTAGTCGACATGAGCGCCCTTGAGGTACGGCGCGCTGAAGGGATCGATCACGACGCGGACGCCCTCGGACTCGTACTCGTGGTCGCCCTCCTGGGCGCCGCGGTCGAACCCGAGGCCGTACTGGAAGCCGGAACAGCCGCCGCCCTCGATCGCGACGCGCAGGACGCTGACATCGCTCTCGGTCTCGATGAGCTGCCTGATCTTCTCCGCCGCAGCAGGGGTCAGCGAGACGAGACTGTCGGTGCGTTCCTGGATCTCCATGGCTCGCATCGTAGCAGGGTCGTTCCACTCCGCCAGCCTGATCGATCCCAGCGGGTTTGTAACAGGCTCTTGCTTCACGGTTCCTGGCTTTCTGCTTCCGTTCGTGCAGCGTGTTCCTGCTTGATAACGTCCGCGCCCAGGTGAGCTGTTCGTCCGTCGCTCGGGGGAAGGGAGCAAGCGCCGATGCTGCGTGACTGGCTGCCGTTCCTGATCTACGCCGTCATGGCTCTCGCCATCCCCGGGACGATGATCGGCGCGTCGTTCGTCTTCGCGCAGCGGCCGGCCCGGCGGACCCGCGTGCGCGGGCTGCCGTTCGAGTCGGGCGTCTCGACGGGCGCGATGAGGCAGCAGCGCTTCACGGTCAGCTTCTACCTCACCGCGATGCTGTTCATCGTCTTCGACATCGAGATCGTGTTCCTCTACCCGCTCGCGGTCATCCTCCATCGCCTCGGCTGGTTCGGCTTCTCCGAGTTCGCGTTCTTCGTGCTGATCCTCGTCGTCGCATACGTCTACATCTGGCGCAAGGGCGCCCTGGAGTGGTGAGCTGATGGCCAAGCGCCTGCGGGACTACGGGCTCCAGTCGGAGCGGCTGCTCTGGCCGACGAAGGGACCGAGCAAGTTCGAGGAGGAGCTCGGCGCCGACGAGCTCGAGCAGTACCTCGGGATCACGACGCTCGGCAAGGCGGTGCGCTGGGCGCAGACGAAGTCGATGTGGCCTGATACCTTCGGCCTCTCCTGCTGCGCGATCGAGATGATGTCGATCGTCTCCTCACGCTACGACATCGCGCGCTTCGGCATGGAGGCGTTCCGGTCGTCGCCGCGTCAGGCCGACCTCCTGATCGTCTCGGGGCGCGTTGCGCACAAGATGGCGGCGCCACTGCGGCAGATCTACGACCAGATGCTCGAGCCGAAATGGGTGATCGCCATGGGCGCGTGCGCGAGCTCCGGCGGAATGTTCAACAACTACACCGTGCTCCAGGGCGTGGACAAGATCGTTGCCGTCGACATCTACGTCCCCTTCTGCCCGCCCAGGCCGGAGGCGTTGATGGAGGGGATCGTCCGGCTGCACGAGGCCGTGCAGGCCGGGGTGCCCCCGGCCTACGAGCGCCGGGCGGTCGCCACGTGAGCTGGGAGGACGTCCCCGGCCACACCGACACCGCCGAGGCGCACGGCGAGACGACCGTGGTCGTCGAAACCGCGCGGCTCGTCGAGGCTGCGACGTACCTGCGCGACGAGCTCGGCTTCAACTTCCTCTCCGACCTCTCGCCGACCGACTACCTCGGCTGGGGCGGGAAGGGTGTCGCCGGCTACATCGGAACGGCCTCGGGGCGCGATCTGAACATGCCGATGACACAGGGCCTGCAGTCGCTGCCGGCGCTGAAGCCGAAGCGGTTCTCGGTCAGCTACCACCTGCTCGCGCTGCGCGAGGGCTCCCCGCGCGTGCGGCTCCAGGTCTGGATCGACGACGGTGAGCCCGTCCCGAGCGTCGTGCCGGTCTGGCCGACCTCGGACTGGCACGAGCGGGAGGCGTGGGACATGTTCGGGATCCGGTTCGAGGGCCACCCGAACCTGACCCGGATTCTGATGGAGGACGACTGGGAGGGCCACCCTCTCCGCAAGGACTATCCGCTCGGCGGCGAGCCGGTCCGTTTCTCGGAGGCGGAATAGTGGCGATCGCACCCGAGCGCCGCGTCGGCGCGTGGCCGATCGTGGCGCCGCCGATCTACGAAGGCACGCGCATCCCGGAACGGGTGCCGACGATCCTCGACATCCCGCCGCACCTGCGGGAGACCGACGACGTGATGAGGATCAACTTCGGCCCGAACCACCCTTCCACGCACGGGGTGCTCCGGCTGATCGTCGACCTCGACGGCGAGCAGGTCGTCGGGCTCGCGGCGGTGGTCGGTTACCTCCACACGGGCTTCGAGAAGAACATGGAGGCGAAGACGTGGTGGAAGGCGATCACATATCCGCCGCGGATCGATTACCTCTCGTTCCAGTACAACGAGCTCGTCTTCGTGCTCGCGATCGAGAAGCTGCTCCAGCTCGAGGTGCCCGAGAAGGCGACCTGGATGCGGACGCTGCTCTGCGAGCTGAACCGGATCCACTCGCACCTCGTCTGGCTCGGAACCGCCGCACTCGAGCTCGGGGCGATCTCGATGTTCTGGTACTGCTTCCGCGAGCGGGACATGATCCTCGACTTGTACGAACTCGTCACCGGGGCCCGCATGCACTCGCGCTACTTCCAGGCGGGCGGGCTCGCCGAGGACATCCCGCCGGGCTTCTACCCGGAGTGCCGCTCGTTCGTCGAGTGGATGCCTAAGGCGATCGACGACTACGAGTCCCTGCTCTCGCACAACCAGATCTGGCTCGAGCGAACACGCGGGATCGGACTGCTCTCGGCCGAGGACGCGATCGCGCTCGGCCAGTCCGGCCCGGTCCTGCGCGCCTCCGGCGTCGACT
>JBHEMK010000093.1:0-26062 GCA_046262635.1 Gaiellaceae bacterium
GCGGCGTCGGCGCTCGCGCTCGTCGCCGTCTCGCCCCTCCTGCTCGGCTCGATCGTCCTCTCGCGGTTCGACCTCTGGCCGGCTGCACTGACGGTCGGGGCGCTGGCGGCCCTGCTCTCCGGGCGCGACCGGCTCGGCGCGGTCGTGCTCGGTGCCGCGGTGGCGGCGAAGCTCTATCCGGTCGTGCTCGTCCCCCTCGGCCTCGCGTGGATCTGGCGGCGGCGCGGAGGCCGTGCCGCGGCCGCCTGGCTCGGCCTGCTCGCCGTCGTCCTCGCCGCCATCTTCCTCCCCTTCGCGGTCGTCTCCCCCGGCGGCCTGGAGCACAGCTTCGGCACCCAGCTCGGGCGGCCGCTGCAGGTCGAGAGCCTGGGCGCCGCGCTGCTCGTTGCCGCCCATCACATCAGCGGCTTCGCCCTGCACCCGCACAGCGACCACGGCTCGCAGAACCTCGAGGGCACCGCAGCGGCGTGGGTCGGCGGCGTCTCGACCGGACTGCAGCTGGCACTGCTCGGATCCGTTTGGGCTGCCTTCGCACGCGGACCCGCGAGGCCCGAGCGGCTCGTCACGGCCGCGGCGGCGGCGGTCGGGGCGTTCGTCGCCTTCGGCAAGGTCTTCTCGCCGCAGTTCCTGATCTGGCTCATCCCCCTCGTCCCGCTCGTCGGCGGCCGGGTCGGCGCACGCGCCGCGGCGCTGCTCGCCTCGGCGCTCGTACTGACCCAGATCTGGTTCCCGAAGCGCTACTGGCAATACGCGCTCGGGTTCAAGCCGTTCGAGTCGTCGCTCGTGCTCGCGCGCGACGTGCTCGCTGCGGCGCTCGCTGTCCTGCTGCTCCGCTCCCTGCTACAGGATCAGCCGCTCCGGGAAGATCGCCCCGTCCGCGAACCGCTCCAGCCGGTAGGGCGCCAGGTCGAGCTCCGCTCCTCCTAGCAGGATCTCCTGCGCGAGCGCCCTGCCGACGGCAGGCGAGGTCATGAACCCGTGGCCGGAGAAGCCGCACGCCGCGTAGATGCCGTCGGCGACGCGGCCGAGGATCGGGTGGGCGTCGGGCGTCATGTCGTACAGGCCGGCCCACGAGCGCTCGATCCGCGCACCGGCCGCGGCGGGGTAGCGGTGCGCGAGCCGGCCGAGGCGGTCCGGGATCACGCTCTCGTCGACGCGCTCCTCGTCCGTCCAGCGCGGCTCGGGGTCGGCCATCGCGAGAATCAGCCGGTCGCCGCGACGGCGGAAATGGAAGCCCGTCTCGGCCTCGATCGTCATCGGCAGACTGCCCGGCAGCTCGAGCGGCGCCGTCTCGAGCAGCTGCCGGCAGAGCGGCCGCACGGGCAGCCGGATTCCCAGCCGGTCCCCGAGCTCCGCCGAGGCGGCGCCGCAGGCGATCACGAGGAGGTCGTGGCCGATCGACTCGGCGGCCGTTCGCTCGCGCACCTCGACGCCGAGGGCGACCGCCCGGCGCACGAGCTCGGCGGTGACCGCCGGCGGGCTGCCGACTCCGTCGGTGGCGCAGAAGACGGCGCCGGCCAGGTCGTCGGTGCGCAGTCCCCGCAGCAGGAAGGAGGGATCGACTCGCTCGACCGGCACGCCGAGCCCGACCTGGAGTGTTCGCCGTTCCTCGAGCTCGGCCAGCCCGGCCTCGGTCGCGGCCAGGAACAGGTAGCCGACCTGCAGGAAGCACTCCGGCCCGAGCGACGTGAAGAAGTCGATGCTCGCCTGCGCAAGCCGCACCTCCGCCTCGGTCGAGAACTGCTGCCGCACGCCGCCCATCCCCCTCGAGGTCGCCCGCGCGCCAACGTGCTCACGGTCGGCGAGGACGACGTCCTCGGCCCCGAGCTCGGCGAGGTGGTAGGCGATCGAGGCGCCCACGACCCCGGCGCCGGCAACGACTATCCGAGCCAGGGCTCGACCGCCTCGTCGAGCGCGCGCCGCTCTCGATCGGTGAGACCCCGCAGGGGGGCGCGGACGTCCTCGGCCAGCCGGACGCCGCGGCGCGCGATCACCCGCTTCAGCGCCGCGTGCCGCGGGAAGCGCTCCACGACCGCGCGCAGGTCACCGAGCCGGTCGCTGCGGTCGCGGACCGCCGCCGCAACGTGTTCGGGAAACGCGCTTCCGAGCGCGGAGACCGCTCCGACGGCGCCGTTCTCGATCCCGCGGCCGATGAAGGCCTCGGGGCCGACGAAGACGTCGAGGCACTCACTGAGATACGGCTCGAAGCGCTCGTACGGCGTGTCGGAGACCTTCATCCCGGCGAGGTTCGGCGCACGCCGGCGCAGCTCGCGCAGCACGGCCGGGGGGACCGGATACCCGCTCGCCCGCTCGAATTCGTAGACGTAGAAGGGGATTGGATTGCAGGCGCCGGCCGCCGCGGCGAGGTGCCCGAGCAGGGCGGCGTCGTCGAGCGGGAAGTACGGGGGCGCGATCACCGCAACGGCGTCTGCTCCGAGCTCCGCCGCGTGCGCCGCGAGCGCGACCGTGTCGGCGGTCGACTGGGCGCCGGCGTGCACGGCGACCTGCAGGCGGCCCGCCGCCGCCGCGACGAAGAGCTCGGCCGCCCGGCGACGCTCGTCTCGGTGGAGGAGGATTCCCTCGCCGGTCGTGCCGAAGACGAGCATGCCGTCGACTCCGCCGGCCGCGAGGAAGTCGACATACGGCGTGAAAGCCTCCTCGTCCAGGGCGGCGCCTCCCGCGTGAAGCGGCGTGACGGCGGCTGCCAGGGCGCCTCGGAGCATCGGACAACTCTATGCTGCCGCCCCGTGGGCGCACTCCGGGTTGAGCGAGACGGGCCGATCCTCAGGGTCACCCTGGCGCGCCCCGACCGGCGCAACGCGTTCGACGCCGGGCTGGTCGAGGAGCTCGCGCAGGCGTTCGTCGATCCCGGCCGTGCGCGAGCGGTTCTCCTCGCCGGCGAGGGCACGAGCTTCTCCGCCGGCGCGGACGTCGACTGGATGCGCTCCTCGGTCGAGCTCTCCTACGAGCAGAACCTCGCCGACGCGAACGCGCTCAGGCACATGCTCGAGGCGATCGACCGCTGCCCTGCCCCCGTCGTCGTCCGGGTGCAGGGTCACGCGCTCGGGGGCGGCTGCGGTCTCGTCGCCTGCGCCGACATCGCGCTGGCCGACCCGACCGCGGTCTTCGGCTTCTCGGAGGTGAAGCTCGGGCTCATTCCGGCCGTCATCTCCCCCTTCGCGCTGGCGAAGATCGGCCCCGGCGCGGCGCGCCGCTACTTCGTCACCGGCGAGCACTTCGACGCGCAGACCGCGCTGCGGATCGGGCTCGTCCACGAGCTGGCGGCAGATCTCGACGGTGCAGTCGAGCGGGTGCTGGAGGAACTGCGCTCGGCCGGGCCGAAGGCGGCGCGCTGGGCAAAGCGGCTCGTGACCGAGCGGCCGGAGGGACCCGAGACCGCGCGCTGGATCGCCGAGCGGCGAACGAGCGACGAGGGCCAGGAGGGGCTCCTGGCCTTCCTGGACAAGCGTGCCGCGGGCTGGAGGGAGGCCCCGGCCCCTTGAACGGCCCGCCGGGGGGTGCTCCGCGGGTACCCGGCCTCCTGGCGCTGCACGCGCTCCGACGAGGCGACTGGCCTCCGGCGCGGCGTCGGGCGGCGCCGGAGATCGGCCTCCCGGCCGAGCAGAGCCGGGCGGCCCGGCTACCTTGAGGTAGCGGAGCGGCGAGACGACTCGGCGCCCGCGTCCACCCGGACCGGCGACACGGCGATCCCGAACGAGGCGAGCCGGTAGGTCCCCGGCCTGACCCGCACCTCGAAGCTCCCGGGCCCGACGGAGCGGATCCGGTGCCAGCGACCGGCCTCGGTCCGCGCCTGGAGCTCGGCGCGGCCAAGGTCGTCGGCCCTGCCGCGAAGCACGACGCGCCGGGCGTGCAGTGTCAGCGTGCCGACGTCGAACCAGGTCGACTGAAGTCCGGCGGCCCTCCGGAACTGATCCGCGCCGATCCGCCGGCCGGCAAGCTCGAGCACGGCGGCGCGCCCGGATCGACTCCGCACGACGCGGAGCGAGTCGGCGCGCCGCAGCGCGGGGGCGTGCAGGCGCGCGGCGAGCTCCGCGGGCGTGACAGCGACGGGCCCCCAGCGGTGGTGGGGCGAGACGCCGTCGTACGGGTCGGCGACCGAGCGCAGGTACGGGAGGTCCTGCGCCCGCGGCCAGACGTCGTGGATCGAGGCGGTGCGGCCACCGGAAGTGGAGAAGAAGAACGTCGCCGCCGGGTGGCCCTGCCAGGTCAGGATGCGCCCCGCGGTGCGCGCGACCGCGCGGTCGACCCGCGGCGACTCGTATGCGCGCCCGCCGTAGACCTGGCTGCGCGCATCGGCGAAGAGGTCGAACGCCCGCCGGGGCTTGAGCGTCGCCAGAGCATAGGAACGAGCCGCGACCGCCTGCGCCTCGAGCGCGGCGATGCTCCAGTGCGACGGCATTTCGCCGCCGACCACGCCCCGGAGGTAGTTCTCGAGCGAGACAGAGTTGACCGCGGCGAGCCGACGCCCGGTGCGGCGGACGACGATGCGGCCGCGGTAGTCGGCGCCGCCCAGCGAGAGCGGAGCCGAGGGGCAGTCGAAGACGAGCGGCGGCCGCAGGGGGCGCTTCACCGCCCGGCCTCTCCGTCGCCCGGCCGGCAGCCACAGCCGGCGACCCAGTCGGTAGGTGCCGCGCGGAAGCCGGTAACCGCGCCCGCTCGCGTCGGCGACGTGGATCGGGCCGGCGCAGCCGACGTCGAGCTGCGAACGCCCGCGAGCGAGCAGCACGCGCACACGCTCGGGCGCCGCGGCCGCGAGCCGCGTCCCCCGGTAGTAGTGCGCCAGGATGCGCGGGTACGGCCAGCCGTGGCGTGCATAGCCGTACGCCCCCCACTGGCTCATCCCGACCCCGTGGCCCCAGCCGCGGCCCTCGAGGACAAAGACGGAGGACGCTGAGGCGCACGCCGCCGCGGCGAGTGCCGCGGCGGCGCAGACGAGGATCGTTGCCTCGAAGCGCCGCACGGAGCGCCCCAGGGTAGCGCCGCTACGGCCTGATCGCGACCGGCCCTCCACCACCCTCCGCGGAGCGGTACAGCGCCTCGATCGTCCTCGCCTGGCCGAGCGCGTCGGCCCGCCCGAGCAGCGGCTCAGCCTCGCCGCGGATCGCGTCGCTCAGGTTCTCGAGCTCGAGCCGGTAGTGGTCCGCGTCGCTGACCTCGATCCGCTCAAGCGCGTCGCCGCGGCGAAGCTCGAGCAGGGATTCCCGGATCAGCCAGGGGCTCGGCGCACGGAGGACCCCGTCGGAGCCGATCGCCTCGAGCTCGCTGCGGTCGGCGAGGTCGAAGCCGCAGTCGAACTGCGCGACGACCTCGCCCGGAAAGACGAGCGTCCCGGCGAAGCGCACGTCGACGCCGCTTCGGCCGAGGACCTGCCGTCCGAGCGCGACCTCCGGCTCCCCGGCGAGCAGCCGCGAGCCGCTGATGCAGTAGCAGCCGACGTCCATCAGCGACCCGCCGTCGAGCTCCGGCCGCAAACGGGCGTTCTCGAGGTCGTCGAGCGGGAAGCTGAACGACGAGCGGACGAGCCGCAGCTCGCCGATCCTTCCGCCGGCAACGAGCTCGCTGAGCCGCTTCGTCTGCGGATGATGGCGGTACATGAACCCCTCCAGCAGAATCCGCCCGGCCCGCTCGGCCGCGTCGAAGGCCCGCTCGACCTCGGCGGCCCGACGGTCGAGCGGCTTCTCGCAGAGGACGTGCTTGCCCGCCTCGAGCGCGCGAACCGACCACTCGACATGCAGCGAGTTCGGCAGCGAGATGTAGACGGCTTCGACCGCCGGATCCTCGAGCAGCGCCTCGTAGGAGCCGTGCGCGGTCGGGATGCCCCACTCCTGCGCGTAGGCGCGGGCGGTCTCCCGCGAGCGGCTCGCGACCGCGGTAAGGTCGACCTTGGGCGACTCCTTCGCGGCCGGAATGACGGCGCGGTTGATCCGCGCGGTCGAAATGACGCCGAGCCTCATCGTCCATCCTCCAGCGGTCGCAGGGCGGGGTAGAGCTCCCGGAAGCGAGCGTAGCCGTCCTCGTACGCGGTGCCCCACGCCGAGTCGGGCTCGATCCGGTCGCGGACGCGGACGCACGTTTCGACGGCCTCGTGCGCGTCGGCGAAGACGCCCGCCTCGACACCGCCGAGCAGCGCCGCGCCGTAGGCGGCCCCCTCCTCGGCAGCGGTCCGCTCCAGGGGCAGCCCGAGCACCGACGCGGCGATCTTCAGCCAGAGCGCGCTGCGCGCGCCGCCACCGGAGACGCGTCCGACCTCGGCCGGGACGCCGAGGTCGCGGAGGAGCTCGAGCGAGTCGCGCAGCCCGTAGGCGACGCCCTCCAGGAGCGCACGCACGAGCGCACCGCGGTCGTGGCGCAGCGAGAGGCCGACGAAGGCGGCGCGCGCCGCCGGGTCGGCGTGCGGGGTCCGCTCCCCGGCGAGGTAGGGCTGGAAGAGCAGACCTTCCGTGCCCGGCGGCCACTCGCCCGCCTCGCGCACGAGCTCGTCGTAGCTCTCGCCCGTGACCGCGTCGCGCAGCCAGCGCAGTGAGCCGGCAGCGGAGAGCATTACGCCCATCGCGTGCCAGGCGCCGGGGACGGCGTGGCAGAAGACGTGCAGCCGGGGGTCGACCTTGTACTCCGGCAGCACCCCGAACACGACGCCGGAGGTGCCGAGCACGACCGAGAGCGGCCCGGGCCTGTCGATGCCGACCCCGAGCGCACCGGCCGCCTGGTCGCCTGCCCCGCCGATGCTCGTGCACTCGTGCACGTCGGGCAGCCACTCCGTCGGAATCGCGAGCGCGGCGCAGACCTCCTCGCTCCAGCGCCGGTTCGCGACGTCGAAGAGGAGAGTGCCGGAGGCGTCGGCGACGTCGATCGCGCGCTTGCCGGTCAGCCGCAGGCGCACGTAGTCCTTCGGGAGCAGGATCTGGCGGATCTCCGCGTAGACGTCGGGCTGGTGCGCGCGCAGCCAGAGGAGCTTGGGCGCGGTGAAGCCGGTCAGCGCCCGGTTTCCGGTCAGCTCGAGCAGCCGCTCGAGGCCGACCCGCTCCTCGATCTCGGCGCATTCGGCCGCGGTGCGCTGGTCGTTCCAGAGGATCGCCGGCCGCAGCACGGCCTCGCTTTCGTCCAGCACGACGAGCCCGTGCATCTGCCCCGAGAACCCGATCCCGGCGAACTCTACGCCGAGGTCGCCAAGCGCGGCCCTGGAGGCGCGCCACCAGTCCTCGGGATCCTGCTCCGCCCAGCCCGGCTGCGGCGTCGAGAGCCCGTAGCCGCGCTCGGCGCGGGCGACCACCTCGCCACCCCGCGTGACGGCCAGCGCCTTCACCCCCGACGTGCCGACGTCGAGACCGACGAGAATCGGCTCAGCCATAGACGAGCTCCGCCCGGGTCTCCACCGCTGGATCACGCCTCACCCCGACTGGGAGCCCGACGCGGAGCCCGACGGCCCCGCCGACTGGCCGCAACGCGTCGGCAGCGTCCTCTACGAGGCCGGTGAAACGGTCGTGCTGATCGATCCGCTCGTCACGGCGTGGGAGCAGCTGGACGAGCTCCTCGCGGGCCGGCCCGTCGCCGTCGTCACGACCGTGCACTGGCACCGGCGCAGCCGGGCCGAGGTTCGCGCCCGTTACCGGGCGGCCGAGCCGGTCAAAGTCGAGCTCCTCGAGATCCCGGGCGCCGGCGAGACGATCGTCTGGATCCCCGAGCATCGCGCGCTCGTTCCCGGCGACCGCCTCATCGGCTCGGAGAGCGGACGGATCCGCGTCTGCCCGCCGGCCTGGCTCGGCTACCTCGACACCGGGCTCACGCACGACAGACTCCGAGAGGAGCTGCGGGTGCTCGACCCCGCCGAGCTCGTGCTCGTGTCTCATGGCGAGCCGGTGGTCGCCGGCGGCAGGGCCGCGCTCGAGAGCGCGCTCATGTTCTCCTCGAGCTGAGCCACGGACGGCGTGCCGGAGATAGGGACGATCACGGGCGAGCGCTCGAGTAACGAGGCCAGCTCGAGGGCCGGCCCGCCCAGTCCCTCTCCGAGCGGCCCCAGGGCATGAAGGCGATCCCGCCCTCCTCGCACGCCCGCAGCACATCCCTGGAGACGAGGAAGCCGCCGTTGTTCTCGTTCTGCACCGCCGCGACCCGGACGACCGAACGTCTGCGTAGCAGCTGCTCGAGCGAGGCTGGAGAGGCCGATCAGCAGGGTCTTCCCCTCCTGCCGCAGCTCCTCGAGCGCGCCGACCGATTCCTCGATCGGCACCTCCGGGTCGTGCCGGTGGAGCGAGTCGAGGTCGATCCGCACGAGCCGCAACCGGCGGAGGCTCGGCTCGCGGGCGCTGCGGAGGTACTCCGGCCGGCCGTCGCGGAGACGGTCGCGGAGCCGGTTCAGCCCGCCTTTCGTCGCGATCACGAGCCCGGCGGGATACGGATGGAGCGCCTCAGCGATCAGCAGCTCGCTCGTCTCCGTCCCGTAGACGTCGGCCCTGTCGATCAAGCCGACTCCGAGCTCGAGCCGCGCGCCGGAGGACGGCGTGTCCCCGACATGCATCGCGCCGAACCCGAGCCGGCCGATCTCGAGCGCGCCGCCGAGCCTGAACGTCAGGCGCACAGCTCCTCGGCCACCGCGAGGTAGACCTCTGCGCAGCGCTCGACGCTTGCAAGCTCGACCCATTCCTCGTCGGCGTGCGCTCCCTCGCCGCACGGGCCGAAGAGCACGGTCGGGATGCCGGCGGCGGCGAGGAGCGCGGAAGTCGGCCCAGCCGAAGAACACCTCCAGCCGCGATCCCCCGTGTCGCCGCAGGAGCTCCACGAGCGGCGCGTCCTCCGCGATCCGGAAGGCCTCGCGCGAGAAACTGATGCGCGCACCGTCGAGCTCCCCGAGCAGGCCCTGCAGCTCCCGCTCCACCTGCTCGGCAGTCTCGCCGGGGATCGTCCGCCGCTCGCCGCGGACGATGCAGCGGGCCGGATGGGCGCCCTCGATCAGTGACGCCGTGCAGCGAGCCGCTGCCCAGGAGGGGATCCGTGGGCGCAGCGCGCAAGCGCGCATCGAGCGACTCGATGCCGACGAGCACATGGCCCATGCACGCGATCGCATCGACGCCGAGGTCGGCCCGCGAGCCGTGGGCCGCGACGCCTCGGGTCTCGATCTCGAAGGCGACGAGGCTCTTGTGGGCGACCCCGACCCGCTCCTCGGTCGGTTCGCAGACGATCGCTGCGTCCGCGCGGAGGGCGACCGCCTCCGTGCCGACCGACGCGGCCTCCTCGTCGGCGACGGCCGTGACGACGACGTCGCCGCGGAGGCCGCGCGCCCGGCTCGGGGCGAGCATCGCCGCAGCCAGCCCGCCCTTCATGTCGTAGCTGCTGCGGCCGTAGAGCCGGCCTGCCTCGAGCAGCGGGTCGAGCGCGGCGCGCGGTCCGCCGAGGCCGACGGTATCCGTGTGCCCGTTCAGGAGCAGCGTGCGCCCGCCGCCGCTGCCGCGGGCCTTCGCGACGACGTTGGGACGGCCCGGCGCGGCCTCCGTGACCGCGACCTCCAGGCCGGCTGCGCGGCACCACGCAGCGATGAAGCCCGCGAGCTCCGCCTCCCCCGCCCCGCCCGGGACGAGCTCAGGATTGACCGACTCGATCGCGACGAGCCGTGCGAGCAGCTCGGCCGCTTCGCTCACCAAAGCACGCCCAGCTCGTCGAGTGACTCGTGCAGCTCGGCCGCATCGCGATAGACGCGGAACGCCCCGGCGCGCGTCAGCTCGTCCTCGCCGTAGCCGCCGCTCATCAAACCAACGCTGAGCATGGCAGCGCGCCGGGCGGCGAGCAGGTCCCACACGGCGTCGCCGACGACGTAGACGTCTGCAGCAGCGGCCTTGAGCCGATCGGCGCAGGCGAGGAAGAGGTCCGGCTCCGGTTTGGCGCGCAGGACGTCGCCGCGCTCGACGACGACGGTCTCCGGCCCGACGCCGAGCGCGTCGAGCGACGCCTCGATCTCCGGCCGTCGCCCCGAGGTGGCGATCCCGTGGACGACGCCCTGCTCCCGCAGGCTGGCCAAGAGCTCGGCGGCGCCCGGCAGCGGCCGCCGCTCCGGCAGTAGCTCGCGGAAGACCTCCCCGTGTCGGTGCTGGATCTCCTCGGCCTCCACCTCGGAGAGCGGGCGGCCGACCTCGCGTGCGACCGCACGCGCGAAGAGCCCGCCGCTCATCCCGATCCGCCGGTGGATCCGCCAGCCGTCGATCGGCATCCCCGCCTCGGCGAGCGCGCGCTGCCAGGCGAAGACGTGCGCGTAGACCGTGTCGACGAGGGTGCCGTCGAGGTCGAAGATCAGCGCATTCATTCTCCGCCGAGCGCGCCGTACACGAGCTCGTACGCCGCGACTGCGTCCTTGTGCGACTGTGCCTCGCGTAGCGCCGCCTCGTCGATTTTCGCGGCGATCCCGTCGATGAAGCGCCACTGGAGGACGCTGCGGCGAACCGCTGCAACCGCGTCCTCCGTGTACGGATAGAGGTCGAAGCCGAGCCGCTCCCCATTGTCGCCGTAGCCGGCGCGGCGCAGCTCCACCGCGAGCTCGAGCGTCTCCATGAAGGCGGTCGCGCCGACCATGTTGTCGTCGTCGAACGTCCCCCAGCCGGAGTTCGCGTGCTGGTGGCCCAGCAGGCCCTCGGCCGCCAGCAGGCCGGCGTATTCGGCGAGGTTCTCCCCGTTCATGATCAGGTGCTGCCAGTCCATGTTGACCTTGACGTTGTCGAGCCCCTGCGCCCGCAGCTTGTGGATCACGTGAAGCGTCATCCCGACGTTGCGCATCATGATCTTCATCGCCGGCTCGGAATTCTTGTGCTCGAGCAAGAGCAGGATGCCATGGTCGCGGCACGTCGACGCCGCTTGGCCGATCCCGTCGACGAGCCACGCCCAGCTGTCCGCGTAGGGTGTCTGGAACGGGTAGTTGTAGCCCTCGCCGCCGGGCCAGATGATGAAGTTGGCGCCGATCCGTCCTGCGAAGTCGGCGGCCTCGACCGTGCGCCGCACCGCCTCCGTGCGCACCTCCGCGTCCGGAGAGACGAGGCCGCCGCGGGCAAACAACGGATCGAGGTGGAGACCGGTCGCGACGCAGTAGATCCCGTGCCCGCCGAGCGCCTCACGCAGCTCGTCGAGGTTCTGCTCGGACAGTTCCTGCGGGTAGTGGAACTCGTAGTCGTCGATCAGGTCACCGAGGCCCTCGACGGCGCGCCGGACGCGCTGCACCGTCGTCTCGCCGGCGTCGCCCGGCTTGTACCCGCCAGGAACGAAGCGCGTGACCATCGATCCGAACGCCCAGATTCCCAGGCTCGTTTTCATAGATCCTCGATCGTCTCCTTTCTCCCGCTCTCGGCCGAGCGCAGGATCGCGTCGCACACCTCGGCGGCGCGGTAGCCGTCCTCGAACGTTGCCCCGTGCGGCGAGACGCTCGCCTCGCCGGCGATCGCCTGCAGCAGGTGGCGCAGCTCGAGCGTGAAGGTATCGCCCCAGCCGAGCCCGTGCCCGGGCGGCCACCAGTCGCCGGTCACTCGCTCGGTGCGATAGGCGCCGCCGTCCGAGACGAGCAGCTCGTCGAAGCGCTCGAGGTCGAACGCGATCGAGCCGCGAGAGCCGTTGATCTCGAACGTGTTCTGGTTCACGCGTCCGAGCGCGAGCCGCGACGCCTCGAGCGTTCCGATCGCGCCGTTCGCGAGCTCGACCGCCGCCACGAAGGCATCGTCCACCTCGCGATCCTCGACGTAGGTGCGAACGACGGCGGACGCCGACTCGATCTCGCCAACGAGGTAGCGGGCGAGGTCGACGATGTGCGCGCCGAGGTCACCGATCGCGCCCGTCCCGGCCTGCGCGCGGTCGAAGCGCCAGGCGTCAACGGGAGACTGCCAGCCCCAGGACTGGAGGTAGCGGGCCCTGAAGTGGACGATCTCGCCCAGGTCGCCGCCCTCGAGAATCTGGCGGGCGTGCCTGACCGCGGGGACAAAACGGTAGTTGAAGCCGCACATGTGGACGACCCCGGCGTCTGCGGCGGCTCGCCACATCGCGTGCGACTCGGTCGCGTCGCGCCCGAGCGGCTTCTCGCAGAGCACGTGCTTCCCGGCCCGCGCCGCCGCGATCGTGGGCGCCGAGTGCAGCGCGTTGGGACCGCAGTTGTCGAAGAGCTGCACGCGCTCGTCCGCGATCTGCTCCCGCCAGTCGCTGACGGCCGCGCTCCAGCCGTAGCGGGCCGCGACGGCGCCGGCGGCGTCGCGGTTTCGGCCCGAGACCGAGACGAGCTCGGGCACCAGCGGCGGGTCGAGTTCGGAGACGGCCCTGAGCGCACGCGAGTGGGCCTTGCCCATGAAGGCGTAGCCGAGCATCGCGACCCGGATCGGGGTCCGGCTCAACGGCCTGCTGCCTCCAGCCGCTTTCTCGAAACTGCGTCGACCGTGACAGCAGCGAGCAGGATCAGGCCGGTGACGAGGTCCTGCACGCCGGCGGTGTAGCCGAGCAGGCCCATCCCGTTGGCGAGGCTCGCGATCACGAGTGCACCGAAGAGCGCGTTCTTCGGGTGGCCGCGGCCGCCGAACAGGCTGGCGCCACCGATCACCGCCGCCGCGATCGAGTCGATCAGCAGGGTGCCGCCGCCGGCCTCGGTGTCGACCGACTGCAGGCGCGAGGCGAGGATGACGCCGCCGAGCGCGGCCATCGTCGAACAGATGACGAAACCGAGGATGCGGATCCGATCGACGCTGATACCCGCCCGCCGCGACGCCTCCGCGTTCCCGCCGACGGCGTAGACATGACGGCCGAAGCGCGTCCGCGTCGCCATGTACGACCAGCCCACGAGCAGCACCGCGATGATCAACCCGACATAGGGGATCCCGCGTTCCTTGTAGGTGTAGTGGACGACGAACCACGCGACCAGCGCGAGGATCGCGATCTTCAGCCCGACGAGCACGAGCGACCCCGTCGCGAGGCCGGCACGTCGACGGGAGTAGATGCGCGCGCCCTGCGCCGCCGCGTAGAGCGCGACGGCGGCGGCGGCGAGGATCGCGCCGGTCGCGTGCGAGAAGAAGCTGTTCGAGATCCCGTTGATGTACTTGTCCTGGATCGGGATCGTGCCGCCGTTGCCGATCACGATCAGGACCACGCCCTGCCAGGCGAGCAGGCCGGCGAGCGTGACGACGAACGAGGGGATGCCGATCTTGACGATGATCGTCCCCTGCAGGAGGCCGATCGCGGCGCCGGTGGCGAGCGCGGCCAGGATGGCGACGAGACCGTTCGTGTGCACCGGCCAGCCCGACGCGGTGCCGGCCGGCTCCACCAGCTTGGCCGCGACGACGCCGCAGACACCGCTGACGAACGCGATCGAAAGATCGATCTCGCCGAGCAGAAGCACGAACACCACCCCGATCGCGATGGTCGTGTACCCGGCCATCTGGACGACTAGGTTGACGATGTTGCCCGGGTCGTCGAAGTGGCTGTTCTTGGTCTGGAAGAAGATCGCGATCACGAAGAGCGCGAGGATGATCGGCAGGTTGCCGACGTCCCCGGCCCGGATCCCGTTCCAGCGGTCGCGCAGGGCTTCGGAGAAGCTCTCCTTCGGCTCGGCGATACCTGCGGCCGGCTGGGAGGCGGAACCGCTCAAGCGGATGCCTTCTCGCTGACTCCGGCCGTGATCGCCTCGACGACCTGCTGCTGGTTCGTGTCGGCGGCACGGTACTCCGTGATCGCCCGGCCGAGCCGCAGCACCGTGATCCGATCGGCGACCTGAAAGACATCGAGCAGGTTGTGCGAGATCAGCACGACCGCGAGCCCCTGCTGGGCGAGCCGCTTGACGAGATCGAGCACCTGGCGAGTCTGCGCTACGCCCAGCGCGGCGGTCGGCTCGTCCAGCATCACGAGCTTCGAGTTCCACATCACGGCCTTGGCGACGGCGACCGACTGCCGCTGGCCTCCGGAGAGCGATGCGACGTTCTGTCGGATCGACCGGATCGTCGTCACGGAGAGGCCGCGCAGCGTCTCGCCCGCCCGCCGCTCCATCTTCGCCTCGTCGAGGCGCCGCGCCGGATCGACCAGCTCGCGGCCCAGATACATGTTCTGGACGATGTCGAGGTTGTCGCAGAGCGCGAGATCCTGGTAGACGACCTCGATCCCGAGCGCAGCCGAGTCCTTCGGGCTGTGGATCGTGACGGGATCCCCGTCGAAGAAGAATTCGCCCGAGTCGACGGGATGGATGCCGGCGATCGCTTTGATCAGCGTCGACTTGCCGGCACCGTTGTCGCCGACCAGGGCCATCACCTCGCCGGCAAACGCGCGGAAGTCGACGTCCTCGAGGGCGCGCACTGGTCCGAAGTGCTTGGAGACGCCGCGCAGCTCGAGGGTGGGAGTGGGCTGGTTCATCGGTTGAAAGTGCGGAGGGGCGCCCGCGCGGACGCCCCTCCTCGAGCGGTTCCTACTTCTTGCAGAGCTTCGCGTACGTTCCGCTGCACACGTCGCTTCGCTTGAGATACCCGTCCTTGATCGGGAAGCTCCAGTTCTTCTTCGTGATCGCAACGGGAGTCGCGAGCACGGAGGGAACTTTGCGGATTCCGTCGCTGACCTTGCCGTTGATGCCGGTCGCCGCACCACCCTTGAGCAGCGAGATTGCGAGCTTCGCGGCCGCGTTGGCCTCGACACGGACGGCCTTGTAGACGGTCATGCACTGCCAGCCGGCCAGGATGTTCTGGATCCCCTGGGCGGTGGCGTCCTGCCCGGTGACCGGGATCGGCTTGAGGTGCCGGGCCTTCAGCGCCGAGACCACCGCGTTGCCGAGCCCGTCATTCGCGGCGTCGACGCCGTTGATCTTGCTGCCGGTCTGCTGGAGCATCTGCTCGAAGATCGTCAGCGCCTTCTGGTTGTCCCACTTCGGGACGGACTGATCGGGCCCCTTCTTGAACGTGCCCGACTTGTACAGCGGCTTCAGGATCGAGTCGTAGCCCTGCTTGAAGAGCGTTGCGTTGTTGTCGGTCGGCGAGCCGTTCAGCTCGGCGATGAGGGGATGCTTGGAGTACTGGCCGCTCGCCTTGAGGCACTTGACGAGACCCTGGCCCTGCAGCTTTCCGACCCGCACGTTGTCGAAGGACACGTAGTACGAGGCGGCGCCCTTCAACGTCAGGCGGTCATAGTCGATCACCTTGACGCCCCTGGACTTGGCGTTCTTCTCGATCGCCGCGCCGGAGCCCGAGTCGAGGTTGACGAGCAGCATCACCTTGGCGCCATTCGTGATCGCCTGTTCGGCCTGGGTCTGCTGCGTCGTTGCACTTCCCTGCGCGTTGACGATGTTGTAGGTCAGTCCGGCCTTCTTGAATGCAGCCGCGAGGAACGGCCGGTCAGCCGTCTCCCAGCGCACGGAGGACTGGGTGTCGGGCAGGAGCACCGCAACCTCGGCATTCGCCGACGTCGAGCCTTTGCTCGACGTGGAGGCCGCGGCGACTGCCGTGAGCACCGCCACAGCCACGATCAGCCCCGTCAGGGCCGCGATCCGAAACTTCATCCGTTTCTCCCTTGCTGTCTGGACATGGGCAACAACGGTACCGCTGCTTCCGCACAACCACAACAGGGCTACAGTGACCGCCGCATGCAGCTCGAGCAGGCACTGGCGATCATCCGCACCGTTCTGGACCGGGCGCCGGGGCCGGTCTCCGTCTACGTGGCCGACGATCACGGGGAGCTCGTTGCTGCGGCGACGATGGACGGCGCCGCCCCGGACACGCGCCTGAACGCCCGGCGGAAGGCCTACACCGCGGCGCGCAGCGACGCGACGACGACGGGTGCGCTGGCCGAGAGGGTCCGCGACAACCCGGCCGAGCTCGCGAGCTTCGATCCGCTCTTCACCTTCTTTCGGGGCGGCGTCGCGGCCTTCGCAGGAGAGCGCCGCGTCGGCGGCGTCGGCGTCAGCGGCCTCGACGGCGAGCAGGACGAGGACCTCGCGCAGACGGCGCTCGTCGAAGCGGGGCTGAGATCCGCCGGCTCCTCGTAGCCAACCGCGGCGAGATCGCACTGCGGGTCTTCCGCGCCTGCCGGGAGCTCGCGGTCGGGACGGTCGCCGTGGTCGCGCCGGACGACCGGGGCTCACTGCACGCACGCTCGGCCGACGAGACCGTCGAGATCCGCTCCTACCTCGACGGCGCCGAGCACGTCCGGGCCGCCGAGCAGAGCGGTGCGGACGCCGTCCATCCCGGCTACGGCTTTCTCGCTGAGAGCGCCGAGTTCGCCGAGGCGGTGCTCGCCGCCGGACTCACCTGGATCGGGCCGCCTCCCGCCGCGCTCCGGGCAGGCGGCGACAAGCTCGCAGCGAAGGAGGCCGCACGCGCCGCCGGTGTGCCGGTGCTGGCGGCCGGCGGGCCGGAGGAGCTTGGCTTCCCGCTGCTCGTCAAGGCCGCGGCGGGCGGAGGCGGGCGCGGGATGCGCGTCGTCCGCGCCGCCGGTGACCTGGAGGAGGCCCTCGCGGCGGCGCGGCGGGAGGCGCAGGCTGCGTTCGGCGACGACACCGTCTTCTGCGAGCGCTACCTCGAGCGGCCGAGGCATGTCGAGATCCAGCTCCTCGCCGACCGGCACGGAACCGTGCTGGCGCTCGGCGAGCGCGACTGCTCGATCCAGCGGCGCCACCAGAAGGTGCTGGAGGAGTCGCCGTCTCCGGCGCTCGACCCCGACCTGCGCGCACGCATGAGTGAGGCCGCGGTCGCGGTCGCGCGGGCGATCGGCTACGAGAGCGCCGGTACCGCCGAGTTCGTCCTCGAGGGCCGCGACTTCTCCTTCCTCGAGCTGAACGCGCGGATCCAGGTCGAGCACCCGGTCACCGAGCTCGTCACGGGCGTGGACCTCGTGCAGGAGCAGCTGCGCATCGCCGGAGGCTCCCGGGTGGAGCTCCGGCCGCAGCTCCGGGGCCACGCCGTCGAGGTGCGGCTCTATGCCGAGGACCCGCGGAGTTTCCTGCCGCAGGCCGGCCGGCTCGACCGGTTGCGCCTGCCGGCGGGGGTGCGGGTCGACTCGGGGGTCGAGGAGGGCGACGAGATCGGCACGTCCTATGACCCGATGCTCGCCAAGCTGATCGCCCACGGCGAGACCCGGGCCGAGGCGCTCGACCGCCTGCGCCGCGCGCTCGACGAGACCGAGGTGGCCGGGATCGAGACGAACCTGCCCTTCTTGCGCTGGCTCGTCTCGCACCCGGAGGTCCGGGCCGGCCGTGCGACGACCGCCTTCCTGACCGAGCATCCGCCGCTCTCCGAGCCGCCGGCGCGAGCAGCGGCCGTCGCCTGGAGCGGGGGGTGGCGCCTGAACCTGTCGACGCCCCCGCCCCTGCCGCCGCCCGACGCCGAGGCCGCACACACGCAGGCGGAGGTGGCGGCCGGGACGTCTTCGGTGCGGGCGCCGATGCCGGGGACGGTGACCAGCCTGCTCGCGGCGCCGGGTGAGCGGGTCGTCCGACGCCAGCCGCTGCTCGTGCTCGAGGCGATGAAGATGGAGACGCCGCTCCTCGCGCCGTACGAGGCCACGGTCCGCGCGATCCACGTTGCCGAGGGCGACCGGGTTGCCGGCGGGGCACTGCTAGTCGAGCTCGAGGAAGAGCGTTGAACGTCGAGCGGCCGGCCGACGCCGCCACCTTTCTCGGGGGCCGCTCCTGCTCGAGCACGAGGCCCGCCACAACCTGCTGCTGGGGCTGGCGCGACGATCCGGGACCATCCGGGCGTCTACCCCGACACCGACTCTGGATCGTCCGCGACGGCGAGGTCGTCGGAGCGGCCCTGCGGACGCCGCCGCACAAGCTCGTCCTCGCCCGGCCGCGTGCCGACCGCGCGCTCGACGCCCTTGTGGGCGCGCTCGACGACGATCTGCCCGGCGTCGTCGCGGCGGTGCCGGAGGTGGACGCCTTCGTCGAGCGTTGGGAGCGCCGCCGCCCGATCGAAGCGCGCCGCGCCTTCTCGCAGGGCGTGTTGTCGCTCGAGCGCGTCAATCCCGTGGCCCCGGCACTCGGATGCGCCCGGGAGGCGACGCCGGCCGACCGCTCTGGCCTTCTCGGCTGGCTGGCCGCGTTCGCAATCGAGGTACTCCACGACGGGCGTCCGGAAGAGGAACAGACGGTGCAGATCGTCGACCGGCGGATCGCGGCCGCGGACGCCGGTTTCCTGCTCTGGGAGGACGGCGGGGAGGTCGTGTCGCTCGCAGGCTGGGGCGGCCCCACGCCGAACGGGATCGGTGTCGGCCCGGTCTACACCCCGCCCGGGCTGCGCGGACGCGGGTATGCGACGGCGCTCGTCGCCGAGCTCTCGGCGCGGCTCCTCGCGGGCGGCCGGCGATTTTGCTTCCTCTACACCGACCTCGCGAATCCGATCTCGAACCGGATCTACGAGCGGATCGGCTACGTCCGTATCTGCGAGTCGGCCGAGGTCGCGTTCGACGCGAGCCGGCCGGCCGGGAACACGCCGCAAAACCGGCCGGGGTAGTCCGGCGCGGGCCGCCGGGCGCGGCGCAATCGCCGGCTGCAGGTCGTCAAGGTGGGAGGCAGGACGAACGCTCGCTGCGATCTGCCCTTGGCGGCGCGCACCGCCGAGCCGCGGCACCGGCTCGATCCGGGCGCGGCAGCCGAAGCAGCCACAGCGGAAGTCGCGCGCAGCTGATTCGGCCGGTTGCCGCGGGCGCTCGTCCACCCGTGTGCTCGAGCCGCCAGCTTCGTCGGTCAGAAGAGCTTCTGGAGCTTCATCGCCGCACCCATGTCACCCTTGATCTTGAGCCTCCCCGTCATGTAGGCGCTCGTCGGGTTCTGCTCGCCGGCCACGATCTTCTGGAACGTCTCCTCGGAGGCCGAGATCGTCACGTCCGCGTCGCCGCCGGCGCCCTCGGTGACGGTGACCGCGCCCTCGTCGACGTTGACGTGCCACTGGCCCGCGCCCTCGATGTCGAACTGGTACGAGTTGGTCATGCCCGCGGTCTTCGAGACGTCCGCCTTCGTGGCCAGCGTGTCGAAGAACTCCTTCACGTCCGCCATCTCGCATGCCCCCTTTGTCCGTTTGTCGCGCGAGACTATCTCAGGAGGTCGCAAGCTCGGGAGCAACCCGCTCGCCCGGCGTGGCCGGCAGGAAGGCACCGATCGCGGCGGCGGCGACCGGCGCGGCGGCGCAGACGAGAAGTGCTGTTCGCAGGTCGACCGCGTCCGCGACCGCGCCGAGCGCGACGGCCGCGACCCCGCCGAGGCCGAGCGCGAGCCCGATCGTGAGACCCGACGCCAGGCCGATGTGCCGCGGCAGATATTCCTGGCCCATGATGATCGAGACGCCGAAGGTGCCGACGACGCAGGCGCCGATCAGCGCGAGCGCGACGGCGCCGGGAATCCCGCCGACGAGGACGTAGACGAGGACGAGCGGGCCGGTCGCGGCCACGCTGCCGAGCAGCACCGCCTTTCGGCCGAGGCGGTCGGCCAGCGGGCCAAGCGCCAGCGTCCCGACCCCGCCGCAGATCAGCATCAGCGCGAGCAGCCGGGCCCCGTGCGACTTCGAATGGCCGATTGAGACCTCCCAGAGCGGCACGAAGGTGACGAGGCCGAACCAGGCGACGCTGCGGAAGGCGATCACGGAGAGAAGGACGACCATCGCCCGGGGCCGGTCGACGCCCGGGCGGCCGACGTGCTGCTCGCGCGTTGGCGCGAACGTGGCGAGGTAGCGGCGGACGGCGAGGAGGGCGGCGGCGACTGCGAGCCCGGGCAGGGCGAGCAACAGGCCGCCCCGCAGCCCGAAGGCACCGACCAGCGCGGTGGTGGCGAGCGGTCCGAGGGCGTAGCCGAGGTTGCCGCCCACCGAGAACACCGACATGCCGCTCGCCCGCCTGCGGCCGCTCGCGTAGGCGGCGAACTTCGAGCCTTCGGGATGGAACGCGGCGACGCCGATGCCCGAAAGCAGGACGCAGCAGACGACGAGGCCGTAGCTCGGAGCATCCGCGGCGAGGGCGATCCCGAGGCCCGCCACTGCGGCGCCGGTCGGAAGCAGCCAGAGCGCGCCGCGCCGGTCCGACCAGAGCCCGAACAGCGGCTGGATCAGCGACGAAGAGAGCTGCGAGGCGAGCACGAGCACGGCGACGAGCGTGTAGGTCAGCCCGAAGCGATCCTTGAGGAACGGCAGGAGCGCCGGCAGTGCGCCGCCCGCGAAGTCGGTCGTCAGGTGGCCGCTCGAGAGCGCCGCCATCGCCCGCCGGTCGATCTGCACCCTCACCCCCGGAGGCTAGCCGGGCCAGGCTAGGTTGACGGGCGGAAGCGGTCGATCAGGGCGTAGGAGAGCTCCCACTGCGCCCGGGCGATCTCGAGCCGGTTGCGTTCGAGTGACCCGGGGTCCGCCTCACCGGCGCGGATGCGCTGGCGCTCGGCGTTGAACCGGTCGATCTGCACCGACAGCTCCTCCACCGAGTGTCGGGAGCGGAAGCGCGTCATGGGCCGAAGAGCCTCGGTCATCCTGACCACCTGTATCGGTTCGTCTCGCCGTCAGGTTGAGCCGCTTTCGACGCCCGCAGGAAGGAAACCTTGTCGGTAGCATCGCCGCCCGATGGGTGTGCCGATCCAGATCGCACTGCCGGGCCAGGCGGAGGCGGACGTGCTCGCGCTCCCGGTCGCGGATCCGGTCGAGCCGCTCGCCGGCGACGGTGCCCGCATCCTCGACGAGAAGCTCGGCGGCCGCCTCGGCCGGCTGGCCGTGTCGGGCGACCTCCGCGGCGGGGTCGGCGAGAGCCTGCTGTTGCACCTGGACGGTGAGCTCGCCGCGCCGCGCCTGCTCCTTGCGGGAGTCGGCGCGCGCGGGGAGGTCGACGCTGAGGCCCTGCGCACCGCGGCCGCTGCGGCGGCCGGCGACCTCGGCGGCGCGGTGATGTGGCTCCTTGACGACTCGCTGCCGCTCTCCCTCGCCGAGCAGGCGGCCGCGCTGATCGAGGGGACACTCCTCGGCTCCTACCGGCCCGGACGCTGGAAGACGGAGGAGAACGGGCGGCGCGAGATCGACCGCATCGTCATCGGCCACGCCGAGTCGGAGGAGCTGCGCGCCGCGGCCGGGCGCGCCGCGCTGCTGGCGGAGCGGGTGAACCGGGCACGCGACCTCGCCAATGCACCGCCGAACGAGCTGACGCCGGAGCGGCTCGCCGAGCACGCCTCGAGCCTCGCGGGCGAGCACGAGCACCTCGGCGTCGAGGCGCTCGGGCCCGCCGAGATCGACCGGCTCGGCATGGGCGCCTTCGCGGCCGTAGCGCGCGGGAGCAGGAACGAGCCGCGCCTGATCGTCCTCCGCTACGCCCCGCCCGGGGTCTCGACCGGTGCAGTGCTCGGCCTGGTCGGCAAGGCGATTACCTTCGACTCGGGCGGGCTCTCGATCAAGCCCGCCAGAAGCATGGAGGACATGAAGGGCGACATGGCCGGCGGCGGCGCCGTAATCGAGGGGATCGGAGCGATCGCGGCGCTCGGTCTCCGGGTCCGTGCGCTCGCCGTCGTCGCCGCCTGCGAGAACGTGATCGGCAGTGACGCCTACCGGCCCGGGGACATCCTCACGGCCGCGAACGGCAAGACGATCGAGGTCACGAACACCGATGCAGAGGGCAGGCTCGTGCTGGCCGATGCGCTCTGGTACGCCCGGCGCGAGGGCGCGACGCACCTGCTCGACATCGCCACGCTGACCGGGGCGATGGAGTCCGCCCTGGGCGACCTGTATGCCGGCCTCTTTGCGAACGACGACGAGTGGCGCGAGCGCGTGCTCGCAGCCGCCGAGCGCAGCGGCGACCATGCGTGGCCGTTCCCGCTCCATCCGCGCTACCGGCGCTACGTCGACTCGGACTTCGCGGACCTGAAGAACGCCTCCACCCTGGGCCAGGCCTCCCCCGCGCTCGCCGCCGCGTTCCTGTGCGAGTTCACAGGCGAGGGAGCGTGGGCGCACCTGGACATGTCCGGGCCAGGGTTCCTCGAGCGCTCGCGCGGCGACTCGATGCGCGTGCGGGGAGGGACGGGGTACGGCGTGCGGCTGATCGCCGAGCTCGCTGCGTCGCTGTGATCGAACCCGCACCGACGCCGCGCGCCGCGCTCGCCGCAGATGTGATTTGAACCTCGATCTCACAGTCGAGCACCAGCTCCTGCGGGACACCGTCCGTGCGTTCGCCGAGTCGAGGGTGGCGGCCGTGGCCGAGGAGCTCGATCGGGAAGGCCGCTTCCCGTACGAGCTCGTGGCGGAACTCGGGGAGCTGGGGCTGATGGGCATTCCGATCCCGGAGGAGTACGGTGGGGCGGGGGCCGACACCGTGGCCTACGCGATCGCGATCGAGGAACTGACGCGGGTCGACTCGTCCGTCGCGATCACGGTCGCCGCGAACACCTCGCTCGGGACGATGCCGATCCTTCTCTTCGGGACCGAGGGGCAGAAGCAGGAGTGGCTGCCGCGGCTCGCCTCCGGCGAGAGGCTCGCCGCTTTCGGGCTGACCGAGGCGGGCGCCGGCTCCGACGCGGGCGCCACGCGCACGACCGCGGAGCTGCGCGGGGGCCGGTGGATCGTCAACGGCTCGAAGATCTTCATCACCAATGCGGGCACCGACATCAGCGCCTGCGTGACGATCACGGCGCGGACCGGCGAGGACGAAATCTCCAACATCATCATCCCGAACGGCACACCTGGCTACGAGATCTCGAAGCCGATGAAGAAGCTCGGCTGGCGCGCCTCCGACACACGGGAGCTGTCGTTCAAGGACTGTGCCGTTCCGGAGGACAACCTGCTCGGCGGGCGCGGGCTCGGCTTCAGGCAGTTCATGGAGATTCTCGACGGCGGCCGCATCTCGGTCGCGGCGATGGGCGTCGGGCTCGCGCAGGGCGCGTACGACCTCGCCGACGCCCACGCCCGCGAGCGGCAGCAATTCGGACGGCCGATCTCGAAGTTCCAGGCGGTGCAGTTCGCGCTTGCAGACATGGCCACGGAGATCGCGGCCGGCCGGGGCCTCACCTACGCGGCCGCCTGGCTCAAGGACCAGCGCCGTCCGTACGCCTGCGAGGCGGCGATGGCGAAGCTCTTCACCGGCGAGCTCGCGAACCGGGCGGCGAACTCTGCGCTGCAGATCCACGGCGGCTACGGATTCATGGAGGAGTCCGCGATCGCGCGCCTCTACCGGGACCAGAAGATCCTCGAGATCGGTGAGGGCACGAACGAGGTTCAGCGCATGGTGATCGCCCGCCACCTCGGCCTCTAGCCGAGTCCCGGCCGGCGCGAGACCAGCCGAAGGCGCAGCTCCGGGAGCGCCTCCGCGCCTTCTCGCGCGCCCGGACGCGGACGAGCACCACGCCGGTGCGTCGCCGACTTCGCCGCCGGCGCCTCTGGCCGGGCCTCGCGGAAAGCAGGAGAGCGCGACAGACCGTCTGGCCGCGTCGCGAGCCAGAGGCAGCCGCTCCGGCCGCGCCGCGCCGACCCTCCCGCCGTGCCGCGCGGTCGGCACAATCCGACCGTGGGCCCGGTCTCGCTCCTCGGCGCCGCAAGCTGGAACGCCGCACCGGCGGTGCTCGTGCCGGCGGGGATCGCGGCAGCGCTTTCCACCCAGGCGTTCGTCCGACTCCGCCGCCGGGGCCGCGGCGACCGCGCGACATGGGGCCGCGCCGCGCTGCTCGCGGCCGGCCTTGCCGCCGCCGCGCTCGCGCTCGTCTCGCCGCTCGACCACCTGGCGGAGGCCGATCTGCTCTCGGCGCACATGTTCCAGCACGTGCTGATCGGCGACCTCGCACCCGCGCTGCTGCTCGCTGCAGTGCGCGGCCCGCTGCTCTTCTTCCTCCTGCCGGCGCCGCTGCTCGGGCCGGTCGCCCGCGCGCGGCCGGTCCGGCACGCGCTCCGGGTGCTGACGCGCCCGCGCGTCGCCTTCGCCCTCTGGGCCACGAACCTCGCGGTCTGGCACGTGCCCCGTCTCTACGACGCGGCCCTCCGACATTCGCTGCTGCACGACTTCGAGCACGGCTGCTGGTTCACGACCGGCCTCCTCGTCTGGATGCTCCTCGTCGACCCGGCCGGCCACCGTCGGCTGACGGTCGGCAGCAGGATCGCGCTCGCCGTCTGCCTGTTTGCCGCCGGCCAGATCCTGACCGACGTGCTCGTCTTCTCGTTCACGCCGCTCTACCCGGCCTACACCGGCGCCCACGGCCTCTCGGCGGTGACCGACCAGCAGCTCGCCGGCGTCGTGATGATGGTCGAGCAGCTGCTCACGCTCGGACTGCTCACGGCCGTGCTGCTGCGGCCGCGGCTTCGCGCCGGGCGGCCCGAGCCGGCTCCAGCGTGAGCACGACCTCCTTCTCGTGGGAACCCGCGTTCCTCGTGCTCGCAGGCGCGGCGGCCGCCGGCTACGCACGGGCGGCGCGCAGCAGCCGGCCCGGTCGCTGGCGGATCGCCTCCGTCGCCGCGGGGCTCTTGCTCGTCGCCGCGTCGCTCAACTCGCCGCTCGAGACGATCGCGGCGCACTACCTGCTACTCGCTCACCTGGCCCAGAACGCGCTGATCGCAGACCTCGCGCCGCCGCTCGTGCTCCTTGGCCTCACGCCGGGGATGCGCACGGTGATCGCACACCGTGGCAGTCGTCCGCTCGCCGCGCTGACCCGACCCCAGGTCGCGCTGGCGCTCTGGCTGCTCGCCTGGTACGGGACGCATGCCGCCGGCTTCTACGACTGGGCGCTCAGGTCCGGTTGGGGCCTGAACCTCGAGCACGCGATCCTCGTCGCCGCAGGCTTCGTCTTCTGGTGGCCCCTGCTCTCCGGCCGCCTCGCCATTCCCGGCGCGCTCGCATACCTCGGCGTCGCGTTCGCCACGTCGGCCTTTCTCGGCCTCGCGCTGATCTTCTCGACCCGGCCCTTCTACTCCTTCTACGTCCACGCGCCGCGCCTCTGGGGACTCTCGCCGAGCCGCGACCAGAATCTGGGCGGGATCCTGATGAACGCCGAACAGACGGCGGTCTTCCTCTCGGCGATCGGCTGGTACGTCTGGCGTCTGCTCGAGGAGGAGCACGCTAGCGGGGCGGACGAATCCTCGGCAACTGGTTGAACGCCAGGTAGCGCTGGTGCATGAAGTGGGCCGCCGCCGTCATCTTCAGGTCGAGCGGCCGCAGCGTCCGGCGGTCGAAGCGGACGGTGAACCAGGCCGGAATGCCTGGATTCGCCCACGAGACGAGCGACCGAGCCGTCCTCGACTAGCACGTGCGCGTCGAGGACGTAGGTGCCCCAGTTCGTCCGCGGCACTTGCAGCGGCGATGTCTGGGACTTCCGCCAGGGGCCGTTGCCGGTCCGGTCCCAGCGGACGCCGCCGATCACAACCGCCCCGACGCCGTCGCTGATCGCATAGGCGAGCCGATTCGGCGCCTGGAGCTCCCAGGTGGTGAAGATCCGGTTGGTCGGGCTTGACGCGAGCGACTCGCGGTAGACGACGCTGCGGAGATCCTCGAAGACGCGCGTCGCCCGCCGGACGAGCGCGTCTGCGCGCCGCGCGGTGCGCGGTAGCCGGAAGACGACCGCACGTCCGTCGATCGCAACGAGGACGCGCCGTGCCGAGGGCACGTTCGCCGCGTAGCACCCGTGGCCGCACGGCGTCGCCGCAGTCCCGTTCAGCGAGACGTGAAGCCCGTCCTCGCCGCCACCGCTCGACGCCAGGACGGTCGCCGATACGCGGCGGGGCGCACGGCGATCGCGACGGCGCGACGACCGGCTTCCTGCGCCAGGACGATCGCCCCGACGGGCGGCGGTGGTGGCAGCGGCAGCTGATCCTGCGCCGGCGCGGCCGCGCGGGCCTGCGGCGGGTTCAGGCCGGTCAGGAGCTGGGTCAGGAACGCCACGGCCACCACCACGCCCGCGAAGACGAGGAGCTCGACGCGCCGACGCCGCGCCAGCACCCCGGCCGGGAGCAGCCGGGTACGATCGCGCCAGCCGAAGGCCGTGAGCGCGAGCAGCAGGGCGTCTCGACGAGCTGGACCCACCCGTAGCCGGTGGTCCAGAGCCGGTCGAGCGAGTTGAGCTCGAACACCGCCGGGAACGCGCCGGTCGCCCCGAGAATGAGCACCGAGCCGGGCGGGGGCGCGGAGGCCC
>JBHEMK010000094.1:0-16206 GCA_046262635.1 Gaiellaceae bacterium
TCCGTCTGTGGGTCGACGCTCGCGCTGATGGACGCCGGCGTGCCGATCAAGGCGCCGGTCTCCGGCATCGCGATGGGCCTCGTCAAGGAGGGAGACGACTACGTGATCCTGACGGATATCCAGGGGGCGGAGGACCATCTCGGCGACATGGACTTCAAGGTCGCCGGAACCCGTGCCGGCATCACGGCCCTTCAGATGGACATCAAGATCACCGGGGTCACGCAGCAGATCATGAGCGACGCGCTCGAGCAGGCGAAGCGGGCCCGCGAGCGTATTCTCGACAGGATGCTCGAGGTGATTCCGGAGACTCGCACGGAGCTTTCCGAGAACGCTCCGCGGATCTCGACGGTCAAGATCAACCCGGAGTTCATCGGGATGGTGATCGGCAAGGGCGGCGAGACGATCCGCGCGCTCGAGTCCGACCACGACGTCCAGATCGACATCGAGGAGGACGGCACGATCCTGATCTACGCCACTTCCGGCGAGAAGGCGAACTCGGCGATCTCGGCCATCCAGGCCCTGACGAAGGAGCCCGAGGTCGGCGATAGCTATACGGGCCGCGTTGTCAAGACGACGCAGTTCGGCGCGTTCGTCGAGTTGAAGAAGGGCACCGACGGTCTCCTGCACGTCTCGAACGTCGGCCCGGGCCGGGTCGGTCACATCGAGGACGTCATGCAGCGCGGCGACGTGGTTGACGTGGTGGTCCAGGAAGTCGACAAGGAGCGCGGCCGGATCGGCCTCAAGCTCGTCGCCAAGCACGAGAACGGCAACCTCGTCCAGCCCGAGGAGCTGATCGAGCGAGCGAAGGACGCACCTCCGCGTGAGGATCGCGAGGAGCGCCCGCGCCGTGACGGCGACCGGGGCCGGGGCGGCGGTCGGGGCGGCCCAAGGGGCGGCAGCCGCGGCCCGCGCCGCGAGGGTGCAAGCGGGTCGGGTGAGTAGCCGGAGCTGAGACCGGAGCAGGGCGAGAGCGGGCCCGACCCGCCCTCGCCCTCGACTCCGATCATCCGCGGCAGCTCGGCCGCGCTGCGCGTGCGGGCGAGCGTCAGGCGATGGGGCCTGTTCGCTGCAGTGCGCGGCCAGGATCCGTCGTCCCTCACCGCCGAGGCCTGCCTGACGGCCGCCTCTGCCACGGAGCTCGTCGAGCGGTGGGCTGCCGGTCCTGCGAGCGGCGTCCCTCACGCCTGCGCGAGTGACGCCTGCCTCCGGCGGGAGAGGCCGGTCGGCGGCCCCGCTACGATCGTCCGGTGCAGAAGTACGTCCTCTCGGAGCTCGAGTCCGGCGAACGGGTGATCTCCGAGCACGTGCCGAGCGTCCGCTCCGTCGCCCTCGGCTTCTGGATCGGCGCCGGCTCCCGCGACGAGCGGGAAGAGCGGACCGGCGTCTCCCACTTTCTCGAGCATCTGCTGTTCAAGGGCTCGCGCTCGTACAACGCACAGGAGATCGCGGAGACCTTCGACTCGATGGGCGCCGAGCTCAACGCCGCCACCTCGCGGGAGCACACCGTGGTCTACTCGCGCGTTCCGGACGGGCACGTCGAGACCGCGCTCGACGTCATGAGCGACATGGTCTTCGCGCCGGCTTTCAGCGATCTGGACCAGGAGCGGGAGGTCGTGCTCGAGGAGATCGCCATGTACGAGGACACGCCGCAGGAGCTTGTCCACGACCTCTTCTCGGAGGCGGTCTTCGGCAACCACCCGCTCGGCCGCCCGGTGATCGGCAGCGCAGAGGTGATCTCCACCGTCAGCCGGCGCGCCCTCAGTGCGTACCACCGCTCCGCCTACGCCGGAGGCAACGTCGTCATCGCCGCCGCCGGTAACTTGGAGCACGACCGACTCGTGCGCCTGCTCCGGCGGGTGCACGAGCGGCGTGCCCGGCCCGCAGCGAAGGGGCATCGCCTGCGCTCGCCGCTCGTCAAGACGCCCCCGCCGGGGCTGCGCTTCGCCCACAAGGAGACGGAGCAGTACCACGTCTGCCTCGGCGCGCCCGGGATCGCACGCTCCGACCGGCGCAGATTCGCAGCCTCCTTACTGGACGGGATCGTCGGAGGGTCAGCCTCCTCGCGGTTGTTCCAGGAGATCCGCGAGAAGCGCGGCCTGGCTTACTCGGTCTACAGCTTCTCCTCGCAGTACACCGACACCGGGCTCGTCGGCATCTATGTCGGCACGCGCGAGGAAAACGTCTCGACCTGCCTCGAGATCTGTGCAGAGCAGCTCGCCGAGATCGCTGCGGGGAAGCTGCGCCCGCGCGAGCTTGAACGCTCCAAAGAGAATCTGAAGGGTCGGATCATGCTCTCGATGGAGTCGACGTCCAACCGGATGAGCAGGCTCGGCAAGTCGATCATCACCGACACCGAGCTGCTCAGTTTCGAGCGGGTGATCGCCGAGATCGACGCGGTGGAGGCCGACGCGCTCGCCGAGCTGGCCGGGGTGCTCTTCACGCCTGAGCGGCTGTCAGTGTCGGGGGTCGGGCCGGACGAGGATCGCTTCCGCGCCGCCGTGGAGCAGGTGAACCCGGCGCTTCTGGCGCTCGCTGCGGCATGAAGACGGTCGTCCTCTTCGGCCTGGATGGAAAGGTCGGAAGGGCGCTGCACCGGGCGCTCCCGGAGGCGGGCTACGGCGTGATCGGCCACGACCTTCGCCAGGGGATGGAGGACTTCACCGGCGCCTACGCAGCGATCGACTTCACGGCGCCAGAGGCGGTCGAGCACAACGTCCGCACGGCGCTCGAGCAGGACGTCCCATGCATCGTCGGTACGACCGGCTTCGACCTCGGGCCGCTCGGCGAGCTTGCGCGCGAGCGGGGTGTCGCGCTCTTCCACGCCCCGAATTTCGCGATCGGCGCGGTGCTGATGATGCGCTTCGCGGTCGAGGCGGCCGCCTACCTGCCGCGGGTCGAGATCGTCGAGCTGCATCACGAGGCGAAGCGCGACGCGCCCTCGGGAACCGCGAAGGCGACCGCCGCGCTGCTCCCGGGCGACACACCGATCCACTCCGTGCGGCTGCCCGGCCTCGTCGCCCACCAGGAGGTGCTGCTCGGCGCCGAGAGCCAGCTCTTGACCATCCGGCACGACACGATGTCCAGGGAGGCGTTCGCGCCGGGCGTGCTGTTGGCACTCGAGCGGCTCCCGAAGCTGCCGGCGGGGCTCACGGTCGGACTCGAGGCGCTCCTCTAGCGTCGTCGCACTCCGGCACGAAGATGCGCCGCGCCGTCGCCCGGCCCGGCTGCGGCAGCAGCATGCCGGTGCGACCCGGCTCCGGCGGTCCTCGGCCCCGCACGCCTTGTTTCGCTGCGAGCGGGCTGGCAGTCGTCGTGGCGACAGGGGCACATCCAGGCAGGGGAGCGCCGGGAGAGGGAGTACGATGGGTCGCGTGTTCGGGGAGGTCCTGACGGCGATCGTGACGCCGTTTCGTGCGGACGGGGCAGTGCACCTCGAGCGGTTCCAGGAGCTCGCCCGCTATCTCGTCGAGCACGGCTCGGACGGGATCGTCGTTGCCGGGACGACGGGTGAGGCCCCCAACCTGAGCGACGAGGAGCGGCTGATGCTCTTCGCGGCTGCCGTCGAGGCCGTCGGCGAGCGCGCGACCGTGATCGCCGGCACGGGCACCTACTCGACGGTCCACTCCGTCCACCTGACCGCCCAGGCCCACGAGCTCGGGGTCGATGGATTCCTCGTCGTCACGCCCTACTACAACAAGCCGCCCGCCCGCGGGATCGTCGAGCACTTCAAGGCGATCGCCGCCGCCAGCGACCGGCCGGTCGTCGTCTACAACATCCCGGGCCGAGTCGTGATCAATCTCGAGCCCGAGACGATCGCCGAGCTGGCCCAAATCCCCTCGGTTCGGGCGGTCAAACAGGCAAACGACGACCTCGATCAGGCCCGCCGTATTCTCGCGGAGACCGATCTCGATCTCTACGCCGGCGACGACAACCTGATCCACCCCTTCCTCGAGCTGGGGGGAGCCGGCGGCATCTGCGTCCACACGCACGTCGTCGGACCGCGGGTCAAGGAGATGATCGGCGCCTTCCGCGACGGCGACGCCGACAGGGCGCGCCAGCTCGACGAGGGGCTTGCGCCCGCGTACGAGCTGCTCAAGGTGCAGGCAAACCCGATCGCGATCAAGGCCGCGCTGAACCTGCTCGGCCACGAGGTCGGCGGGCTTCGGCTGCCGCTCGTGGAAGCGAGCGACGAGGAGCTCGCACGCGTCCACGGCTGTCTCGAGCGCCTTGGAATCGCGGCCGGGGCAGCGGCCTGAGCCGACCGGAGCATCCTGCGAGGCAGCGCCCCCCGGCGATGCCTAGACTGGCCGGGTGGCGAACGGCAGCACGCGGATCATCCCCCTCGGCGGTCTCGGCGAGGTCGGGAAGAACATGACCGTGATCGAGTCGGAAGACTCGATCATCGTCGTCGACGCCGGCCTTGCGTTTCCGCGCGACGAGCATCTGGGCGTCGACCTCGTGCTGCCCGATTTCGGGTACCTGGCCGACCGCGAGGACTCGATCCTCGCCGTGGTGCTCACGCACGGCCACGAGGATCACGTTGGCTCGCTGCCGTACCTGATGCGCGAGGTGCGCATTCCTCAGGTCTGGGGGACGCGGCTCACTCTCGGCCTCGTCAAGTCGAAGCTCGACGAGCACGGCCTGCTCCGGGACGCCGACCTCCGAGAGGCGGACCCCGACGGGCCGGCGGTGCAGATCGGTCCGTTCCGCCTCGAGTTCGTCCGGATGGCTCACTCGATTCCCGATGCCGTCGCGATCATGATCGAGACGGCCGGCGGCCGGATCCTGCACACGGGTGACTACAAGATCGACCATACGCCAGTCGACGGGATGAAGACGGACGTGGGCAAGCTCGCCGAGATCGGCAATCGTGGTGTCGACCTTCTGCTCGGCGACTCGACGAACGCCGAGCGTCCGGGGGTCACGCAGTCCGAGCGGGTGGTCGGCGAGGCCTTCCGTCAGATCATCCCGCAGCGAACGGGCCGCGTGCTCATCTCCTCGTTCGCCTCCAACGTGCACCGGATGCAGCAGGCGATCGACGTCGCCATCCAGTCACACCGCAAGGTCGCCGTGGTCGGCCGCTCGATGCGGAAGAACATCAACATCGCCCGCAGCCTCGGTTACATCGAGGTGCCCGAGGGCGTGCTGATGCGGCCAAACGAGCTCTCCGAACGCCCGCCGGGCGAGCAGCTGATCCTCTGCACGGGCAGTCAGGGGGAGCCGCTCTCGGCGTTGACGCGCATCGCGTACAACGACCATCCCGGCGTCTCCGTCGACCGGGGCGACACCGTGATCATCTCCGCCAAGCCCATCCCCGGCAACGAGCTGCGCGTGCACGACGCGATCAACCGGCTCGCGAAGGCCGGAGCGGAAGTCCTGCACGAGGACAACGCCCCGGTTCACGTCTCCGGGCACGGCCGCGCCGAGGAGCTACGCACGATCCTCTCGCTCGTGCGGCCGCGGAACGTGATGCCGGTGCACGGCGAGTTCCGCATGCTCGCGGCGCACGCGCAACTCGCGCGCGAGGCCGGTGTCCCCGCCGACTCGATCGTGATCGCTGAGAACGGCTCCGTCGTCCAGCTCGACGGCTCCGGTGCTCGCATCGTCGATCAGGTCGAATCGGGGATGACGTTCGTCGACGGGCTTGGGGTCGGCGACGTGCACGACGTCGCACTCCGCGATCGGCGCAGGCTCGCCGAGGACGGCGTCCTGATCATCGTCGCCACCCTTGCGAGCGCGAACGGCGGGGGCATGACCGCGCCGCCCGAGTTGATCGCGCGTGGGTTCGGCGAGCAGGCGGAGCCGCTGCTCGACGAGCTGCGCGAGGAAGCGAGGCGCGTGCTCGAGGCCCTCCTCGCCGACAACGTCGACGAGATCAAGCTGCTCCAGGAGCACCTGCACGACGCTCTCGGCGGCATCGTCTACGACCGCACGAGGCGCAGGCCGATGATCCTTCCCGTCCTGGTGGAAGTATGAGAGGACTCCGCTATGTCCCGACCTGGGCCGACGTGATCGAGGAGCACGCTGCGGTCGACGTGACGGCGCGCAAGCTCATCTCCCAGCTCGGTGCCTGCGAGGCCTCGGCACTCGCCTTCTGCCGGCTGCTCGAGCGCTGGGCCCGCGGGGACGCCCAGCCCGCAACGGCCGGTGGACGGCAGGCCGCCCTGCGACGTGCCGCCGACCGCGCCGAGACCGCCCTCGTCGGGCTCGAGGGGCCGCTCGAGCGCTACCTGGTCGAGCTCGAGCCGGAGCAGGCCGAGGGCGGCTCCTGGTACGGCGGACCCGGCGCGGGAGAGCTGCGCGACTGGGAGCCGGTCCTCGACCGCGCCGGCGTTCGCGTCTCCGCCGTACGTGTCGCGCAGGCATACCTCGAGCTCGCCATGCTCATCCGCGCGCTCGAGGGTCTCGCCGACGCCGCGCGGATGGAGGCCGTTCCGGGCCGGGCCTCCCTCTGGGCCGGGCTGTTCGACCTGCGCGAGAACCTGCTCGGGCGCGCGGTCACCGATCTGCGCGCGCTCGCTGCGTAGACGTAGAGTTGCCCGCGAGGGCATGAAGCAGGTCAAGCTCCAGGTCGAGAACGTTCGCCACGCCTTCGGGGAGACGCCCGCGCTCGCTCCGACCTCGCTCGAGGTGCGCGAGGGAGAGTTCGTGTCGATCGTGGGCCCCTCCGGCTGCGGCAAGAGCACGCTCTTCAACATCGTCTCCGGCCTCGTCCGGCCGACGGAGGGCCGGGTGCTGCTCGAAGGGCGCGAGGTCACGGGCAGGACCGGCCGGGTCGGGTACATGCTCCAGAAGGATCTGCTGCTGCCCTGGCGGACCGTGACGCAGAACATCGTCCTCGGCGCCTCGCTCCATGGACGGGTCGGCCGGCGCGAGCGGGACGAGGCAGTCGGGCTCGCCGAGCGCTACGGCCTCGGCGAGTTCGTCGACCACTACCCTCACGCGCTCTCCGGCGGGATGCGCCAGCGCGTCGCGCTGATGCGGACGCTCGCCTTCCACAGGGACGTCATGCTGCTCGATGAGCCCTTCGGTGCGCTGGATTCGCAGACCCGTCTCCGCATGCAGCAGTGGCTGCTCCAGGTCTGGAGCGACCTCGGGCGCACGATCGTCTTCATCACCCACGACGTCGACGAGGCGATCTTCCTCTCCGACCGCGTCCTCGTCATGTCGGCGCGCCCCGGACACATCCGCGCCAGCTTCGACGTGGCTCTGAGGCGGCCGCGCGACTTCGAGCTGCTGACCTCCGACGCGTTCACCGAGATGAAGCGCGAAATTCTCGGATTGCTCTACTCGGAGACGATCAGGGCGATGGAGCAGGACGAGGCGGCGTGAGAGTCGTCTTTCGCCACCGGGGCTGGTCGCAGCTGCTGCTCCCGGTCGTGCTGACGGCCATGATTTTCGTGGTCTGGGATCTCGTCGTCAGGATCTTCCACGTCCAGTCGTACGTGTTGCCGTCGCCGCGCTCGGTCTTCGCCACGATCGGCTCGGACTGGGACGTGCTCGAACCCGCGCTCCTCAAGACAGTGGAGGAGTTCCTGATCGGCTTTGTCGTCGGTGCCGCGTGCGGCTTCCTGCTGGCCGTCGTGATGGCGCACTCACGGGTGGTCCGCCGGGGCCTCTACCCACTGCTGATCGCCTCCCAGGCGGTGCCGATCATCGCGATCGCCGCAGCACTCGTGATCTGGCTCGGCTTCGGGCTCGCGCCGAAGATCGCGATCGTGGCGCTGATCGTCTTCTTCCCGGTCGTCGTCAACGTGCTCGACGGCCTGACGAACGTCGACCGGGACGCCGTCAACCTCGCCCGCGCGATGGGCGCGAACGGCCTCCGCATCTTCCTGCACATCCGGCTGCCGGCGACCCTGACGCCACTCTTTTCTGCGCTCAAGCTCGCTGCGACCTTCAGCGTCACGGGCGCCGTCCTCGGCGAGTGGACGGCCTCGACGACGGGCGGGCTCGGCGTCTACCTGCTCGAACAGAACTCCCGTCTGAACACGGCGGGTGTGTTCGCTGCGATCCTGCTCCTCTCGGCGATCGGCATCGTCGGTTTCCTGCTCGTAGCCGGCGCCGAACAGCTCGCGACGCCCTGGCGCACCCGCTCGACTCCCCGCAACCTGTTCCGAAGGAGACACCACATGACAGCTCGTCTCGGTGCGACGGCGGCCCTCGCTGTCGCGGTCGTTCTCGTCGCCGCAGCCTGCGGCGGCTCCTCGTCCCCGAAGTCGTCGTCAGCCACGGCCGCCAAGGCCGGGAAGGCACAGGTGATCCGGATGGTGCAGGAGTGGCCGGTGGCGGACGGCTTCTGGATCCCCTGGATCGTCGCGCGCGACAAGGGCTGGTATCGCGCCGCCGGGATCGACCTGAAGATCATCCCGCCACCGACGGTGGCCGACACGGTCAAGTTCCTCGGCACCGGCCGCGCCGACCTGGGCTTCACGACGATCCTCGACGTGATCTTCGCGAAGGAGCAGAATGCGCCGCTCAAGTCGGTCGGCGCCTACTCGCAGTCGAACAACTGGGGGCTGATCGGCCGCCAGGGTGAGAAGTTCACGGTCGCGGGGATCAAGGGCAAGACGGTCGGCATCTACAACGACGCGTGGACGAAGGCGCAGCTCAGCATCATGCTCAAGTCGGCCAACCTCGGCCTGGGCGACATCAAGATGGTCGCCGCCGCCAGCGACGTCGTCCCGCTGCTCCTGGCGAAGAAGGTCGATGTCGCCACGGGCGTGACGAATGCCGAGGCCTCCGAAGTGCGGACGGTCGGCAAGCAGAAGCCCTTCATGCTGCTTGCGAAGGACTATGGCGTCCCGAACTCGCCAATCTGGCTGATCGCAGCCAACACGAACTGGCTGAAGAGGAACCCGGCCCTCGCGAAGACGTGGTTCAGGGTGACGAAGCGTGCACTGCAGTGGTCGATCGACAACCCGGAAGCCGCCGTGAAGATGTTCGAGACGGCCTACCCCAAGGCGGAGTCATATGCCTACGCCCTCGACCAGTGGAAGGCGACGATCCCGCTCTTCAGATCCCGGGGCGGTTACTTCAACCAGACCAACCAGCAGTGGTCGGCGCTGCTGCCCGCGTTGAAGCAGGAGAAGCTGGTCAGAAAGCCGCTCGCTCCGAGCGCGTACTACACGAATGCGTATCTCGGCGGCTAGAGGAAAGCCGCGTCCAATTCGCTTGTGCGCTCGACCCGGGCTGACCGCCGACCACATCGTGGCGGCACGTCGCCGTGGCGGTTCGAACAGCGGCCGGCTCTGCTGCAGCTCGGCTTCATTCCGCCGGAGACTGGCCCCGGCTGCCCGTCGGTGGCTGCACCGCCTCTGCTTCCGCGTGGGGCCCGGCGCCCGATTTTGGCTCGCGACCGCCGAAGACCGCCGGTGAGCTCGGCCCTCCGTGTCGAGGTCTCGCGGGGTGGCTTCGAGCCCGGCGTCGTCGATCGCCGCTGGAGCGATGCTGATCGGGGGTCTGGCAGAGATCGGACGACCCGCCTCGAGCTACGTTGCCCGCCGCGGGAAGCCCACATGAACTCGAGGACCCGCGCGCTCAGCGGAGCCTCCCGTCGCGTGCAGACCATGCCGACGAGGATGCTGCTGCACTGGCTCGGTCTTTCGATGTCGATTGCGTGGAGAGAATCGATGTGGTGGTCGCGCTCCAGACGAACGGTCCGCGGCTCCCGTCGTCGGCTTGCAGGTAATGCTCGATCGCGCCGATCAGGTCGGGGGCCGAGCCGAAGCTGCCGCGGCGGCTCGCCGTCGCTGCCAGCGGGCCGGACCAGCGTCGGAAGAGGTCCAGCCATGAGGTCGCCCTCGGGGTGAGGTGGAGCTGGATGCGGGGGTGCTCCGCCAGCCACCCTCTGACCTCTGCGTGCCCGTGGGTCGAGCCGGTCTCGAGGATCACGTGAATTTCCAGGCCCTCGGGAACCTCGCGGTCGACCGCGCCCAGGAACTTCACGAGTTGAAGGTGGCGGTGCGGAGGCGGGCAGGGGCCGATCGCCGCGCCGCCGAGCGCGTCGAGGGCGGCGAAGAGCGTCGTCGTGCGGTTGCGCGGACGGTCAGGGATCCTTGTGCCGGCGCGGCCCCGCAGCATCGGCAGCGAGTGCACGCCGGGATCGCGCGCCCGGATCTGGCTCTTGCTGTCCATGCAGAGGGCCACCGCGTGCTCCGGCGGGTTCAGATAGAGGCCGACGACGTCGACGACCTTCTGCTCGAGGCGCGTGCCGTCGGAGAACTCCGACGTCTGCACCCGGTGGGGCTTCAGGCCGCACGCCGACCAGACCCGTTGCACGGTCGCCGACGAGACCCCTTGGGCCCTGGCCATCGAGCGGCAACTCCACCTGGTCTCGCCCGGTGGTGCGTCCTCGAGGGTGGCGCGCACGATCTCTGCCACCTGCTCCGGACTGATCGACGGCTTGCGGCCCCGACCGGGACGGACGCTGCCCAGGCCACGCAATCCCTCACTGGCAAACCGCCGCCGCCACGAGGCGACGGTCGTCGCCGAGACTCCGACCGCCTCTGCGATCCTCGTGTTGGCGACACCGTCCGCCGCGATCAACAAGGCCTGCGCCCGCTGGACGTCCCGACGTGCAGCGACCCGGGAGCGCGAGAGCGCTTCGAGCACCTTCCGCTGGCCCTTCGTCATCGCCATCGCGGCGGTCGCCGGACGCATCGAGACAGGCTACCACAAAAGACATCTATTTGCGATACAGTGATTCCGTTGGCCAGGATCCTGATCGCGGGCGAGTCGTGGACGACGACGTCGATTCACGTCAAGGGCTTCGATTCGTTCACGACCGTCGCCTACGAGGAGGGCGCGGGCCCGCTGCGCGACGTCCTCCTCGTCGCAGGCCACGAGGTCACGTTCCTGCCGAACCACCTCGCCGCGACCGACTTTCCGTTCAGCAGCCGTGGGCTCGAGGCGTGGGACGTCGTCCTCCTCTCTGACATCGGCTCGAACACGCTGCTCGTGCCCCCGGCAACCTTCACGCGTTTTGAGGCGAGGCCGAACCGGCTCGCCGCGCTGCGCGACTGGACGCGGTCCGGGGGAGGGCTCGCGATGGTCGGCGGCTACCTCTCCTTCCAGGGCATCGAGGGAAAGGCGAACTACCGCGGGACGCCGCTGGCGGAGGTGCTGCCGGTCGAGATCGAGCCCGGCGACGACCGCGTCGAGGCGCCCGAGGACCCGATCCCGCGGCTGACGGATTGCCTGCACCCGATCACGGCCGGGCTGCCCAGAGAATGGCCGTCGATCCTCGGCTACCAGCGGCTTGCACCGAAGTCGGGCTGCTCCGTGCTCGCCCGCGTCGACGGCCACCCACTCGTCGTCGCGGGTGAGCCCGGCGACGGGCGCGCGCTCGCGTACGCAAGCGACATCGGCCCGCATTGGGCCCCACCGGCCTTCGTCGAGTGGGACGGCTACGCCCGCTTCTGGGACCAGGCGGCCCGGTGGCTCGCGGGCTAGCTCCAGCGCGGCTCCTCGCCGCCCAGCGGGCGGCGCTCGAGATCGCGGGTGCTCTGGTCCAGATGGTGCACGCCGGTCTGACCGAGCGAGAGCTCGCGGCCCGCGCCGCGGAGCTGGCCCGGCAGCGCGGCGCGACCGGTTTCTGGGCGCCGGTCGCCGTCGGTGCCGGGGCCGGCGCGCTCGTCTGCCATCCCGAGTTCCCGCCGACCGACCGTGCGGTCGCCGACCCCGATCTCGTCTGGTTCGACATCACGCCGGATTTCGGCGGCTGGCCCGGCGACGCGACGCGCTCCGTCGTCATCGGGACGGACGGGGTGCGCGAGCGCGTCCTCGCCGACGCTCGGCGGATCGAGCGCGCGATCGTGGCTGCGATCCGCCCGGGGATGCCCGCGAACGAGCTGTTCGGCGTCGCGCGGGGCCTGCTCGATGCCGATGGCTACGAGCTGCTCGACCTGTGCGGAAACATCGGCCACGACCTCGGCCGCGGCGCCGTCGTGACCGGCTCAATCGACCCGCGCAACGAGACGCCGATGTGGGGCTGCTGGGCGATCGAACCTCACCTCGGCCTCGACGGCATCGGCGCGAAGATCGAGGACCTCGTCTGGATCTCCGAGGAAGGAGTCCATGTCCTCGCCTGACGGGCTCGTCGCGGTGCAGCGGATCGCCGTCGAGGTTGCCGAGCGCGCCATCCGCGACGCGCGGCGCGGGATGACGGAGATCGAGCTCCGCGCGCTCGTCGAGCTCTGGCTGCGCGAGGACGGCTGCGCCTCGGTTTGGTCGATCACGAACGTCGGCTTCGACGCGCGCTCGACGATCTGCTTCCCGGACCAGCCGCCCACCGAGAACCGCCTCGTCGCGCTCGGCCACGTCGATCTCCACCCGGTCTCGGCAGAGGGTTGGTGGGGGGACTGCACCCGCACGGTCTGCCTTGGTGAGGATCCGGAGTACATGCGGGCGCTCGAGACGTTACGCGGCGTCCATCAGGAGACACTGGCGCGCTGCCGCCCCGGGATGCAGGCGCGCGAGCTCTTCGGCGGCTGCCTCGCGGCGATCGAGGGGGCGGGCTACCGGCTGCTCGACCCCTGGTCGAACATCGGCCACTCGCTGCGGCGGGGCTCGGCGTACGACGAGAAGTTCATCGACGCGACCAACGAGCGACCGATGTGGGGCGCCTGGGCAATCGAGCCCTTTCTCGGCACGGACACGTTCGGAGTCAAACTCGAAGACGTCGTTTGGTTCGATCAGGAAGGATGCTGGGTGCTCTGAGCACGCCAATCCTGATCGACTGCGACCCCGGCCACGACGACGCGATCGCGATCCTGCTCGCGCTCGCGAGCCCGGAGCTCGAGCTGCGTGGGATCTCGACCGTCGCGGGCAATCAGACGGTCGACAAGACAACGAGCAATGCGCTCAAGGTGCTGGAGCTGGCCGGTCGTCGGGAGATCCCGGTCGCAGCCGGGGCCGCCCGCCCGCTCTCGCGTGAGCTGCGGACGGCGCCGCAGGTCCACGGCGAGTCCGGTCTCGATGGCCCGTCACTGCCCGAGCCGTCGACGCGTCCTGTTCAGCTGGACGCGGCGGACTTCCTCGCCGAGGCGATCGAGCCGGGCGTCGTGCTCGTGCCCCTGGGGCCGCTGACCAACGTGGCTCTGATGCTCGATCGCCACCCGGGCGTCGCCGGGCGGCTGGAGCGGATCGTCTGGATGGGTGGAGCGATCGGCGAGGGGAACATCACGCCTGCCGCCGAGTTCAACTGCTTCGTCGATCCCGAGGCTGCGGCAGCCGTCCTGGCGAGCGGGATCGACCTGACGATGATCGGCCTCGACGTGACGCACAGGGCGCTCTTCACCCGTGCGCACGCCGAGCGGCTGCGGGAGACGGGCCCGATTGGTCGCTTCGTCGCCGAGCTGTCCGATTTCTTCCAGGAATTCCACACGGCCCGCTACGGCTTCGACGGCGCGCCGATCCACGACGCGATGGCCGTCGCGCACGTCGCGGATCCGACGCTCGTCACGACGCTCCACACGAACCTCGAGATCGAAACACGCTCCGAGTATTGCGACGGGCGAACTGTGGTCGATCGCTGGCAGTCGACCGGCAGGTCGGCCAACGCGCGCGTCGGCATCGACGTCGACGCCCGGCGGTTCCTCGAGCTGCTCGTGGAGCGGCTGGCTTTGCTCGAGCCGTGAGGTTCGGCGTCTGCACGCTCCCGTCGGCGCCTGCCGAGGAGCTCGTCCGGCGCTGGCGCGCGCTCGATCAGCTCGGGCTCGAGACGATCTGGGTGCCGGACCAGCTCCTGCCGCGCGAGGGCTTGCCGTGGCTCGAGGCGTGGACGTTACTCGGAGCGCTGGCGCGCGAAACGACTCGGGCTCGGATCGGCCCGCTCGTGTCGTCGCTGACGTTGCGCAACCCGGCGGTCGTCGGCCGGGCCGCCGTGACGCTTGACGAGCTCTCGGGCGGTCGGGCAGAGCTCGGTCTCGGCGCGGGCGGCCATCCGCTCGACCACGAACTCGCCGGGGTGAGGCGCTGGCCTGCCGCCGAGCGCGACCGTCGCTTCCGCGCGTTCGTCGACGACGTCCTCGCCGGCTTCGGGGACGAGCGGCTCGTGCCGCGACGGAGCCTGCCGCTGACGATCGGCGGCATGGCGGAGCCGACCCTGCGCCTGGCCGCAGCCCACGCCTCACGCTGGTGCAGCTACGGCGGCTACGGCGCCGACGCGGCCGAAGCCGCCGTCGCTGCCCGGGGCCAGAACGACCTGCTCGACCGCCTCTGCGCGGATCGCGGCCGCGATCCGCGCAGCCTGCGCCGTTCGATCCTGCTCGGTTACCTGTACGTCCACGAAACCCCGTGGCGCTCGGCGCGCGACTTCGACGAGGTCGTCGAGCGCTGGGCCGGGGCCGGGATGGAAGAGCTGGTCTTCGTCTACCCGCCGCACGCGGCCATGCCCGAGGGTGCGGTCGAGGAGGGCCTCTTCGAGCGGCTCGCCGGCGAGATCATGGCTGTACCCGACTGAGCCGGTTTCGGGAGGAGCGGCGGTCGCGGGCGCGAACTGGCCCCCATGGCGCGACGTCAGAAGCGCAGGATCAGGCTGCGCCCGAGGACGCCCAGCCGGATCAAGAAGCGCCGGAAGAAGCCGCACAGCAGCGGTCGCTCACACCCTGAGCTGATCGGGCTCGGGATCGCCGCGCTCGGAATCTTCCTCGGCAGCATTCTCTACCTGGGCTGGAACGGCGGCTACGTCGGCGGCGCGCTCGCCGACGGGCTCGACGCGCTGGTCGGAGCCGCCTCCTACGGCCTGCCCGTCCTGCTCGTGCTCATCGGCGGCCTGATGGTCGGGCGCAGCGCGCTCGTGGACGTCCGTCCGTTCCGGCTGGGGCTCGGCCTGCTCGTCTTCGGCCTGATGCTCACGCTCGGCCATGGCCAGGGAGGGTATGCCGGCAGGCTGCTCGGCGGAGCGGTCGGCTCGGCCGTTGGCGCCACCGGCTCGCTGATCCTTGGCATCCTCGCCTTGCTCGTCGCGAGCCTCCTGCTCTCGGGAGCCTCGCTCGGCGCCATTCTGCGGCGCTCCGGCCATGTGGTGCGGCACGCTTCGACGAAGGCCCGCCGTGCCCGCGAGCGGCCGCACGCCGCGATCGTCCCGCCGTCGCAGGCGCCGAAGGTCGTCAGGCCGCCGGTGGACGCGGTCGAGCAGTACCCCGACGTCGTCGGAGAGCCTGGGACTCTCGTGCAGGCGCCTTTGCTCGCCCCACTCCCCGAGCCGGGGCGGCTGCTGGTCGAGCCCAAGGAGCAGGAGAGCCTGCTCGACGTCCGCGAGGTACTCCGCGGCGAGTACGAGCTGCCGGACTCCTCGGTGCTCCAGACCTCGCCCCCCGCTGCGGCCAACACCGGCGACTCGCAGGCCCGCGTCGCGGAGCTCCTCGTCCAGACCCTCGCGCACTTCGGCATCGACGCCAACGTGATCGGCCAGATCTCCGGCCCCCGGGTGACCCGCTACGAGCTTCAGCTCGCCCCGGGCACGAAGGTCTCGAAGGTGGCCGGGCTGAAGGACGACCTCTCCTACGCGCTCGCGACGACGGAGATCCGCATCCTTGCGCCGATCCCCGGCAAGCAGGCCGTCGGCGTCGAGCTGCCGAACCTGAGCCCGAACCTCGTCACCCTCGGGGACATCTACGGCGAGCTGCCGAACACCGCCAGCCCGCTCTCGGTCTGGCTCGGCAAGGACATCTCCGGCACCGCCGTCTGGGCCGACCTGGCCCGCATGCCGCACATCCTCATCGCCGGCACGACCGGCTCCGGCAAGTCCGGCTGCATCAACGCGATCCTGACCTCGATCCTCCTCCGCGCGACGCCGGACGAGGCGCGCATGATCCTCGTCGACCCGAAGCGCGTCGAGTTGAGCCACTACGAGTCGATCCCGCACCTGCTGACGCCGGTCGTCTCAAGCCCGAAGGAGGCGAGCGCCGTGCTCGCCAACTGCCTCGCCGAGATGGAGCGTCGGTACGAGCGGCTCGCGTCCCTGCGGGCGCGCAACCTGCCTGAGGCGAACCGCGAGCTGCGCAAACGCGACGAGCAGACGCTGCCCTACCTGCTGGTCGTGATCGACGAGCTGGCCGACCTGATGATGGTCTCGCCCCAGGCTGTCGAGGACGCGGTCATCCGCCTGGCGCAGAAGTCGCGCGCCGTCGGCATCCACCTCGTGCTCGCGACGCAGCGACCGTCGGTCGACGTGATCACCGGGATGATCAAGGCCAACGT
>JBHEMK010000095.1:0-28483 GCA_046262635.1 Gaiellaceae bacterium
ATCTCGATCACCGACGGGCAGATCTTCCTGCAGTCCGATCTCTTCTTCTCGGGCGTCCGCCCGGCCGTGAACGTCGGGATCTCGGTATCGCGCGTGGGCGGATCTGCGCAGACGAAGGCGATGAGGAAGGTCGCAGGCCGACTGCGCCTCGACCTCGCGCAGTACCGCGAGCTGGAGGCGTTCGCGCAGTTCGGCTCGGAGCTCGACAAGGCGACCCAGCAGGCACTGAACCGAGGCGAGAAGATGGTCGCGACGCTGAACCAGCCCCAGTACCAGCCCTGGCCGCTCGAGGAGCAGGTGACCGCGCTCTTCGCCGGCGTCAACGGCTATCTCGACGACATTCCGACCGCGCAGGTCTCCCGCTTCCACGAGGAACTGCGTGAGCACCTGCGCAGTGAGAAGTCCTTGCTCGAGACGATCAGGGAGAGCGGCGAGATCTCGGACGAGACCGAGCAGAAGCTGCGCGCCGAGCTAGACAAGTTCAAGAACTCGTTCAACATCCAGACGGAGGAAGCGCTCGTCTGATGGCGTCGCAGCAGGACATCCGGCGCCGGATCCGGTCGGTTCAGAACACCCGCAAGATCACGCGGGCGCTGGAGCTCGTCGCCGGAGCGCGGCTGCGGCGTGCCCAGCAGCGGAGCGAGGAGCTCCGTGCATACGCCGACAACATGATGGAGCTGATGAGCGGCGTCGCCCGGGCGGCCCCCTCGGTCCGCGGGTTGGCGCTGCTCGCGCGGCGCGAGGTGCAGACGACGGCGATCATCGCCTTCACCGGCGACCGCGGTCTGGCGGGGCCGTTTAACGCTCAGATCCTCCGCCGCTCCTTCGAGCTCCAGCGTGAGGAACGGGCGCAGGGCCGACAGGTCCGCTGGCTGGCGGTCGGCCGGAAGGGTGCGTCGTCGCTCCGCTTCCGCCGCTACGAGGTCACCGCCGACTTCGCGGGCTTCAGCGACAAGCCCGACTACGCGGATGCCAAGGCCGTCGCCCACCGCGCCGCCGGGCTCTACGAGGCGGGCGAGGTCGATCGCGTGCTGATCGTCTACAACCACTTCATCTCGCCGCTCGTCCAGAGGGTCACTGTGACCGAGGTCCTGCCGATCCCGGAGGACGTGCTCGGGGCAGGCCGCGAGGAGCAGTCGGAGGCGACCGCCGCGCGGGGAGACTTCATCTACGAGCCTGAACCCGAGGAGATCCTCACGAGGCTCCTGCCGGTCTACCTGGAGACGGAGATCTACCGCGCACTGCTCGAGTCGGCGGCCTCGTTCCTCGGGGCCCAGATGACCGCGATGCGCAACGCCTCGAGCAACGCCGCCGACCTGATCGACCGGTTGACGCTCGCGATGAACCGTGCTCGCCAGGCCGAGATCACCCAGGAGATCCTGGAGGTCGTGGCCGGCGCGGACGCCCTCACCTCCTGAGAGGTTCCGCCGGTGAGGGTCTCGGAGAACCTGCCGATCCTGCCCTCGATTCGCGAAAGTCGTGCGACCTCCTAACTCGTTTGGTCATCCGACCGTCTGAGCTGACATGGGGGCACTGAAATCAGGGTGTGAGCGCGCCCGCGAGTGGGTCTCGCTCGACCTGGACGGTGAGCTCTCGGAGCTCGAGGATGCCCAGCTGCGCGCGCATCTCGGGCGGTGTCTGGGGTGCGCGGGGTTCGCTTCCGACCTGCGCGGCACGACCGCTGCGCTGCGCGCGGCGCCGCTCGAGCCCCTCGCCGCGGTCGTGACCTTCCCGGCGGGCCGCAGCCGCACTCCGCGTGTGCTGCAGGTCGGCGCGGCCGCCGCGGCCGTCGCGCTCGCGGTGGGTCTCGGGAGCCTGGCCGGGTTGCGCGGATCGCCGACCCCGCCAGCGCCGACGGCCGCGGCGGCGTTCGCCGCGACCCAGGCTCCGTACATCGAGCAGCGCCTGCTCGCGATGGACCGCGCGCATCCGCACCCCGCAGGCGGGCGGACGATCGCGGTCTAGCCTCGGTTCCCCAGGCCACCCGCGGCACCCCTCCGATAGACTGCGTTCGCCCGGCAGGCGCCTGCGCGCGCCCCGCGCACGCCCTCGAACGCCTCCAGGAGCAGGATGAGCACGAACGGTCAGAACGTCGGCAGGATCGTCGAGATCAAGGGTGTCGTGATCGACGCCGTCTTTCCGGGTCAGCTCCCCGAGATCTACAACGCGGTGAGCATCCCGCTGCCGGAGGGTGACATCCGCGGCGATCGGCTGATCGCGGAGGTGCAGCAGCATCTGGGCGACGACCGCATTCGTGCAGTCGCGATGGACTCGACCGACGGGCTCGCGCGCGGCACCGACGTCTACGACACGGGCGAGGCGATCTCAGTGCCGGTCGGCGACCAGACGCTCGGCCGCATCTGGAACGTCCTGGGGGAGCCCGTCGACGAAAAGGAAGCCGCGACGGGTGAGCGGTGGCCGATTCACCGCGAGCCGCCGGCCTTCAACGAGCTGTCGCCGACGACCGAGATCTTCGAGACCGGCATCAAGGTGGTCGACCTGCTTGCACCGTACGTGCGCGGCGGTAAGGTCGGGCTGTTCGGCGGCGCGGGGACGGGTAAGACCGTGTTGCTCCAGGAGCTGATTCGAAACATCGCCGCCGAGCACGGCGGCGTCTCGGTGTTTGCGGGCGTGGGTGAGCGGACGCGCGAGGGGAACGACCTCTGGATCGAGATGACCGAGTCGGGCGTGATCGACAAGCTCGCGCTCGTCTACGGGCAGATGAACGAGCCGCCGGGCGCGCGCCTGCGCGTGGCGCTGTCGGGCCTGACGATGGCGGAGTACTTCCGCGACGAGGGCAGGGACGTCCTGCTCTTCATCGACAACATCTTCCGCTTCGTCCAGGCGGCATCGGAAGTGTCGGCGCTCCTCGGCCGCATGCCGAGCGCGGTCGGCTACCAGCCGACGCTCGCCACCGAGATGGGGCAGCTGCAGGAGCGGATCACCTCGACACGGACCGGCTCGGTCACCTCGGTGCAGGCGATCTACGTTCCGGCCGACGACCTCACGGACCCGGCCCCGGCGAACACCTTTGCACACCTCGACTCGACGACGGTGCTCTCCCGCGCACTCGTCGAGCAGGGCATCTACCCGGCGATCGACCCGCTCGAGTCGACCTCCAGAGCGCTCGCTCTCGGCGTCGTCTCCGACGAGCACTACGAGACGGCGACACGCGTCCAGGAGATCCTGCAGCGCTACCGCGATCTGCAGGACATCATCGCGATCCTCGGCATCGACGAGCTCTCCGACGAGGACAAGCTCGTCGTCGCCCGGGCGCGCAAAATCCAGCGTTTCCTGTCGCAGCCGTTCAACGTCGCCGAGATCTTCACCGGCACGCCCGGTGAGTACGTGAAGCTCGAGGACACCGTCCGGGGGTTCCAGGAGATCCTGGACGGCAAGCACGATGACCTGCCCGAACAGGCCTTCTACATGGTCGGCACGATCGAGCAGGCCGCTGCGCGCGGCAGCGAGTTCGGCGGCGAGAGGGAAGGCGACGGGGGCGAGGACGGCCGGCCGCAGGAGCCGGGGGCGGACGAGACGGGCGAGGCCGAACCCGAACTCGTCGAGGCGTAGGGAAACGGCGTGGCCGCCGGTCGCCGCACATTCGATCTCTCGCTCGTGACGCCGGCAGGAGCCGCCTTCGAGGGCGAGGCCGAGATGATCATCGTCCCGGGCGCCGTCGGTGAGATCGGCGTGCTCGCCCGCCACGCCCCCCTGATCGCGCTGCTGAAGGCCGGCTCGACGCGGGTCCACGTCGGCCAGGGGGACGTGCGCGAGTTCGCGACCGGGCCCGGCTTCTTCAAGGTCCAGGAGGATAAGGCGATTGCGCTCGTGGACGACGCCGTCCTGGCGGCCGAGATCGACGACGAGCGGGCGCGAGGGCAGCTGGAGGAGGCGCAGGCCGAGCTGGCCCAGGTCGACGCGGGCGAGTCAACGGCCGATCGGTGGCAGATCGAGCAGCGGATCGCGCACGCAGAGAACCAGCTCTCGGTTTCCGGCCGGAGCTGATCCCGCCCGCGCCTTGCGGCCTCGCCCGCCTCGGCGCCGGGCGCGACTGGCCCGAGGGGGCCGCAACACTCGCCTGCTCGGTTGCCGGGTGACCTGCAGCTCCGCCAACTGCTAGCCTTTCGCTCCCTGGAGAGCTTTGACAGGCAGCTTGGCGACCAGGATAAAAAACGCCTAAAGAGCCCGCGGCGCCGGCCCCGGCTCCCGGACTTCGAGGGGAGTGACGGATGAGCCAGACCCGCGACAACCTGGAAGCTTTACTCCGAGAGCGGATCGGGGTGCTGGACGGCGCCTGGGGGACGATGCTGCAGGGTGCGGGGCTGGCGCCGGACGACTACCGCGGCGAGCGCTTCGCCAGCCATCCGCGCGACGTCACGGGGGATCCCGACCTCCTCAACCTCACCCGACCAGACGTCGTGCTCGACGTCCACCGGCAGTATCTCGCCGCCGGCGCCGACATCACGACGACGAACACCTTCACTGCGACGAGCATCGGCCAGGCCGACTACGGGCTCGAGGACCTCGTCCACGAGCTCAACGTCGCGGGAGCCGGCCTCGCCCGCCGGGCGGCGGACGAGGCCGGCGGGCGCTTCGTGGCGGGCTCCGTCGGGCCGCTCAATGTCACGCTCTCGCTCTCTCCGCGCGTCGACGACCCCGCCTACCGCACGGTCAGCTTCGACCAGGTCTACGCGTCGTACGCCGAGCAGATCCGCGGCCTGCAGGAGGGCGGAGTCGACCTGCTGCTCGTCGAGACGATCTTCGACACGCTGAACGCGAAGGCCGCAATCGCCGCCGCACTCGACGTCGCGCCGGATCTACCGCTGTGGATCTCAGTCACGATCGTCGACCGCAGCGGCCGCACGCTCTCGGGGCAGACCGTCGAGGCGTTCTGGGTGGCGATCGAGCATGCGAAACCGCTCCTCGTCGGCGTCAACTGCTCCCTCGGCGCGAAGGAGATGCGGCCCTACGTCGCGGAGCTCTCGCGGCTCGCGCCGACCTACGTGAGCGCACACCCGAACGCGGGCCTGCCGAACGCCTTCGGCGGCTACGACGAGGGGCCGGAGACGACGAGCGCGCTCCTGCGCGAGTTCGCGGAGGCCGGTTTCCTGAACGTGGCGGGCAGCTGCTGCGGGTCGACCCCCGCGCACACACGCGCGATCGCCGAGGCGGTGCGCGGCCTGGCCCCGCGGGCCATCCCCGAGCCGCCCCGCCGGACCCGTTTCAGCGGACTCGAGCCGTTCACGATCACTCCGCAGACGAACTTCACGATCATCGGCGAGCGGACGAACGTCACGGGCTCCGCACGCTTCCGCCGGCTGATCGAGGCACGTGACTACCAGGGTGCGATCGAGGTCGCGCTCGAGCAGGTTCGCGGCGGGGCCAACGTTCTCGACGTCAACATGGACGCCGATCTGCTCGAGAGCGAGGAGGCCATGACCACCTTCCTCAACCTGCTCGCCACCGAGCCCGAGGTCGCCCGGCTTCCGATCATGGTCGACAGCTCGCGCTGGGCCGTGCTCGAGGCCGGGCTCAAGTGCCTGCAGGGGAAGGGGATCGTCAACTCGATCAGCCTCAAGGAGGGGGAGGAAGCGTTTCTCCAGCAGGCGCGGCGGGTCCGCCGGTACGGCGCCGGGGTCGTTGTGATGGCGTTCGACGAGCTCGGGCAGGCGGACACCGTTCAGCGCAAGGTCTCGATCTGCGGGCGTGCGTACCGGCTGCTCGTCGACGAGATCGGCTTCCCGCCCGAGGACGTCATCTTCGACCCGAACATCCTCGCGATTGCGACTGGGATCGAGGAGCACGCGGAGTTCGGCCGCGCCTTCATCGACGCGATTCCGCTGATCAAGGAGAGCTGCCCCGGCGTGCACATCAGCGGCGGCGTCTCGAACCTCAGCTTCTCGTTCCGCGGGAACGAGCGGGTCCGCGAGGCGATCCACTCGGCGTTCCTCCTTTACGCGATCCGGGCCGGACTCGACATGGCGATCGTCAATGCGGGCCAGCTCGTCGTTTACGAGGACATCCCGCTCGACCTGCTCGAGCACGTCGAGGACATCATCTTCAACCGCCGCACGGACGCCACCGACCGGATGGTCATGTTCGCCGAGACGGTCAAGGGGGAGGGCACGAGGCGCGAGCTCGACCTCTCGTGGCGCGAGGCGCCCGTCGGCAAGCGGCTCGAGTTCGCACTCGTGCACGGCGTCGTCGACTTCATCGAGGATGACACCGAGCAGGCGCGTCAGGAGGCCGAACGGCCGCTCGACGTGATCGAGGGCCCGCTGATGGACGGGATGAAGATCGTCGGCGACCTCTTCGGCGCCGGAAAGATGTTTCTGCCTCAGGTCGTGAAGAGCGCCCGCGCGATGAAGCGCGCCGTTGCCTATCTCGAGCCCTACATGGAGGCCGAGAAGCAGGAGGCGATCCGGCTCGGCCGCGCCGATACGAGCCGCGTCCAGGGGAAGGTCGTGCTCGCGACCGTCAAGGGAGACGTCCACGACATCGGCAAGAACATCGTCGGGGTCGTGCTCGGCTGCAACAACTACGAGGTGATCGACCTCGGCGTGATGGTGCCGGCAGACCGGATCCTCGACACGGCGATCGAGGAGGGCGCGAACGTCGTCGGACTGTCCGGGCTGATCACGCCCTCACTCGACCAGATGGCCGATGTCGCGCGCGAGATGGAGCGGCGCGGCTTCGAGCTGCCGCTCCTGATCGGTGGGGCGACGACGTCAAAGCAGCACACCGCGGTCAAGATCGCGCCCGAGTACTCGCAGCCGACGGTGCACGTGATCGACGCGTCTCGTGTGGTCGGGGTTGTCTCTGACCTGCTCGACCCGAGGCGGCGCGACCGGCTCGACGGCGAGAACAGGCAGCTGCAGGAGCGTCTGCGGGTCCAGCACGCAGACCGCGATCGCAAGCCGCTGGCACCCATCCAGGCGGCGCGCGCCAACCGGGAGCGGGTGCGGTTCGACGATCTGATCGAGCCGGCCTTCACGGGGACGCGGGTGCTCGAGCCCGAGCTCGCGACCCTGCGGCCGTACATCGACTGGCAGTTCTTCTTCCACGCCTGGGAGCTGAAAGGCAAGTACCCGGCGATCCTCGAGCAGCCGGCCGCGCGCGAGCTCTTCGAGGATGCCACCGAGCTGCTCGACGAGATCATCAGGGACGGATCGCTTCGCCTCAGGGGCATCTACGGCTTCTGGCCGGCCTCGTCTTCCGGCGACGATATCGTTGTCCACGACGACAACGAGACCCGCTTCTGTTTTCTGCGCCAGCAGTCGGCCTACGGCGATTCGCGCCCGAATCGCTGCCTCGCCGACTACGTCGCACCTGCCGACGACTTCCTCGGCGCCTTCGCCGTCACGGCCGGCCTCGGCGCGGAGGAGCTCTCCGGCCGCTATCAGAAGGAGCTCGACGACTACCGATCGATCATGGTCAAGGCCCTTGCCGACCGCCTCGCCGAGGCCTTCGCCGAGTACCTGCACGAGCTCGCGCGCCGACAGTGGTACGAGTCGGGCCCGCGGGTCCGACCCGAACACCTGAACGAGGAGCGCTTCCGCGGCATCCGGCCCGCCTTCGGCTACCCCGCGTGCCCCGACCATTCCGAGAAGCGAAAGCTGTTCGACCTGCTCCGCGCCGAGAAGCTTGGCATCGAGTTGACCGAGAGCTTTGCGATGACGCCGGCCGCGAGCGTGAGCGGGATCTACCTCGGGCATCCGCAGGCTCGGTACTTCTCCGTCGGCCGCGTCGCCAGAGACCAGGTGGAGGACTACGCCATGCGCAAGGGCGAGACCCTCGCCGAGGCCGAGCGGTGGCTGCGCCCGAACCTCGGCTACGAGCCGGAGCCCAAGCCTGTGCCCGAGCCGGAGCGGGTCTGAGCCGGCACCCGGAAGTAGGATCGCGTTCGTGACCATGAGGAGCTTTCTGGGTGCGGCCCTCGTAGGCGTGGTCCTCGTGGGAACTGCTCTTGCTGCAAACGGCGAGCCACAGAAGCGCTTCAGGGGAGACGATCAGGCCTGGGCGAGGGCGATCGTCCTGCACGCGGCGGACCTGCCGGGCTGGCGCGCGGGTCCGCAGGCGCACTCCACCTCCGGCAGCCTGCGCTGCCGCGGCTTCTTCACTCCCGACGAATCCGATCTTGTCGTCACCGGCGAGACCGATTCGAGGCAATTCGCCCGGCCCGGGATGTTCGTGGCCGCGAGCTCGTCGGTCTACCGCCGCCCGGCCGACGCGCTTGCTTCGTGGAAGCGCAACGTCCGGCCGGCGCTCGCCCGCTGCCTCGGCCAGCGCTACGAGACGGAGTCGTCCCCGGGGGTGACCGTCCGCGTGATGCGGTGGGGCCGGCTGCCGTTCGCGAAGCTCACGCAGCGGACGGCCGCGTTCCGGATCGTGGCTGCGTTCAGCGGAAACGGGCGGACGCTCGTCGCCACGAGCGATCTGATCCTGCTCTCCCGCGGCCGCGCCGACTGCGCGATCGTGCTCCTCTCGACCATGCGTCGGTTCCCGAGCGCGGTTGAGCTGCGGGTCGCGAGGCTGGTCGCTGGGCGCCTTGTCGCGCCGCCCCGTCGGCACGGCGCGTAGCGTCGGCACCGTTCCTCCACGGCGACGTCCCGTTGCTCGCGGTGGCGGCGCCGACGCACTGCTCGCGCTGGGCCCGCGGCGCCCGGCGACCGCTCGCAGCGGTCCGGCATACCCTCGGCGCCCTCGCGCCGGCCGCAAGCCGACCGGCTGGCCCCGTTATTGGCCGGCCCCGGTCGGGTAGGCCGCGCCGCATGGACGTCAACTACGGCTCCAGCGCGCCGTTCAGCCTCGGAGTCGAGGAGGAGTTCCAGCTCCTGAACGCCGAGAGCTTCGAACTGACCTCGCGCTTCGATCAGATCCTCGCGGCCTCCGGCGGCGATCCGCAGATCAAGCCAGAGCTGATGCAGTCGACGGTCGAGGCCGCGACGGGTATCGCCACGACCGTCGCGGAGGCGATCGAACAGGCGCGCGAGCTGCGCCGGCGGGTGCGCGACGCGGCGGCCGAGCACGGCGTCGTCTTCGCCTCTGCCGGGACGCATCCATTCTCGCGCTACGAGCACCAGGATGTGACCGAGCAGGCCCGCTACCGGGAGCTGCTCGAGTCGATGCAGTGGGTGGCCGAGCGCGAGCTGATCTTCGGCCTCCACGTCCACGTGGGGCTCGAGTCGGCCCAGCAGGCGATAGCTGTCGCCAATGCGCTCCGTACCTGGCTGCCGGAGCTGCTCGCGCTTTCCGCCAACTCCCCGTTTTGGCTCGGCCGCGACACCGGCCTCGCCTCCACGCGCTCGAAGGTCTTCGACTCGTTTCCGCGCAGCGGCCTGCCGCCGGCCTTCTCGTCTTTCGAGGAGTTCGAGCTCCTGGTCGAGCGTGGTGTCAAGACCGGGTCGTTCGACGACTACACGTACATCTGGTGGGACCTCCGGCCCCATCCCAAGCTGGGCACGATCGAGATCCGGGTTTGCGATGGCCAGACGCGGATCGAGACGGTCAGTGCACTCGTCGCCCTCGTCCAGAGCCTCGTGGTCACCCTCGCCGGGCGCTACGACGCCGGCGGCTCACTGCCGATCCAGCCGGTCACGCTCGTCGCCGAGAACAAGTGGCGCGCGGCGCGCTACGGACTCGAGGCGGATCTCGTCGACCTCGAGTCCGACACGGAGCGGCCGGCCCGCGACGCCGCCCGGGCACTCGTCGACCTCGCCGAGCCGGCGGCGCGGCGGCTCGGCTGCGCGGCCGAGCTGGGCGAGCTCGACAGCGTGCTCGAGCGCGGCACCGGCGCGGACGAGCAGCGCCGTGTCTACCAGGAGTCCGGCACCCTGCTCGCAGTGGCGCAGTGGCTTGCCGCACAGTCGGTCGCTGGAATCTGAGCGCGACCGGCGGCTCGGGTATCCTGCGCCCGAGCGGGTGCCTTCCCTGGCATCCGCGTTTTCCTAGATGCGGACGACGCTGAAGAGAGGAATCGGCCGGGCGGCGCCGGTCAACGGCAACGGTGGCGGCAACGGCCGGGCCGTGTACCCGCCCGGCGTCCTGACGCCGATGCGCCGCTACCGCGTGCCGCCTCCGCCCGCACGCACGACGCGACAGCTGCTCGGCTGGATCTTCCGCTGGACGCTCGCGGCGATCGTGATGATCGCGGTCGGGGTCTCCGGCGGCCTCTACCTCTACGGCCACCAGACGCTGAGCGCATTCCAGGCGCATTCTGCGCCCGTGAAGAAGGCGCAGAAGTTCCTCGCCAAGGTTCCGGACGCGAGCAAGCCGGCGACGGCACTCGTGATCGGCTACGACAAACGGGCCGGCGCCGACGCGGCGATCAATGACGGCTCCCGCTCCGACACGGTCATGCTGATCCGAGCGGATCCCCAGCGGCACGCGGTCTCGCTGCTCTCGTTCCCACGCGACTTGGTCGTGCCGATTCACTGTCCGCGCAAGGCGCTCTATACCGACCGGATCAACTCCGCCTGGTCGGCCTGCGGGCCGCAGGGCACCGTCGCCACGGTCGAGGCCCTAACCGGAATCGCGCCGAACTACCTCGTCACGGTCGACTTCCACGGCTTCAAGCTGCTCGTGAACAGGTTGAACGGGGTCTACCTGGACGTCGACCACCGGTACCTGAACACCCAGGGTGGTCCCGGCGGCTACGCGCGGATCGACCTCGAGCCCGGCTACCAGAAACTCGACGGGCAGCAGGCGCTCGACTTCGTTCGCTTCCGCCACACCGACTCTGACCTCTACCGGCTTGCCCGCCAGCAGGAGTTCGTCACCGCGTTGCGTGAGCGGATCTCATCAGGTTTCTCGATCTTCAGCGTCTTCAAGATTATCGGTGCCCTCAAGGGCAACGTGGAGATCGTCCAGGGCGGCGGCGGCCCCGTCCCGCCCGACACGGCGCTCTCGTACCTGAAGTTCGTGAGCGGACTCCCGTCGAACCACTTCTTCCGGACGACGCTCGGGGGTCTGACCGGCGTGAACGAGCTCAGCGCCCCGCAGTCGGCGATCCAGACGGCGGTGCGGCAGTTCTCGAACCCCGATGTCGGCGCGCCGCGCCGGGCCAACGCCTCGGCACTCGGGCTCAAGGCCAGGAAGGTTCAGACGCTGAAGCCCGCTTCGATCACGACGCTCGTCCTCAACGGGACCACCGAACCCGGCCTCGCACGCGACACGTCGTACAAGCTCGCGGTCCGCGGCTACAGGACGGTGCAGCTCGGCGGCCAGCAGCCGGCCAACGCCCCGACCCAGGCGCACGTCGCCACGACCGTCTACTTCGACGCCTCGCAGCCGGCCGCGCGGGCCGCCGCCCAGCAGCTCCAGACGCTCTTCCCGGGGTCGAAGGTCAATTCGATGCCGCAGGAGATCGTCACGCTCGGCCGACAGGCCGCCAGCCCGATGACGATCGTGGTCGTCGGCTCGAGCTTCAACGGTGTCCTCGCCGGTTCGGCGGTACCCAATACCGCCACGCCGAAGCACGTGCGGCCGAACGTCTACGCCTCGCCGGGGATCGCGCTGAACGCGCTGCGCGCGATCCGGGCCAGGCTGCCGTTCCAGCTCGAGGTGCCGCACGTGATCGAGCGCAGCTCCCAGCTCGCGCAGCTCACGCCCGTGCGTGTCTACAAGCCCGCGCCGCACCACAGAGGTGTCCGCGTCACCTTTGTCACCGGGCCGGGCAACGTCTACTGGGGGATCCAGGAGACCGACTGGAACGACGCCCCCGTGCTCGACCGTCCGACCGTCACGCATACCTTCGGCGGCCGGACGTTTGACTTCTACTACACCGGCTCGCACCTGCACATGGTCGTTTTGCGCGGCGGCAAGGCCCGCTACTGGGTCGTGAACACACTCCTGGACGAGTTGTCCAACGAGACGATGATCGCGATCGCCAGGGGCCTGCAGCCACTCGGCAGGTAACCTCCGCGCGTCATGAGCAGGATCGGGATCTTCGGCGCCGGTTACGTCGGCTTGGTCACAGGAACGTGCTTCGCCGCGCTCGGCCACGAGGTCGTTGTCCGCGACGTGCTCGCCGAGAAGATCGAGGCGCTGCGCCGCGGCCGGGTGCCGATCTACGAGCCAGGGCTCGAGGAGCTACTGGCCGCCAACGTGGATCGCATCTCCTTCACCACCGACGTCGCCGAGGCGATCGACGGCGCGGACTTTCTCTACGTGGCCGTCGGCACGCCTCCCACCTACTCCGGCGACGCCGACCTCTCGGCGGTCTGGATCGTCATTGACGAGCTGCTGGGCCTGGCGGGCGGCACGGTCGTCGTGATGAAGAGCACGGTCCCGCCGGGGACCGGGGAGAAGGTCAGGGCAGCGCTCGACGCGCGCGGACTCTCGCACGTCGGCTACGTCTCCAACCCGGAGTTTCTGGCAGAGGGGACGGCCCTGAACGACTTCATGAACCCCGACCGGATCGTCGTCGGCGCGTTCAAGCCTGAGGACGGCGACGGGGTCGCCGAGCTCCACACCCCCCTGAACGCCCCGGTCGTGCGCTGCGATGTCGCCTCGGCGGAGATGATCAAGATGGCCGCGAACGCGTTCCTCTCGACTCGGATCAGCTTCATCAACGAGATCGCGAACGTCTGCGAGGTCGTCGGCGCCGACGTCGTGGCCGTGGCCGAGGGAGTCGGGCTCGACCATCGGCTCGGCAAGCACTTCCTGCGGGCCGGGATCGGCTTCGGCGGCTCCTGCCTAGACGGGCGGGAGACCGTGCTGGCCCGCCTCTCCGGCCGGACCTGGCTGACGACCCTCGAGCGGCTGTTCGCCGAACTTGAGCCCTCCACGGCCGAGCGGGCCGAGGTTCTGCATCCGGACGGCCTCGAGGTGCTCGCGTGGCGGCCGGACGCGGCTCGCCCCGAATTTCTGCCCGTCTCGCTGGCGACGCGACGCGGCTACCGGGGCACGATGCTCGAGGTGCGGACGGAGATGGGCCGGCGCGTCCGCTGCACTCCGGATCATCCGTTCGTGGTGGCTGATGGCGACGGCGGGGATCTCGGCGTGAAGCTCGCAGAAGAGCTGACGAACAAGGATTGGCTGCCCCTCGCGCAGCGCGCGCCTGAGGAGGCCGAGATGTGGCGGCTCGACCTCCTCGCCGGGATGACGGTGCCAGGTCTGGACGGCGAGGGCTTGACTGTGCAGCGACTGCAAGCCGCCTCGCCCAAGGCGACCACCGCACGGTTGCGAGCGCGACTCGAGGAGCCCGGGCATCGACGGGATCGGTCTGGTGTACGCGAGGTCGATCGCTCCGCGGCGCTGCGCGTTTGCGGCGCCCGCGGACTCGACCTCCGCGGCGCGTCAGACGGGACAGTCGAGAACGGCACCCACGCGCCGGCCGAACTGGCGGCGGACGAGGAGTTCTGGCGCGTCGTCGGGCTCTACATCGCCAAAGGCGGTGCGAGCGTCGCCGGCGAGCGACCCCGCATCCAGTGGTGTTTCCACCCGCGCCGCGAGCTCGATCTCGCCGAAGCTGTTCTCCGATTCTGGCGATGCCGCGGCATCGACGCGCTGATGTCGGAGGCGCCGACGAGAGCCGAGGTGAGCGTCTCCTCGCACGTGCTGCCGGCCTGGTGGCTCGGCGTGCTCGGCATGGGGTCGAGCCGTTTCGACCAGCGGATCCCGGATGCAATCTGGGGAGCGCCCGAGGCTCACAAGCGCGCCCTCGTGGTCGGCATGTGGCGCGGTCGCGGGTCCTGGTCCTTCGTGAACGACGGCGGCGGCGTCGTCCTCGAATACGGCGCCTCCGGCAGCGAGCTCGCTGACGGGCTCCTTCGACTCCTCGGCGATCTCGGCGTCGTCGCCCGCGTGCAGGTCGGCCGCGCCGCCAGGTCGACCTGCGAGACGCACCGGATCGTCATCCCCGGCACCGAGCCGGTCGAGTCGCTGCTCGAGCTCGTGCCGGTGCGAGACCGCGAGCGGATCCTCGACTCCCTCGGACGGGCGCCGAGGCGACTCGCTCAGGCCGCCTACCGACGGCACAACGAGCATGCCGCCTGGGTGCGCGTCGTCGAGATTGCGCCCGCCGAACCGCCGGGTTGGGTGTACTCACTCGAAGTTCCAGGGGCCCACACGTTTGTCACGACGGCGGGATTGATCGTGGACAACTGCTTCCCGAAGGATGTCTCGGCGCTGAAGCAGCTCGCAGGCAACTCCGGCTACCACTTCCAGCTGCTGTCGGCGGTGATCGAGGTGAACGAGCTGCAGAAGCGGCGCGTCGTCACGAAGCTGCACCGCCACCTCGGTAGCCTGCGGGGGAAGACGGTCGCGCTGCTCGGTCTCGCGTTCAAGCCGGACACCGACGACATGCGCGAGGCGCCCAGCCTCGTGATCGCCTCGCGTCTGCTCGCGGAGGGCGCTGACGTGCGGGTCTGGGATCCCGTCGCCGACGCGCACGATGTGCTCCAGGGCGTGACCGTCTGCGAGAGCGTCCTCGAGGCCGTGAGCGGCGCCGACGCCGCGGTGATCGTGACCGAGTGGCCAGAGTTGCGCGAGCTCGCATCTGCATCGGTGCGCGCCGCGATGGCCCACCCGCTGATCGTCGACGGGCGCAACCTGCTCGACCCGGCCGCCGTCCGCGCGGCCGGGTTCGCCTACGACGGCATCGGCCGTCCCACCTCCACGTTCGCGGACTCGGTCGAGCTCGGGGAACGCGATCGCGAGCTCCGCTCCTGACGTCGGCCTCCCGGCCGTCCTTCTGGTCGGGGGCGAGGGAACACGACTGCGCCCGCTGACGGCACGGGCGCCGAAGCCGATGCTCCCGCTGGTCGACCGGCCCCTGCTCGCCTACACGTTCGAGCACCTGCGCAGGCACGGCATCGCGCGGGCGGTGCTGTCCTGCGGCTATCTGCCGACGCAGCTCGAGGCCCACTTCGGCGAGGACGCGGACGGGCTCGCGCTCGAGTACTGCGTCGAGGGCGAGCCGCTCGGAACGGGCGGGGCGATCGGCTTCGGAGCGCGCGGCATCGAGGGCACGTTCCTGGCGCTGAACGGCGACTCGCTGCGAGCTGCCGACCTCGGCGCCCTGATCGACTTCCACCGGCGAACCGGAGCCAGGGCCACGATCCTGCTGACCCCCGTCGCAGACCCGGCGCGCTACGGGCTCGTCCGCCTCGACCCGGACGGCAAGGTGGCGACCTTTCTCGAGAAGCCGCGGCCGGAGGAGATCGACACCGACCTGATCAACGCCGGCGTCTACGTGCTCGAACCGGACGTGCTGAAGCTGATCCCGGCCGGACGGCCGGTTTCGATCGAGCGGGAGGTGTTTCCGCAGCTCGTCGAGGAGCGCTCGGTCTACGGTGTCGCGCTGCCCGGCTACTGGCTCGACGTGGGCACACCGGAGTCCTACCTGCTTGCCCACCGGGACGTGCTCGAGCGGAACTTCCCGAGCGAGGTGGGTGACGCGCTCGGGCGTGACTACACCTTCGTCGATCCGACCTCGCGGGTGAGTCCGAAGGCGCGGCTGGTGCCGCCCGTCTTCGTCGGGCCCGGGGCGGTGATCGAGGACGACGTCCGGATCGGGAGCCTCGCGGTGATCGGCCACGGCGCGGAGGTCGGCCGAGGCTCGGTCGTCGAGCAGGCGGTCGTCCAGGGCGGCGCCAGGCTCGGCGCCGACTGCTCGGTGATGCGCTCGCTCGTCGGCGAGGAGGCCGAGCTCGGGGACGGATGCAGCGTGTTCGGGCTCTCCGTCGTCGGCCCTGGCGCGCGGGTCGGCTCGGGGAATAGACTCGACGCCGGCCTCCGAATCGCCGCCGACGCCGTCGTTCCACCCGACTCGATCTCGTTCGCATGAGCCTCGACTCACCGAATCTCGAAGGTCTCGACCGCTGGGCGTTCGTTCCACGCAAGGTCGAGAAGCCTTGGGGCTGGGAGCTGATCTGGGCCCATACCGACCGGTACGTCGGCAAGATCCTCTTCGTCCGGGCCGGCCAGTTGCTCAGCCTCCAGTTTCACCGCGAAAAGGACGAGAGCTGGTACGTCCAGAAGGGTCGGGCGGAGCTGGAACTGGGCGAGCCGGGAGACCCGTTGCTCAACCATGAGGTCGTCGGGCCCGGCGCCAGCTTCCGCTACCCGCCCGGCACCGTCCACCGGGTCCGGGCCCTGGAAGACACGACGATCCTCGAGGTCTCGACGGCACACCTGGACGACGTCGTCCGGCTCGACGACGCCTACGGTCGGGCGGGGACGACCGAGCCTTAACACAGATGTGATAAGGTTCGGCCGTGGGCGAGCTGACGGTTGGGCAGGCTGCGGCTCTGAGCGGGTGGTCTGCGCGGATGCTGCGCTACCTCGAGCTGGCCGGCCTCGTCCTCCCGCGCCGCACCCCGACGGGTTATCGGCTCTACGGGCTGCGGGAGCTCAACCAGCTGCGCTCGCTCCGTCACCTGCGCAGCCGGTTCGGCGTCGAGATTTCCGACCTCGTGTTCGCCGCGCGGCTTCGTCGGGAGCCTGGGCTGCGCGGAGAGATCGACGCGTGGTTTGCAGGTGCGGACGACCTCGCCTGGATCGAGTGGGAGCAGCGCAAACACGAGCGCCTGCTCGCCGCGTGACTACACTCCAGCCACCCAAAACAGAAGAGGGCTGATGGCAACGACGAAGCGATTTGACGTGAAGGACCTCGCCCTCTCGGCCGAGGGCAAGCGCCGCATCGAGTGGGCCGACCGGCAGATGCCCGTGCTGACCGCGATCCGCGAGCGCTTCGAAAAGGAGCAGCCGCTCGCGGGCTTTCGGGTCGCCGCGTGCCTCCACGTGACGACCGAGACCGCCAACCTCGCCCGCACCCTCAAGGCGGGGGGCGCCGACGTGGTGCTCTGCGCCTCGAACCCGCTCTCGACGCAGGATGACGTCGCCGCCGCGCTCGTCGACGAGTACGACATCTCCTGCTTCGCGATCAAGGGCGAGGACAACGACACCTATTACTCGCACATTGAGGCCGCGGTCGATCACAAGCCGCACCTGACGATGGACGACGGCGCCGACGTCATCAGTGTGCTCCACTCCGCCCGGCGCGAACAGCTCGGCGACATCATCGCAGGGACCGAGGAGACAACCACCGGTGTCATCCGCCTCAAGGCGCTCGAGGCCGACGGCAAGCTGGGGTTCCCGGTGATCGCGGTCAACGACGCCCGGACGAAGCACCTGTTCGACAACCGCTACGGCACGGGCCAGTCGACGCTCGACGGCATCATCCGCGCCACGAACGTTCTGATCGCCGGCAAGCGCTTCGTCGTCGCCGGCTACGGCTGGGTCGGGCGCGGCGTCGCCATGCGCGCGAAGGGTCACGGTGCGCACGTGATCGTCACCGAGGTCGACCCGATGCGGGCGCTCGAGGCCCTGATGGACGGCTTCGAGATCATGCCGATGTCCGAGGCGGCCGCGGTCGGCGACATCTTCTGCACCGCTACCGGCGACAAGCACGTGCTCGTCCGCCAGCACTTCGAGTCGATGAAGGACGGTTCGATTCTGGCCAACACGGGCCACTTCAACGTTGAGATCGACATTCCCGCGCTGAAGTCGCTCGCCTCGGAGACGCGCGCGGCCCGCGAGTATGTCGAGGAGTTCACGCTGGAAGACGGACGCCGAATTTACCTGCTGGCCGACGGCCGCCTCGTCAACATCTCGGCCGCCGAGGGGCACCCGGCAATCGTGATGGACATGTCCTTCGCCAACCAAGCCCTCGGCGCCGAGTATGCCGTCGCCAACGCGGCCTCGCTCGAGCGCAAGGTCTATCCCGTGCCCGCCGAGATCGACAACGAGATCGCCCGGCTCAAGCTCGCGACGATGGGCGCCCGCATCGACCTGCTCACCGAGGAGCAGTCCAAGTACCTCGCCTCGTGGGACGAGGGCACGTAGAACGCCGCTCGGGGTACGGTGACCGCCCGTGAAGGCTGTCGTTCTCGCCGCCGGCTACGCGACCCGCCTCTATCCGCTAACCGAGAAGGTGGCGAAATCACTGCTGCCGGTGGGCGGCCGGCCGATGCTGGACTGGATCCTCGATCGGATCGTTGAGGTCGGCGAGGTCGACGCCGCGCACGTCGTCACGAACCGGAAATTCGCCGACTCCTTCTTCACCTGGGCGGAGGCGCACGAGCGCGATCTGCGCATCGACGTCCACGACGACGGGACGACGAGCGAAGAGGATCGGCTCGGCGCGATCGGCGACATCCGCTTCGTCGTCGAGCAGGCGGGGCTTGAGGACGACGACCTGTTCGTTGTCGCGGGCGACAACCTGTTCGACTTCAGCCTCGCCGAGTTCGTGCGCTTCTGGCGCGGCAAGGGCGCCGCGAGCGCCGTCGCGGTCTGCGACGTCGCCGACCTGGAGCTGGCGGCCAAGCTCGGCGTCATCTCGATGGACGGCGACGACCGGATCGTCGAGTTCGTCGAGAAGCCGGAGCGTCCGACCTCGACGCTGGCCGCCACGGCCGCCTACATCTACCGATGTGCCGACGTGGCACTGATCGACACGTACCTGGCCGAGCAAAACTCACCCGACCAGCCGGGCCGCTATCTCGGCTGGCTGTCCGCACGCCAGCCCGTCTACGGCTACCGATTCGAGGGCACGTGGTTCGACATCGGCGACCGGGAGCAGCTCCTCGAGGCCGACAACACGCTTCGCGCGCGCGAGGGGCTGCCGCAGCGTGCCGACTACTCCGCCGACTGATCGGCTACCGTGTCCTGACGGGTGTGCATTCGCGCGCCAGGTGACGAAAGGCGGCGGGGATGCGCGGTGAGATGCTCTGGTTCAACGAGGTGAAGAATTTCGGCTTCATCCGAACCGAGGAGGGCGAGCGTCTCTACGTCCACCGCGACGGCTTTGTTCCCGGCCAGGCTCCGGTCGGCAGCTGTGTCGGACTCGTGGTCGAGTTCGATGTGGAGGAGGGAGAAGAGCAGCGCCAGGCCGTCGGTGTCACCGTCCCGAACGATGTTCCCGCCCGGCGCGCCCGCCGGCGCCGCCACGGCGTCTCCTGACGAGCACCGGCTTCGGCCGGGCATCGCAACGCGGTACCGCCGCGAGGGTCACCGGCCACCACCTCAGGGCCCACGGCGAAGCCGCGCCGCCAGCATCCGGCCAACGATCGACGTTCGGACCGGAACCCGGTCGGGGCGCCGGCGGCGGTCTGGCGCTAGATTGGAACCGACAGGCGCTTTACCAGGGAGGGCCCGATGCAGCTTCAGGTCAAGGGCAAGAACCTCGAGGTCACCGAGTCGATTCGCACCTACGCCGAGCGCAAGCTGGCCAAGCTCGACAAGCAGCTGCACGACGCCGCTCGGGTCGAGCTCGAGCTGGCGGTCGAGAGGAATCCGTCGATCTCTGCCAATCAGGTCGCCGAGGCGACAATCTGGCTGAAGGGGCACACGCTCCGCGCCCGTGAGGCGACCCGCGACATGAAGGCCTCGATCGACGAGCTCACCGCAACGCTCCTCCGGCAGGTCAAGGAGGAGCACGAGAAGCGCAGCCGGCGGCAGCAGCGCGGCCCCGACAAGCGCGAGTCCGCGCCGGCCCGGCTCGAGTGAGCCTTTTCCGGCGGAGCGAGCCGCTGCACGAGCGCCTCGCGCGCGAGGGCGGCCTCGTCGAGAACGCGCCCCACGACACGACGCCGCGCTGGGGCGAGGCGGGGATCCACGGAGTGGCCCGCCCGCGCGAGTGGGACGCCGTGCTCACCGTCGAGACCGAGCTCGACGCCGAGAGGGCGGCCTTCGTCGCCCTCCCGGACGGGACGCTCGTGGTCGAGGACGGCCCGGACGACCTCTCGGCGCTTGCCGACGCGGTCGACCAGGCGCTGCCGCCCCCCTACCGGGCCGAGGGCGTGCGGCGCTCCGAGGGGATGTGGGCCGTTGCCGCACGCCGGATCCGGGTTGCACGCGTTCCCGATCAATCCGGCGAGGACGTCGAGATCACGGTCCGCGACGGCGGCCGGACACTCCTCGTCGACGGCGAGCCCGAGTTCGGCTCCGTGCCGGCCTTGGAGGTACTGCTCGAGGGCGACGGCGTCGTCCGCGCTCGCAGAATCGACGGGCAAGACTGGGAAGTCTGGGTCGACCGGCTGTAAGCCGCTACCCTAGGATTCCATGGCCCAACAGCTCGGAAGCCTGGAAAAGGTTCTTCGCGTCGGCGAGGGCAGGCGCCTCAAGCGTCTCGCCCAGCAGGCCGCGTACATCACGACGCTCGAGCCGGATTTCGAGAGGCTCTCCGACCTCGAGCTCGGCGCGAAGACGGTCGAGTTCCGGGAGCGCCTCGCGAACGGCGAGTCGCTCGAGGAGCTGCTCTTCGAAGCCTTCGCCGCCGTCCGTGAGGCCCGCAAGCGCGTTTCCGACCAGCGTATGTTCGACGTTCAGCTGATGGGTGGGATCGTGCTGCACGAGGGCGATGTCGCCGAGATGAAGACCGGCGAGGGCAAGACATTCGTCGCGAGCCTCGCGCTCTACTTGAATGCCCTGCCCGGCGAGGGCGTCCACCTTGTCACGGTCAACGACTATCTCGCCAAGCGCGACGCCGAGTGGAATCGACCGGTGTACGAGCTCCTCGGTATGAACGTCGGACACATCGAGAACATGATGCCGTTCGACAAGCGCCGCGATGCTTACGCCGCGGACATGACCTACGGGACGAATTCGGAGTTCGGCTTCGACTATCTGCGCGACAACATGTCCGTCTCGCTCGACGGCGTTGTCCAGCGCGGCCACACCTACGGGATCGTGGACGAGGTCGACTCGATCTTGATCGATGAGGCCCGGACGCCGCTGATCATTTCCGGCGAGCCCGAGGTCGCCGCGTCGATCTACTACGACTTCGCACGAGTCGCGAAGCAGCTGCTCGGGCGCGAGGCCAAGCCGGGCGACCCGAAGGGGCAGGCCGAGATCGAGGGCGTCGACTACGAGTACGACGAGAAGCACAAGACCGTCGCCCCGACCGAGCAGGGCGTCGAGAAGGTGGAGCGCGCGCTTCGGATCGACAACCTCTATCACCCGCAGAACTCGCAGCTCGTGAACCACCTTGTCCAGTCGCTGAAGGCGCAAGCGCTCTACCAGAACGACGTCGACTACGTGATCCAGGAAGGGGAAGTCAAGATCGTCGACGAGTTCACCGGCCGGATCATGGAGGGGCGCCGCTGGTCCGAGGGTCTGCACCAGGCGATCGAGGCCAAGGAAGGCGTGAAGATCCAGGAAGAGCACGTCACGCTCGCGACGATCACGCTCCAGAACTACTTCCGCCTGTACGAGAAGCTCGCCGGCATGACAGGCACCGCCAAGACCGAGGAAAAGGAGTTCGTCGAGATCTACGGCCTCAACGTCGTCGAAGTGCCGACGAACGTGCACGTGCAGCGGCTCGATAAGAACGACCTGATCTTCAAGACGAAGAACGGCAAGTTCGAGGCCGTCATTCGCGACATCAAGGAGCGCCACGAGAAGGGGCAGCCGGTCCTGGTCGGCACGATCGCGGTCGAGACGTCCGAGTACCTCTCGGAGCTGATGAAACGGCAGGGCATCCCGCACACCGTGCTGAACGCGAAGGAGCACGAGCGCGAGTCCGAGATCATCAAGGACGCGGGTCAGCTCGGTGCGGTCACGATCGCGACGAACATGGCCGGCCGCGGCGTCGACATCAAACTCGCCGACGGTGTCACCGAGCTCGGCGGCCTCTACGTGCTCGCAACCGAGCGGCACGAGGCGCGGCGGATCGACAACCAGCTTCGCGGCCGCTCGGGCCGTCAGGGCGACCCGGGCGAGTCGCGCTTCTACCTCTCGGGCGAGGACGATCTCGTGCGCCTCTTCGCCGGCGAGCGGATCGCCCGGATCATGGAGCGCTTCAAGATCCCCGAGGATCAGCCGATGGAGGCAGCAATTCTCTCGAAGCAGATCGAAGGTGCGCAGAAGAAGGTCGAGGAGCAGAACTTCGTCATGCGCAAGAACGTCCTCAAGTACGACGACGTCATGAACAAGCAGCGCATGGTCATCTACGAGCAGCGGCGCCGCGTCCTCGAGGGTGACGACATGCGCGAGGAGGTGCTCCAGTGGGTCGACGAGGTGATCGCGGCCACCGTCGACCAGTTCACCTCTGCTGAATACGGCGAGGACTGGGACATCGAGACGCTCGTCAAGGCAATGGCCGCCCTCTACAACACCGACATCACGGCCGAGGAGCTGCGCGAGGAGGTCGACCTCAGCCGCGAGTCGCTGACCGGCGAGTTCCAGGAGGATGCGCACGACGTCTACGAGGAGAAGGAGACGGAGCTCGGCACGGAGCTGATGCGGGAGCTCGAGCGCTACGTGATCCTCCAGGTCGTCGACCAGCGCTGGCGCGAACATCTGGAGAACATGGACTACCTGCGCGAGGGCATCCATCTCCGGGGCATGGCCCAGAAGGATCCCCTCGTCGAATACACCGCCGAAGGCCACCTGATGTTCGAGCAGCTTGGCGGCGCGATCCGCGAGGAGGTCGTCCTCCACCTGTTTCACGCGGAGCTCGCGCCCGAGGATGCCGGCGAACTCGCGCCGGCCCGGGCACCGGCCGGCCGGGGTAACGGCAACCTCCAGTACGAGCACGAGACGATTGCCGGCGCCGGTGCGATCGCGGCGGCCGGGGGCGGGGAGGCAATCCTGACCGCCGCCCCGGCCCTTCAGACCGTCGTGGCGGCGGAGCACGACAAGATCGGCCGCAACGAGCCGTGCTGGTGCGGGAGCGGCAAGAAGTTCAAGAAGTGCCACGGCGCCTAGGCTGAGCTGGCTCCAGATCGTTCCGGCTGCTCGTCGGGAGCGACTGGAGCTTGCGACGGACGCCACCGCCTGGGCGGGCGGCGCCCGGCGCGCGCGCCCTCGCTACGATCCCCGAGCAGTGACCGAGGCAGTCGACAAGCCGCTCACCGAGCAGCTCGAGGAGATCAGGGCCCAGCTCGCCTGGGTCCGTGATTACCTTTGACCCCGAACGCCTGGCGGCGCAGGCCGCCGAGCTCGAGGCCGCGATGGGCGAGCCCGGGTTCTGGGACGACCAGCAGCGCGCGGCGGCTCTCTCCTCGGATCACGCCCGCGTGACGAGGCGCCTCGAGCGCTACAGGCGCCTCCAGCACGATTACGACGACGCGCGCGAGCTCGTGGCGATGGACGGCAACCTCGCCGCTGAGGTCGAGGCCTCGATCGTCCCGCTTCGCGGCGAGCTCGAGCGGCTGCAAGAGGATGCGCTCTTCACGGGCGTATACGACGCGGGCCACGCCGTCGTCACGATCCACTCGGGGGAGGGCGGAACGGACGCCCAGGATTGGACGGAGATGCTGCTCCGCATGTACCTCCGCTGGGCCGAGCGCCGCGGCTTCAAGACGGAGCTCGTCGAGGCGAGCCCGGGAGAGGAGTACGGCCTCAAGTCGGCGACCTTCACGATCAAGGGCGAGAACGCCTACGGGATCCTCAAGGCCGAGCGAGGTGTCCACCGGCTCGTCCGCCTCTCGCCGTTCGACCAGGCCCACCGGCGCCACACCTCCTTCGCTCAGGTGATCGTCGCGCCGCTCCTGAGCGACGACATCGACCTCGAGATCAAAGACGACGATCTACGGGTCGACACCTACCGCGCCTCGGGTGCCGGCGGCCAGCACGTCAACAAGACCGACTCGGCCGTGCGGATCACCCACCTGCCGAGCGGCATCGTCGTCCAGTGCCAGAACGAACGGTCACAGACCGCCAACAAGGACACCGCGATGAAGATCCTGCGCTCCCGTCTGGCGGAGCGGCTCGAGGAGGAACGCGAGCAGGAGCTGGCGAAGGAACGGGGCACGATCCAGTCCACCGGCTTCGGCAGTCAGATCCGCAGCTATGTCCTCCACCCCTACCAGCAGGTCAAAGATGTCCGAACGGGCCACGAGTTCGGGAACGCCCAGGGGGTCCTCGACGGCGACTTGGACGGGTTCATCCACGCCTATCTGCTCGCCAAAGCTGCGGGGAACGTCATCTAGGTGCGCTAGACTTGGCCGACGCTACTGAACCGCCGCGGTCGTTCCGCCCCAGTTGAACCCGGTACAGACGTGACGGATCTCCAGATCGATATCCCGGCGGCAGCGGCCGAGTTCGAGCAGTCTGCCGCGCAGCGCCAGGCTTCCAGCGCCGGCGCGATGATCGTGTTCGACACGGTCACGAAGGTCTATGAGCCGGACGTGACCGCCCTCGACGCGGTCTCACTCGTGATCGAGAAGGGCGAATTCGTCTTCGTTGTCGGCGCGTCCGGCTCGGGCAAGTCGACGCTCGTCCGCCTGCTGCTGAAGGAGCTCGAGCCGACGAACGGCCGGATCCTCGTCGGCGGACGCGACCTCACGCGCCTGAAGGGCTCGAAGGTGCCGCTGCTGCGTCGCAACATCGGCTGCGTTTTCCAGGACTTCAAGCTTCTGCCGAGCCGTACGGCTGCCGACAATGTCGCCTATGCGCTGAAGGTCCAGGGCGAGGGCCGCAACTCGATCCGCCGCAAGGTGCCCGAGGTACTCGACCTCGTCGGTCTCGCCCACAAGATGGGCTCTCTGCCCGACGAGCTCTCCGGAGGCGAGCAGCAGCGCGTCTCGATCGCGCGCGCTGTGGTCAACCACCCGCCGCTGCTCGTCTGCGACGAGCCCACAGGGAACCTCGACCCCGACACCTCCGTCGGGATCATGCAACTCCTCTACAGGATCAATCGCGCCGGCACGACGATCCTGATGGTCACCCACGACCGCGAGATGGTCGACAAGATGCGCAAGCGCGTGATCGCGCTCGAGCACGGCCGGCTCGCGCGCGACGAGCGCCGCGGAGGATACGTCGAGGAATGAGCCGGGTGCGCCTGATGTTCTCGGAGGCGTGGTCGTCGATCTCGCAGAACGTCTCGACGACGTTCGCTGCGACGACGACCGTTCTGATCGGGATGTTCCTGCTCGGCCTGTTCATCGCGCTCGGCACCTGGGTGCTCTCCTGGAGCCACCACGTGAAAAACGAGCTGCTCGTGAAGGTCTACTTCGCCCAGGACGCGACGCCGCGGCAGATCAACGCGGTGCGGATCAAGCTTGGAAGCGACCCGCGCGTCAAGACGGTGACCTTCGTCTCGAAGGATGACGCGCTCAGGCGAATGCAGAAGACCTATCCGCAGCTCTTCAAGACGAAGCTTCCCTCGAACCCGCTGCCGGCCTCCGACGTCATCACGCCGGCGAACGGGAGCTACACCGAGCGGCTTGGCCGCGAGCTCGCCCGCTCCAACCTCCCGGGCGTCGACGACGTCCGCTGGGGCGGCAAGACGGCGCACCGCGTCCTGACGATTGCGGAGGTCATCTGGGTGATCTTCCTCGTGATGGTCGTACTGCTCGTGACCGCCTCGACCCTGCTCATCGCCAACACCATCCGGCTCTCGATCTTCGCGCGGCGGCGTGAGATCGAGGTGATGAAGCTCGTGGGTGCGACGAACTGGTTCATCCGCGGCCCGTTCATGCTCGAGGGGCTGCTCTGCGGGCTCGTTGGCTCGATCGCCGCAGTCCTCCTGCTCGTGCTCGGCAAGGAGCTTGCGCTGCCGACGATCCTGCCACACCTGCACGGTGGCTCGGACGTGCAGGCGCTGCCGTTCGTGCTGAACGCGCTCGCGCTCGTCGGAGCCGGGCTCTTGCTCGGCGCCGCGGGCTCCGGGCTGACGCTCCGCCGTTTTCTCAAGGTCTAGGAACCTGGTACCGCCGGCCCTATACTCGGCCGGGCTGATGCGGCGGGCGCTCATCCTCCTCGCGCTCGGAGGCCTCCTGGGCGGGGCGTTCGCGTTCGGCTTCGCCCTCTCGGGCAGGGAGCAGGCGGCCGCGCCCCGCACCGAAAGCGTCGTCGACGCCGTCCGAGCGGAGCTTGCGGCGCGCTACTACCGCCCGATTCCGAGCAGAGTCCTGCGGCTGGAGGACGTGCGCTCGATGATCGCTGCGCTCGGAGACCCCTACACCGAATACCTGAACGACGCCGCGTATCGGCTGCTGCAGCGCGAGATCGCCGGCAGCTATACCGGCATCGGCATCACCCTCCTGCCCGCACCGGCGGGTCTGCTCGTGATCGCGACGCAGGCCGGCCCCGGCCGGAACGCGGGGATCCGCGTCGGCGACACGATCACCCGGGTCGGCGGAACGCCGGCGGCGCAGCTCGGGCTCGCGGGCGCGTTGGCGCGCATCACCGGCCCCATCGGCAGCCGGGTGAACCTCCGCATCGAACGGGCCGGAGCGGCGATCACCCGCTCGATCCGCCGCGAGGAGGTCCAGGACCCGGCGGTGGTGACGCGGCTCGTCACCGTCGCCGGACGCACCTACGGCTACATCCGGATCACCGTCTTCCGCCGGGGCGTCGCCGCCGATGTTGCGGCCGCGCTCCGCCGGGTCCGGCAGACGGTCGTCGACGGCGTCGTCCTTGACCTGCGCGAGAACCCGGGCGGGCTGTTCGACGAGGCACTCAACGTTTCGTCGCTCTTTCTCAGCCGGGGCGTTGTCGTCTCGTTGCAGGGGGCGCACCAGCCGCGGGAGGTCTACAGGGCGTCCGGCCACCCCGTCCTGCCGCGGCTGCCGCTCGCCGTGCTCGTCAACGGCTACACCGCCAGCTCGGCCGAGATCGTCGCCGCCGCGCTCCACGAGGACAGGCGGGCCACGCTCGTCGGGGAGCACACATTCGGCAAGGCGGTCGTCCAGTCGATCGACCCGCTCCAGGACGGTGGCGCGCTTGCGCTCACCACCGGGCGCTACTTCACGCCGACGGGCGCCGACATCTCCCGCAAGGGCTTGCGGCCCGACGTCCGCGCCGTGGATGACCCGAGGACGCCGACGGACGACGTCCTCACCGCCGCCCTCTCAAGCCTCGCGGCCGCCCAATCCTGACCGACCTGACGGTGGTCGAGATTTCACGGCGGGGAAAACTCGTCGTGGGTGAGCCCTACTTCGCGCCGCGCCAGCCGCTGACGCTCGACCGCAAGGGCCTCGGAGACGCGGGTCCGGGCGACCTCGCAGTCGTGCGCCCCGGGCGAGGTCGAACTCGCCTCGAGCGGGTGCTGGGCAGGGCCTCAGCGATCGAAGCGGTGCTCGAAGGGCTGCTCGTCGAGACCGGATCCCTGCGCGAGTTCGAGCCGTACAACCCGCCCGACCCCGGCCTCGAGGGGCGTCGAGACCTGACGGATCTGATCACCTTCACGATCGACCCGGAGACGGCCAAGGACTTTGACGACGCGATCTCGGCCTGCCGAGAGAACGGCGGCGTGCGCGTCTGGGTGCATATCGCCGACGTCTCGGCCTACATCGCCTCCGGGTCCCCGCTCGATCGGGGCGCCGCAGGCCGCGCACTCTCAACCTACGTTCCCGGGCTCGTTGCGCCGATGCTGCCCCACGAGCTCGCGGACGACCGCTGCAGCCTGCGCCCGCAGGTTGACCGACTGTGCATCACCGTCGAGTTCTCGCCCGCCGGGGAGGCCGTCTTCTATCGCTCCGTCATCCGCAGCGACGCGCGCCTCAGCTACGGGCAGGCGCAGCGCCGCGACGCGCACCCGCGCGTCGTCGAGGCGCTGGACCTCGCTGCCGGCGCCTCGGCCGACTTGCGCAGCCGCCGCTTCGCCCGTGGAGCGCTGCGGATCGAGACCCCGGAGGTGATCTTCCGGTTCGACGGCCGCGGCGGCGTCGCCGACGCTGAGCTTGAACAGGAGCCGGAGTCGCACGCGCTGATCGAGGAGCTGATGCTTCTCGCCAACGAGTCGGTGGCCCGTTTTCTCGCCTCCCGCCGCGCCGACGCCCTCTATCGAGTCCACGAGCGTCCGGACCCGCAGGCGATTGCGCTGCTCGTGCGAAAGCTCGCCGACCTCGACGTGCCGACGCCTCCCGCTCCGGCGCTCGATTCGCTCGGCCCCGCTCAGGCGGCCGAGCTGGCCGCCGCGGTCGCGGCCCGCGTCACCGAGTACGTCGAGCGCTCGGGGCGGGGGCGCGAAGCGTTCCCGTCCCTTGTCCTGCGCTCGCTCAAGCAGGCCCGCTACCACCCACGCAACCTCGGCCACTCGGGCCTCGGGAGCCGCGCGTACTGCCACTTCACCTCGCCGATCCGCCGTTACCCGGACCTCGTCGTCCACCGCGCGCTGCTGCGCGAGCTCGGCCTGGGCGGTGATCCGGCGCCCGCTGACCTGACCGAGCTCGCCGAGCACACCTCGCTGCGGGAGCGGGAGGCCGCCGATGTCGAGTACCGTGCCGACGACCTCTGCCTCGCCTGGCTGCTCGAATCCCGGCTCTACGAGCTCGGGTGGGAGCACGTCTTTCACGGGGAGATCACCGGCGTGATCAGCTCTGGCCTGTTTGCCCGGTTCGGCGAGGTGTTCGAGGGTTTCCTTCCGGCCCGCCGGCTGCCCGGCGATTACTTCGAGCTGAACGACCTCGGCACGGCGCTCGTCGGCCGCCGGGGCGGCGGCGCCCACCGCCTCGGCGATCCGATCGAGGTTCGCGTCGCAGACATCCGGCGGGCGGAGGGCAAGGTGGAGCTCGCTCCGGGCTAG
>JBHEMK010000096.1:0-22150 GCA_046262635.1 Gaiellaceae bacterium
GCCCCGTGCGCGTCCCGGGCAAGGAGACGTGCGGTTTGCGGCCCTGCCGCGAACAGACTACGCCTGCTCTACCGCCGCTGCGCGGGCGCCGGCCATGGTCGGGGCCCGCGCAGCTGCAGGAGCGACGAGCGCGCCCCCGAGCGCCCACATGCAGTAGGCCACCCAAGGATCGCCTATCACGTCCGTCTGGATCGCGAGGACGAGGATCGCGGCCAGCGCGGCCGCGAAGCCGGCCGCCCAGGGGTCTCCGGCAGCGCCGGCACGGAGGAGCCCCGCAACGAGCCCGAGACCCCAGCCCGTCCAGATGACGGCGCCGAGAATCCCGAGTTCGACGCCGAGTTCGGTGTAGTTCGACTCCCCGGCCTTCAGCGGCGTTCCGGTGCGTGAGGCCGTTTGGCCGACGTTGCCGAGCCCGTAGCCCTCCGGATGGTCGACCATCGTGCTGAAGCCGTCCCGCAGGCTCGCGAGGTGGCTGCGGATCGATGGCTCGTTCGTACTCCCCGGTGAGTCCGGATTGGCGGTCGGGTTCTGCTTCCCCCTCTCGTGCTGCACGACGAGATCGGCCTTCGTGAACCGCCCCGTCGGCGCGATCTTCGGGAAGACGTGCACCCAGGCGACCGCGATTCCGATCGTCAAGGCGGCGCACGCGAGCGGCAGGGGCTGCCTGCGCGCCGCTGCGAGTACGACGAAGCCGGCGGCGAGCGCGACGAGCGAGGAGCGCGAGAACGTGAACAGGAGCCCGACGGCGGCACCAAGCGCAAGCGGTATCGCGATCCGCCCCCGCAGCCCGGAGACGGTGAGGAGCAGAGCGACGACGCAGAGGTAGCCGCTCGCGAGCGGGCTGAGGAAGGTGGAGACGAGCCGACGCAGGAACGGCCGATCGCCGCCGACGTTGTAGATGAAGTTCTCGGGCAGGCCGCCCGTGCCGTGATAGTCGTAGCCGAGCTGCCGGTGGAAGTAGTCGGCGACGCCGTTGGACCGCCACCAGCCGATCGGGAGCGCGTAGACGTCAACGAGACCCGCGCCGGCCACCACGGCCGCCGTGCCGAGCACGGTCCAGGCGAGTCTGCGCAGTTGCGCGGCGTCGAGCCGCAACGACCGGCCGAGGAAGTAGGCGCCGACGGGAACGAGATCGTGCCGCGCGCCGAGTGCAACCGCGTGGCGCCCGGCCGCGCCGTCGAGCGCGCTCTGCGGGATCAGCGCATACACGACGACAACCGCGGCGAAGGCGAGCGCGAGTCCGTCGACGGGACCCGGCCGGAAGGGCAGCCTCCGCTCCCGGAACGCCGCCGTCCCGGAGCTGATCAGGGCCATGGCAAGCAGGATCTCCTTCCAGGCCGTGACCGCCGTCAGCGGACCGCCACGGAGGCCCGCGGCGTAGAGCGCCGCCATCGTCGCGTTGTGCGCCGCGAGGCCGACAACGAAGAGGTAGAGGGCGATCACTTGCCGGCGCCAGACGGCGGCTGCGGCCGCTGCGAGCAGCACCGCGTAGACGAGGAGCGCGGCGACCGTTCCCATCCGCCGGAGGGTACAGCGGGCCGAGCGCCTCAGCGCTCGTGCGGGGGCCGACGCGCTGTCGGCGATCGAGGCCGTGACCGGGAGCAGACGTCGGAGCAGCGACCACGAGCGGAGTTGCGGGCCAGGAGTCTTCAAGCTCCCGAATGAAGCCGCACGGTTCAACTCCAGTTGGCGGCACTCCACGTCCTTTGCTCAGGAGAGAAACCGTTTGACGGTGGCCCCATCAAGCGATGAAGATGGATCTGGATGGGAGCGTCACGAGGCCTGACGAGACGACCGGTCAGCGAGGCGGCTGTGGCTCGAGCGTCATCTGTCGCAGCGCGAGGCGTTTCCTCCGCCAACAGCTCGCGGATCGAGGCCGGCACGAGGCAGCCGGGGGTTGAGGCGCCGCGCCGGCTCGCGAGCAAGCTCGGCGGCCCGTGGTACGAGTCGACTCGGTCCTGCCAGGCGTGGGAGTTGCTGCGCAGGGCCGAGCGCGAGGAGCAGGCGCTCGACGTCCTCGAGCCCGAGTCCGAGCTCAAGCTGAGCGCGGCGCCGGCCGCGGCCAACGCCGGGCGTTGACCCTCGAGATCGGGGTGCGACCCCGCGGCCCCTACTCCCTCGCGCTCTCTGCTCGACTCGCGGGCGACGCGACGCGAACCTTCCGCGACGGGGTGCTCACGGCGTGCATCGAGCCGGAGAGCATCGCCCGGGCATGGCAGCTGCCCGACGGGACCGTTCGGATCCGCGCACGGTCCGAGGCTGCGGCGGCGCGGCTTCGCTGGACTCTCGGCCTGGACGAAGACCACTCCGGCTTCCTCCGCCTCGTGCGCCACGACCCGCTGCTCGGGCGTGCCGCCCGGGAGCTGCGGGGGTTGCGACCGATCCGCCTCGGCTCGGTCGCGCAGGCGCTTCTGCGCGCCCTCTGCGGACAGCTGATCGAGGCAAAGCGCGCACGCAGTCTCGAGCGGCGGCTGATCCACGGTGTGTCTCCGGCCGGCCCTGAGGGGCTGCACGCGCCTCCCTCCTGCGCCGATCTGGGGCGTTCGTCGGCGGCCGGACTCCGCGCGTCGGGCCTCCACGCCCGGCGCGCTGCGACGCTCCTGCGTGTCTGCCGGACCGTCGAGCTCGAGCGGCTGCGCGGACTTGAGACCGCGGCCGTGGCGGCCCGGCTCGAGCGGGAGCGGGGCCTGGGGCCGTGGTCGGTCGGCATCGTCTGCCTCGAGGGCCTGGGCCGCTACGAGTACGGGCTCGTCGGCGACCTCGGACTGGTCAAGCTGCTCGCAGCACTGCGGGGCCGCCGGGTCGAGGGCTGGGAGACCGCCGAGCTGCTCGAGCCCTACGGCGAGTGGGGCGGGATCGCAAGCGTCTACCTCCTGGCCGGTTACGGCCGCGGGCTTCTCCCCGTCGAGCCGGCCCGTCGCGCGGCATGAGCGTCAACGAGGCCTGGGCCCGCTGGCGCGCCTCCTTCGTGCCCGACGCCACCCGGACGCTCGCCGAGACCGACTTCCTCGTCCGCCGGCTGCCGCTCCCGGCGTTCCGGCGCGTACTGGACGTCTGCTGCGGGCGTGGGCGCCACGCCCGCGAGCTCGCCGGCCGCGGCTACCGCGTCACCGGCATCGACCTCGATCCCGAGGCGGTCGCGGAGGCCTCGAGGCTCGCTCCGGACGCCGAGTTCCGTGCGCTCGACGTGCGGGAGCTCGGTTCGCTCGACCAGGAGTTCGACGCGATCGTCTCGCTCGGCCAGACGTTCGGCCTCTTCGACGCTGCCACAAACGCGGCGGTGCTCGAAGCGATGAGCGACCGGCTGCGGCCCGGCGGCCGGATCGTGCTCGACGTCTTCGACCGGCGTTTCCTCGAATCCGCCGTCGACGTAGCCGCGGCCACGATGCGGATCAAGCTCGAGGAGGGGGGCGAGTTCGAGTGGCTCGTCTACGCACCGGACGAGCTCCGCGCCGTCGCGGGGGAGCGGGGGCTCCGTCAGCTCGTCGCGTGCACCGGCTTCTCCGAAGACGCCGCCGCCGACGGCAGCACGCCGCGGTTCCAGCTCGTGCTCGAGCGGCCTGCGTAGACTGCGGCACAAATGTCGCGGCGGATCGCGATTCTGGGCGCCGGCAAGATCGGGGAGGCGCTGCTCTCGGGGCTGCTCAGCTCGGGCTGGCGCGCGCCCGGTGAGATCGTCGTCACTGCGCGCCGCGCAGAGCGGATCGCCGAGCTGACCGGGCGCCATGGTGTGACGGGGACACTCGAGAACGCCGCGGCGGTCGCCGGGTCGGCGCTCGTCGTCATCGCGGTCAAGCCCCAGGACATCGAGCCGCTCCTGGGCGAGATCGGGGGCCTGCTCGCGACCCACCAGACCGTCCTCACGATCGCCGCCGCGATCCCGACCGCCAGGATCGAGGCGCGACTTGCTCCAGGCGTTCCCGTCTGCCGGGCGATGCCGAATGCCCCCTCCACCGTCCACGAGGGGATGGCCGGGCTCTGTGCGGGCGCTCACGCCGGCGAAGACAACCTCGCGCTCGCCGAGGAAGCGCTCGCGCACCTCGGCGCCGTCGTGCGAGTGCCCGAGGGCTCGATGGACGCCGTCACCGCGATCTCCGGCTCCGGGCCCGCCTATTTCGCCCTGCTTGCCGAGGCGATGATCGAGGCGGGCCTCCTCCTCAGCCTTTCCCGGGAGATCTCGACCCAGCTCGTCGTCCAGACGATGCTCGGCACGGCGAAGAAGCTGCGCGACGAGAAGATCCATCCCGTCGAGCTGCGCGAGGCGGTCACCTCGCCCGGTGGTACCACGATCGCGGCGATCCGCGAGCTCGAGTCGGCAGGGGTGCGCGCCGCGTTCCTCAATGCGATCCAGGCGGCGATGGAACGGTCGCGCGAGCTCGCGGCTGGCGAGCCATGAGCGGGATCGAGATCGTCGTCGTGGAAGACTGTCCGCGCTACGTGGCCGAGCGCCTCGCCGAGGCGGCCCGGGTCGGCGGCGCCATCGTCCTGACCGGCGGCTCGACGCCGAAGCAGGCCTACGAGCTCGCCGCCCAGCTGCAGCCCGACTGGAGCCGGGTCGAGGTCTGGTGGGGAGACGAGCGCTGCGTGCCGCCCGACGACGAGCGCTCGAACTACGGGATGGCGAAGGCAGCACTCCTCGACCGGCTCGCCGTGCCACCCGCACTGGTGCACCGCATGCGCGGCGAGCTCGGCAAGCAGGCGGGCGCCGACGCCTACGACGCCGAGCTCGGGCACACGGCACTCGACCTCGTTTTGCTCGGGCTCGGCCCGGACGGCCATGTCGCCTCCCTCTATCCGAACCAGCCCGCACTCGACGAGAGGGAGCGGCGCGCGATCGGGGCGGAGGCGCACCTGGAGCCCTTCGTCGACCGGATCACGATGACGCTGCCGACGCTCCGCAGCGCCAGCCTCGTGATCTTCCTCGTCGCCGGTGGGGACAAGGCTGACGCGGTTGCCCGGGCCTTCGGAGGCGAGCCCGACCGGGCCACGCCAGGCAGCCTCGTCCGCGCCGAGACCGGGCGGACGGTCGCGGTGCTGGATCACGCTGCCGCGGCCCTGCTCGATATATAGTCGCGGCGCGGCGGAACCGATTCCGCCAAGCGGGGACACGGCAGAGCCGATAGAGAAGCCCCAGGCTGTGCGGGAGACACTCGTGCTGGACCAGCCGGAGCAGCTGAAGGCGCTCGGGCATCCGCTGCGCGTGCGCACGCTCGAGCTACTCGGCCACGATCCGGATTGCCAGCTGACGAATCGCGAGCTCGCCCGCCGGCTCGGAGTCGATCCCGGCCACCTCCACTTCCACGTCAAGATGCTGCTTAGGGCGGGGCTGATCGAGCTCGCCGAGCCACGCGGCACCGGCCGGCAAAAGCCGTATCGCTCGGTCGCGAAGACGATCCGGGTCGACCCCGACCTGCTTGCCGCCGGCGGAGCCGCGGGGATGCAGGCCGCAATTCTCGACGAGGTGCAGCGTGGGCTCGCGGACTACGGCTCGAGCGGCCGCTTCCGCTCGGCGCAGGTGACGATCCGGATGAGTCTCGACAGGGCTGCCGAGTTCATCACCGAGGCGCTCGAGCGCGCCGACGCGTGGGAGGACGGCTCCGAGGACCAGATCGTCCTGACGATGTTCGCCTCGCCGCCCACGCAGCGCACCGACCGCTAGCCGAGGCTCCCGGGCGACCGTGAATCCTGCCGGGCGCGAGGCGACGCGCCTTCTGGCAGCCGGTGGCGTGGACGGGAACCGGTCGCTCGCGCGGCAGCCCCGGGAGGACGGCGTGCCGCCGTCCTCCCGCTACGAGGGCAGAAGTGCCGAGCCCGGCAGGCTAGCCGCGACGTCGCGCCGGGCCGCAAGTGCCTGCAGCACGAGCACAGTGTCCGCGACCGGCATGTCCTCGAGGTACTCCTCCCGCTGTTCGAAGGAGTCGAGCACCGCCTCGACGGCGACCCGGTAGCCGGCCCGGTCGGCCCCCGCGATCGCCGCGAGCGCGTCGGCGACTGCCGGCGGGAAGTCCTCCGCCGCACGCAGCGTCGCCGCAACCGAGCGTGCCTCGTCGTCACGCCGGAGCACGAGGAGTGACAGGGCCGCTGCATAGCGGCCGATCGCGGATTCGGCCCCGGCCGCGCCTAGCTCGAGCGCCCAGCGGGCCGCCTCCTCGGCGCCGGGCCGGTCGCCGGCGAGGACGCGTGCCTTCACCGCGCCGATCGGCCGGCCCCAGCTGCCGGGCGGTGCACCGCCCCAGCTTTCGCGATAGCGCTCGGCTGCCCAGCCAAACCAGGTGCCTGCGGCCTCCAGCTCACCCCGCATGAGAAAGGCGAGGCCGGCCGCACTGGCCACGTTACCGAGCCGGGTCAGCTGGCGCTGGCGCTGATCCGGGTCGGTGGTCTCACCGAGCCGAGTTGTGCCCTGCCGATAGCGTCGCTCTAGCTGCTGCCCCAGCTCCGCCCAGTCGGTCACGGCGCCACAGTATGGTCGAAACATTCTTCTACCGCCTTTCGGTTGCTGACGGGGCCAGACTCGTCTTCACGCCTCGGGCGAGAGGGAGCGCCTCGTCGCACTCGCGATCGCGCCCGGGCCGGCGGCGCGGCGCGGACGTCGGAACCGGTTCGAGGGGCTATCGCCGATGCGCTCGCGCTGAAGGCCCGAGGCGGAGGTCTGGGCGATTGACACGAGCGCCGACTCCGTCCGGTGGCGCGTTCGGAGACGGCGCTGCACGGCCGGGGCAGAGCGCGTCTCCATCCGGCTCGGCGACGTGCTCGACCGCGCGCCGGCTGGGCTCGTGCCCGCGAACCTGCCGTACCTGCTGGGCGAACCGAGGCTGGCCGCGGTCGCCGGGAGCCGCCGGAGTCGGTCGACGCGCCGGGCGACGGCCTCACGCACGCCGGCGGCTGCTCGATGCGATCCAGGTCCGCGCGCGGCTGATCGAGGTCGATCGCGCGAATCTGGGCGGCCTGCGGGAGCAACTAGAGTCCTCCGCGTGGGCCGCGAGCTGAGAGAGGTCGTCTACCTCGACGGCGTCCGGACCGCCTTCGGGAAGGCCGGGCCGACAGGGATCTTTTGGCGTACGCGTGGCGACGACATGGCCGTCAAGACCGTGGGTGCGCTGCTGCGGCGCAACCCCAAGGTCGACCCGGAGCGGATCGGCGACGTCGTCATGGCGGCGACCGCGCAGATCGGCGACCAGGGGCTGACGCTCGGACGCGACATCGGCCTCCTCGCCGGGCTCCCGAACACCGTCCCCGGGTTCGCGGTCGACCGGATGTGCGCGGGCGCGCTCACAGCCGTGACCTCCGCGGCCGGCGAGATCGCGCTGGGCGCCGCCGACATCGCGGTCGCCGGCGGCGTCGAGCACATGGGCCACCACCCGATGGGCGAGGAGGTCGACTTCAACCCCCGCTTCGTCGTCGAGCGCATCGTCGACACCTCGGCGGTGACGATGGGCGCAACCGCGGAGAACCTCCACGACCGATTTCCGGAGATCACGAAGGGGCGCGCCGATGCCTTCGCGGTCGAGTCGCAGCGCAAGGCCGCTTCGGCCTGGCAGGCCGGCGTGATGCAGGAGACCGTCGTGCCGATGGCCGTCTTCAGCGACGAGGGCTGGAAGGTCGCAGATCGGGACGAGTTCCTGCGTCCCGACACGACCGTGGAGGGCCTCGCCGGCCTGCGGACGCCGTTCCGCGTCGCCGGCCGCGTCACCGCGGGCAACTCAGCGGGTTTGACGGACGGTGCGACCGCCTCGGTCCTCGCCTCGGCCGCGACGGCGGAGCAGCTCGGACTTGAGCCGAAGCTGCGGCTCGTCGGCTACGCGTTCGCCGGCGTCGAGCCGGAGCTGATGGGCGTCGGCCCGATCCCGGCGACGAAGACCGTGCTTGAGCGCGCAGGGATCGTGATCGACGAGGTCGACCTGTTCGAACTGAACGAGCCGTTCGCGGTCCAGGCGCTCACCTGGTGCGACGGGCTCGGCGTCCACGAGCGCGACCCGCGCCTGAATCCGTACGGCGGCGCGATCGCCTTCGGTCATCCGCTCGCGGCGACCGGTGTCCGCCTGATCGCCCAGCTCGCCTACGGGCTCAAGGAGCGCGGCGGCCGGTACGGCCTCACCGCGCTCTGCGTCGGCATGGGGATGGGTGCGGCGGTGCTCTGGGAGAACCTGCAGTGAAAGACACGCGCTTCTTCCTGAACCGGGTCGAGTCGCGCGTCGGGCCCGTCGCGCTCGTGACGGTCGACAACGGCGAGGACCACCGCGAGCCGACCGTGCTCGGCCGCTCGGCCTTCGAGTCAGCGATCGGCGTGATCGAGCAGCTCGAGTCGGGCGAGTGGGCGGCGATGGTGCTGACCGGCAAGCCGTTCGTCTTCTGTGCCGGCGCCGATCTCGACGAGTTCGCGCACATCCGGTCCGGCGACGACGCGATCGAGGCCTCCCGTGCGGGACACGCGGTGTTCGCGCGCATCCGCTCTTTGCCCTTTCCCACGGTCGCTGCGATCAACGGCGCCTGCATCGGCGGCGGGCTCGAGCTCGCGCTCCACTGCTCCGCGCGGACGATCGCGAGCGCGGTCCGACATGTCGGCTTCACGGAGGTCGCCCTCTCGATCATCCCGGGCTGGGGCGGGACGCAGCTGACGCCGCAGCTCGTCGGCCCGGAGTCTGCGGTCAAGGTGATCGTTGCCAACCCGCTGCGCCAGAACCGCCTCCTGAAGGCCGATGAGGCGCTCGCGCTCGGGCTCGCCGACCGGCTGCTGCCGCCGGTCGAGTTCGTGGACGAGTCGCTCGAGTTCGCCGTCGAGCTCGTGGAGCGGCCGCTCGAGCGGACCGGTGCGGACTGGTCTGGGCTCGAGACGATCCTGCGGAAGGCGCGCTCGCGGGTGGACGATGCAGTCCACGGCGCGACGCCGGCTCCCTACGTCGCCCTCGAGCTGGTCGCGGGAGCGCGTGACTGGTCGGCCGAAGAGGGCTATCAGGCCGAGGAGCAAGCGTTGTCTGAGCTGATGCCGAGCCGACAGGCACGGGCCTCGGTGTACGCCTTCACCGTCGTCGAGCGCCGGGCGAAGAGCGGCGCCGGCATTCCCGACGTGAAGCCCCGGCGGCTCGAGAAGGTTGGGATCGTCGGAGCCGGGTTGATGGCGACGCAGCTCGCGACGCTGTTCGTGAAGCAGCTCGAGGTGCCGATCGTCCTGCGCGACCTCGACCAGCCGACCGTCGAGCGCGCCGTCGAGTCGATCCGCGCGGAGGTCGGCGCGCGCAAGCCCTTCCTCGCGACGCTCGTCTCCGGCGGGACAAGCTGGGAGCCGTTCGAGGGCTGCGACCTCGTGCTCGAAGCGGTCTTCGAGGAGCTGCCCGTGAAGCGGGAGGTCTTCACGGCCGTGCGCGAGGTGGCCTCCGAGGCGATCCTCGCCACGAACACCTCGTCCCTGTCGGTCGAGGAGATGGGCGCCGAGATCGGGTTGCACTTCTTCAACCCGGTCGCCGTGCTGCCGCTCGTCGAGATCGTGCGCACGCCCCAGACGGCGGACGAAGCTCTCGCGACCGCCTGGGAGCTCGTGCAGAGGCTCCGCAAACGTGGCGTCGTCGTCGGCGACGCTCCCGGCTTCGTCGTCAACCGCGTGCTGACCCGGATGACCACGGTGCTGCTGGCTGCACTCGAAAACGGCAACACGGTCGAGGAGACCGACGAGGCGATCTTGGCGCTCGGCCTGCCGATGGCGCCGTCCGTCCTGCTGCAGATGGTCGGGCCGCGGGTCGCAAACCACGTGCTCGAGGCGCTCCACGCGGCCTACCCCGAGCGCTTCCCGCTCTCGCCGACCCTGCGCAACTATGCGGACGGGAAGGACGAGATTGTCGTCATGGGCGACCGGAGGCGGAGCATCGAGCAGATCCGGGCGGACGCGCTCGAGGCGATCGCCGACGAGGTGCGCCACCTGCTCGAGGAGGGCGTCGTCGCCGAAGCGGCGGATGTCGACGCCTGCCTGATCCTCGGGGCAGGCTGGCCATTCTTCATGGGCGGCGTCACCAAGTACCTCGACCAGGTCGGCATCTCCGAGCGGCTGCTCGGCTCGACGCTGGCCGGGTACCACACCGTCACGGCGGCTTGACGGACACGCGAGCCGGCCGGCCAGCCCCGTCCTCCCCCGGAGTGGGGCTCGGGATGCCGGGGTGGATCCGCTCGGGTCGCTCGGCGGTTCCGCGCTCACGCCCTCGGCGCGACGCTCGGCGCCCGCGGGGTGGGTCACCGTCGCCGGCGTGTCGCTCGCAGGGGCGGCGGCGGTGCACCCGGGCTTTGTAGGCTGACGCGGTGGCGCGGGACGACTGGCGGATCCGAATCGAGGTCGAGGAGGAGGAGCACGCCTCGGGCCTGCTCGAGCGGCTCGGTCTCGAGCTCGGCGGCGAGGCGCGCGAGCTCGCGCAGGAGCTCGAGCGGCGGCGGCTCGCGGTCTCCCGCGACGACAACGAGGTGTTCGTCTACGCGGCCTCGCGACAGGAGGCCGAGCGGGCTCGGGCGGTGATCGAGGCCGAGCTGCGCGAGAACGGAATCGAGGCGCGAACGAGCCAGATCGAACACTGGCTCATGAACGAGGAGCGCTGGGACAGCGACCCGCCCGGGGAGACGTGGGAGGCCGACGGGCTCGAGCGTGGCCACGCGCCCTGGGAGGTGCGCGTCGAATGCGGCTCGCACGCCGAGGCGAACGAGCTCGCAGACCGGCTCGAGGCGGACGGTTACGGCGTCGAGCGCCGCTGGAAGTACCTGATGGCCGGAACCGCCAGCGAGGAGGATGCGCGCGCGCTGGCGGCCCGGCTCCACGGCGAGGTGCAGCTGGGCGGCGAAGTCGTCTGGGAGTCGCTGCCGGGCAACCCGTTCGCCGTCTTCGGCGGCATGGGCGGCGCGGGAACGCCGCTCTAACCGATCGACAGCACCGGCTCCAGGCCGAGGAAGCGGCCGACCCGCTCGACCTCGGCGTCCAGCTCCGCCCGCTCGGCCCGCGAGAGCGGTGCGAACGGCTCGACCTCCAGCTCGATGCGCCTCCGACCGCGCCTGCTCTTCCAGACGCCGCCGGCGACGCCGTCGAGGAGCAGGACGGCGAACGGGCCCGCGCCCCTGTCGAATACGCGCGTGCCCGCCGGCCGCGGGACGAGCTCCTGGCGGGCGGGACCGGGCGGGGCCGAACCGACGACGTAGCAGTCGTATGCCGGCAGCAACCGGAGCGGCGGCTCAGGCAGTGGAGCCGGCACCTCGTCGCCGGCGAGCTGCCAGACGCTCCTGCCGGCAAGCTCGACCTGCTCGAGCTCGCCGTCGAGCGCCGCGAACTCCGCTGCTGTGTCCCGGCCCGGTTGCAGCCAGTGCTCGAACTCGCTGCGCGCGGCGGGACCGTAGGCCACGAGGTAGCGGCGACAGACCTCGAGCAGAGCAGCCTCGGGATCCACGTCGTGCCAGTCCTCGATCCACTCGTCGGCGCGGACGAACGTGACCCGATTCCCCCGGCTCGGCCCGAAACACAGGCGGCCGGTGACGACGGCGGCGCCCAGAAGCTGCGGCCACGCGCGCGCCGGCTTGCCGAACTGGAGCACGTCCGTCTCGGCCTTGGCCCAGGCGCCGACTCGCGACGCGACCTCGTCGCCGAGTTCCTCCCGCGTCAGCCGACGACCGCGCAGCGCGTCGCCGATCGCGGTGAGGATCGCATCGGCCTGGTCGGCGCTGAGCCCGAAGGGCGCGAGCAACCGGGGGTCATGCCAGCGCTCCGCGTTCCGCCGCGCCGCCGTCCAGAGCGGCAGCTCGGCTGCAGGGTGCAGGTGCAACGTTCCGCGCAGGGTCCACGTCTTGGCGAGCTTGCGCTGCTCCCAGAGCGCCTCCCGGACGTCAGCCTGGGTGATGCCGTCAACACGCGCGGCGATCGAGAGCTCGGCTGCGGTCATGAGCTGCGCGTGGATGCCACCGACGTCCGAGACGACCTCGACCAGCTGCTCGGGCTTCGCGCGTTCGAGCAGGTGCCCTCGGGCGAGCCGCCGCGCCCGCACCTGCGGCCAGGAGAGCGACCTCACCGCAGCGAGCGGTAGAGCTCGGCCGTCTGCTCTGCAATCCGCCCCCAGCGGAACGACTCCACCGCGCGGCGCCGGCCGGCCTCTCCCATCGCCCGCGCGCGCTCGGGGGCGGAGACGAGCTCGTTGACGGCGGCGGCAAGCGCGCCCGGATCCCCGGGCGGCACGAGGAGACCGGTCTCTCTGTCGACGACCACCTCCGGGATGCCGCCGACGGCGCTCGCGACCACCGCGGCGCCGCAGGCCATCGCCTCGAGGTTGACAATTCCGAGCGGCTCGTACACCGAGGGGCACGCGAACACGCTCGCGTGGCTGAGCAGCTGGATCACCTCGCGCTGCTCGAGCATCTGCTGGATCCAGAAGACGCCGTCCCGCTCCGCCTGCAGCTCCTCGACGCGGCGGGTGATCAGCCGACCGAGCTCCACCGTATCGGCTGCGCCCGCGGCGAGCACGAGCTGCGCGGAGCGATCGAACCGGTCTGCCGCCTCGAGCAGGTGCTCGATCCCCTTCTGGTGCGTGATCCGCCCGACAAAGACGACGCTCGGGCGCGCCGGGTCGACGCCGTAGCGCTCGAGCACGTCGGTGCCGCCGTCGGGCCTGTACTTCTCGGTGTCGATCCCGTTCAGGATCACGTGCACGCGCTCGGCCTCGATTGCCGGGTAGACCTCGAGCACGTCGTCGCGCATCGCCGAGGAGACGGCGATCACCGCGTCGGCACCCTCGAGCGCGGTCCGCTCGACCAAGCTCGAGACCGCGTAGCCGCCGCCGAGCTGATCGGCCTTCCAGGGGCGATGCGGCTCGAGGCTGTGCGTGGTCGCGACGTGCGGGACGCCGTGGACGAGCTTCGCCAGATGCCCTGCGAGGTTCGCGTACCAGGTGTGGCTGTGGACGAGCTGAGCGCCGTCGAGGTCAGCGGCCATCGCCAAGTCGACCGAGAGCGTCCGCAGCGCCTCGTTCGCCCCCGCCAGCTTCGTCCATGGCTCGAATCCGCGCGCGTGGTCGGCATCCTCGCCGAAGCAGCGCACCTCGAGCTCGACGAGCCGGAGCTGCTCGAGTGCGCGCGCGAGCTCGACCACGTGGACACCTGCGCCGCCGTAGACGTGTGGCGGCCATTCCCTGGTCAGGAGGGCAATTTTCACATTCTCACCTCGATGCACGGTCGTTCGGCTATGCTTCCACAGGCGACGCTCGCCCAGGGGAGACCGCGAGCACGCCACCTTTCGGAGGTAGCGGCACGACCTTGTGCTGCGCACATGCAAGAAGCCACTGAAGAGCCGACCGTAATCTCGGAGGCGACCGACTCGCTCGCCGCTTTGGCCGTCCGCGCAGGGGCGTGGGCAGGGGAGCTGTTCTTACGCGAAGGGGAGGACGCCGGACAGGTGCTCGCACCCGGCACCGGGCGCCGCCGTGCGCTCGAGGAGGCGAGCGCCGAGCTCGACGCCGGCCGGCGGGCCCCATCCGCCCGCTGGAAGGTCCGCTTCGGGTTGATGCTCGGCCTCGAGCGCGTGCTCACCGATCCCGAGCCGCATCTCGCCTCGGGAACCGCCCTGCGCCGCCACCAGATCGACGCGCTCGCCGGGATGCTGACCGAGCTGATCTCCCGCACCCAGAAGGATGACGAGGGCGACCTGAACGGCAACGGCGACGCCGCCCAGGACGAGGAGGAGGACGAGGACGACGAGGAGACCCTCAGCGAGGTCGACGACGAGGAGGAGCAGCCGCCGGCCGCCGCGAGCGATCCCGGCGCCGTCCGCCGCTTCCGTTTCCGCCACCCGACCGCGTCCGGTAAGACGATCGCAGCCGCGGGGTTCGTCGACGCCGCAGGGACGCTCGGCGTCCTGATCCTCACCCACCGCCGGCTGCTCGTCGACCAGTTCAACCGGGACCTGACGGCCGAGGGCTACGGCGGCCGGCTCACGCCGGCGATCGAGAAGGGGACGCAGCCGCTGCGTGAAAACGCCCTGACGATCCAGACGTATGCCTGGTTCGCGCGGCACGTCGGAACCCTCAGCCGCGAGGCCTACCAGCTTGTGATCTGCGACGAGGCACACACGGCGCTCGGCGAGAAGACGAGCGCCGCGATCCGCTCGTTCCCCGAGCCGATCTACATCGGCATGACGGCGACCGAGCAGCTGATCGCGAAGCAGGTCTCCGACGTCTTTCCGGCCTCGGTCGACGACCTGCCGCTCCAGGACGCGGCGCGGCGCGGCCTGATCGCGCCCCTGCGCTGCCTGCGCGTGCCGCCGGTCGCAGCGATCAACTCGGTGCCCATCATCGGCGGTGACTTCGACCAGGAGGTGCTGGCGAAGACACTCGACCATCAGGCGCTGAACCAGGCCGCCGCGAGCCTCTACCGCGACAGATTCGACAGTGCACCGGGAATCGTCTACGCAGCCGGCGTCGAGCACGCGTACAACCTCGCCCAGGAGTTCCGCGCCGCGGGCCTCAAGGCCGAGGCGGTCTCCGGCCGCACGCCGCCGGTCAAGCTCGCCGAGACGCTCGCCGCGTACGAGCGCGGTGAGATCAACGTCCTGATCAACGCGATGCTGCTCGCCGAGGGCTGGAACTCGCCGCGAGCGACCGTCTGCATGCACCTGGCTCCGACCGCGTCGAAGCGCGTCTACCAGCAGAGGATCGGTCGGATCATGCGTACCCATCCGCGCAAGGAGGCGGGTGTCGTCGTCGACTTCGTCCCGAAGGGCGCGACGCACAGCGAGCGGGTCGTCTCCCTGCACTCGCTGCTCGACGCGGACTTCTACCGGGAGGGCGCACGGGTCACGCCCGCACCGCGCCGGCGCGTGCAGCGCCGCGCCCGGCGGAAGTTGACGCCGGCCCCGTGGCTCGTGCCGGTCACGCCGGACGTGCGCCGCCGCCTCGCGGTGATCACGCGCGAGTGGCAGCGCGTCGACCCGAAGTTCCTCGACGAGGACGAGCAGCGCTTCTGGGCGACGATCGCGGGCCGTCAGATCCGGTTCGACGAGCGCTCGGCATTCGTCCTGAAACTGACCGAGGGCCGCGCCTCCAAGGGCGCGATGGAGCAGTTCCTCGCCACCTGCGCGGCCGAGAACCCGAACCGGCGGCTGCGGCTGATGGCGCTCGCGGACCGTGTCTCGATGACGGCCGAGCGGGCGGACTTCGATGACCTCGTCACGCTCGTGACGCAGGCGCCGCCGTGGGAGAAGGACCGGCTCGCCGGGATCCGGATCCTGCTGCGGGCGATCGCCGACGGCAAGCCGAACGCGCCCGACCAGATCCTCGAGCGCTGGACCTGGCGGCTCGCGAAGGCGACACGCAAGGTTCAGGATCGCCGAGCGAGCTCCGAGTACCCGGAGGCGAAACGGCTGCTCGGCGCCCTCGCCAACTCCCGTGGCCACCGGCACGAGGAGAATGCCGCCAGGCTCGTCAATACCGCGCCGGACCTGCCGATCGCGGTCGGCGCTGCGCTGCTTGCCTCCGCCGAGGGCTACACGCCCCGGGCGAACCAGCTGATCGATGCCGCCCGCGAGCGCCTCGGGCCGATCCGGGAGATCGCGCTTGCCCTCGCCGAGAACCTGCCCGCGTCGAAGCAGCAGGCGAGCCGCTCCCGGCGGCGGCGGCGCAAGAAGAGGAAAGGTCCGGCGCAGGGCGCGGAGCAAGCCGTGCAGCCCGCAAACGGGGCCGGGGCCGAGGCGGAGGTGGCCGTGCCGGCCGAGGACGGCGCCGTGCCCAAGCCGAAGCGCCGCCGCCGGCGCAAGCCGCGCCCGGCCACGGCCGAAAACGGCTCCGAGCCGACCCCCGCACCGGCCGACCTGCCGGCACAGGCCGCCGAAGCCTAACGCTGAGGAGCCGGCCGGGCTGCCCCCGGTCGGCTGGGGCGAGGATGGTCGTCCTGATCCGATCGCGCTGGGCGCGGGGCTCGTCACCCCGGTTTCTCTCTCAGTGTCCTGGTGCTGCCGATCATCCTCGCGGCGGCTCGAGCGGCGGCCGCAGGCGCCCCGACGCGGAGCCGGGCTTGTCGTCAGCTTCACACCTCGCGGCGACCGCGGTTCTCGAGAGCGCCGCGACGCTGACGAGGTTCGCGGTCCCGCTGCTGCCGGCGGTCGCGGCGACGCTGGTCATCCGCGCGACGAGGATCGACGTCGTCCTCGCCGGGCGCGGCGGGGCCGAGGTGCTCGTCGGCAGCCGGCCGGCGGCTCGATCCACGTGGACGGGGCACACCCGCTCGGCGTTCCGCCGGCGGTCACGGCGTACTCGTTCACCTTCGACTCGGAGCGCTACGGCTTGGGGCGCGCCCCTGGGGGCTGCTCGCCGTCGTCCTCCTCGTCGTGCTCCCGCAGGAACCGCGTCAGCTCGGCCGCGAGCGTGTCGCCCGAGGGGAGGTTCTGCTCGAGCACATCCGTCCGCTGCTCGAGCTCCTCGACGTAGGCGGCCGTCTCGGCATCGGACGAGACCGCCTCGCTCACCTGGTCGTGGTAGGCGTCGACCGCTTGCCTGAGCTCCGTGGTGTCGATCCCGACACCGATCAGCTCCCCGAGGCGCTCCGTCAACGCGAGCGCGGCACGCGGGCTCGGGGCGAGCGAGACGTAGTGCGGCACGGCCGCCCAGAGACTGACAGACGGGATCAGCTCGCGCCGGCAGGCGTCGTGGACGACGCCGACGATCCCCGTCGGCCCCTCGTACCGGGACGGCTCGAGCCCGAGGTCTTCGACGAGCGACGGCTCGGTCGCCGCAGCCGTCACCGGTGCGGGCCGGGTGTGCGGGACGTCCGCAAGCAGCGAGCCGAGGGTTACGAGCAGTTCGATGCCGAGGTCGCGGGCCAGGCGGACGACGAGGTCGGCGAAGCTCCGCCAGCGCAGGTTCGGCTCGACCCCCAGCATCAGGACGACGTCGCGGTCGAGGCCGGGGATCGCAGCGTGGTAGAAGGCGTTGTCGGGCCAGTCCAGGCGCCGCGTCAACCCCTCCTCGAGCGTGACGTGCGGCCGCGTGGCCTGGAAGTCGAAGAACCGCTCGGGGTCGATCTCCGCAAAGCGCGAGGTCTCCCAGATCTTCGCGAGGTAGCCGCCGGCGAGCGAGGCGCCCTGGCCGCCGTCGTTCCAGCCGCGGAAGGCGACGACCATCAGCGGGCGGCGCAGCCTCGGCTGAGCGGAGATGAGGAGCTCGTCCGCCATGGGGGAAGTCTACGCAGGGCGCGCGCGGCCGGTTCGCCACGCGAGCGGCCGCCAGAGCATGGCGACGACCGCCACCGCCCAGCCCCACACGGCGGCGGCGACGGTGACGTGGATCAGCACGAGCCACCACGGCAGGGCGTTCCGGTACTGGACCTCTCCGATCGCCATCTGCACGAGCAGGAGCCCGGTCAGGAGGAGCGAGGAGCGCAGCGCGCCAGGGAGCCGCCGCCGCTCGCGCCACGACCAGCCGAGGATGCCGAGGAATGCCACCCCGAAGACCGCCGTCGCCCTGACGTGCAGCCAGATCGCGGTCGGAAAGGCGCCCAGCCGGCGCACATCCTCACCGCCCGAGTGGGGTCCCGAGGCCGTGACGAAGGTGCCGCTGACGAGCAGGACGGCAGCGGCGAGCAGCACGGCGAGCCCGCCCCAGCGCACGATCTCGGGGACGAGGTAGGACGCGCGGCCGACGAGCAGCTCCACGGCCTCGAGCGCGACCACCACTCCGAGTCCCAACACGACGAGCGAGAGCAGCAGATGCGAGAGCACGAGGTAGGGGTTGAGGTGGAAGTAGACGGTGATCGCGCCCAGCGGCGCCTGGGCGAACGTCCCTGCGAAGACTCCCCAGGCAAGCCATTTGACGCGGCGGGGCAGACCCGCGACGAGGAGCGAAGCGACGGCGGCCACGAGGGTCACGACGATGGTGACGAAGGCGACGACGCGGTTCGCGAACTCGACGTAGGAGTGGTAGCCCTTCCGCGGGAACGGATCACCGGGCTGGCAGCCCGGCCAGTGCTGGCAGCCGAGCCCCGATGCCGTCAGTCGGACGGTCGCGCCGGTCGCCACGATCACGAGCAGCATTCCCGCCGTCGCGATCGCGATCTGCCGGAACCGCTCCGGCGACACGGCGGTCGCGCGAAGGCGCGAGACCGGAGAGGCCGGGGACTCGACGTGCACGGAGACAGCGTAGAGCAGCGGTTCGAGGGCAGGGGCCTCTGCGTTCGACCCTTGTCTCCGGCCAGGTCACCCCAGCAAGATTGCTGCTAAACTGACGTTGACGTAAGAATGAGGTTCTTGCAGACACGCCGGCACAGCGACGCCTACAGGTGGTGGGTGCTCTCCTGCACGTCACTCGGGATGCTGCGCGACGGTCAACTCCGGAACGCTGATCATCGCGCTGCCGGACCTGGAGAGGAGCCTGCACACGACCCTGCTCGAGCTCGTCTGGGTGATCCTCGTCTACATGATCGTCTCGACCGTACTGGTGCTGACTGCCGGCCGACTCTCCGACCTCTTCGGGCGCAAGAACGCCTACGTGCTCGGCTTCCTCGTCTTCTCGCTCGCCTCGCTGGGCGCGGGCTTCTCGGCCAGCGGGACGCAGCTGATTCTCTGGCGCGTGCTGCAGGGGATCGGCGGGGCCTTCCTGTTTGCGAACGCGGCGGCCCTCGTCACGGATGCCTTTCCGAAACGGCAGCTCGGGCTCGCAATGGGGACGAACACGATGGTGGCCGCAATCGGGCTCGTGATCGGCCCCGTGCTCGGCGGCGCGCTCGTCGCGATCTCCTGGCCCTGGGTCTTCTGGTTCAACCTGCCGCTCGGTCTGACCGGCTGCGTCTGGGCCTGGCTCGTGCTGCACGAGATGTCCGGCCGCTCGACGGAGCGCGGGCTCGACCTGCCCGGCATGACCGCCTACGTCCTCGGCCTGACGGGGCTCGTGCTCGCCCTCTCGAAGGGCGGCCTGTCCGGCTGGGGCGGGCCGATGGTGATCGGAGGCTTCGCCGCCGCCGTCGTCCTTCTGCCCGGCTTCGTGCTGATCGAGCGCCACCAGCGGGCGCCGATGCTCGACCTGTCTCTGTTTTCCGACCGCCTCTTCGGAGCTTCCGCCGCCGCGGCCTTCATCAACGGCCTCTCCCGGTTCGCACTGATGTTTCTCTTCGTCTTCTACTTCCAAGGCCCGCAGGGCCAGTCGCCGATCATGGCCGGGGTGGAGCTCGCCCCGATGGCGATCGGCATGCTGATCTCCTCGCCGCTTGCGGGGGTGATCGCGGACCGGCGCGGCTCGCGCACACTCGCGGCGGTCGGGATGGTCGTCAGCGCGGCCGGGCTCGCCGGGATGACGATGCTGCAGGCGCACTCCCCGTACTGGGAGAGCGGAGTCTGGCTGGCCCTGGTCGGGATCGGCTCGGGGATGTTCAACAGCCCGAACACCGCCGCGATGATGGGCGCCGTCCCGATGCACCGACGCGGGATCGCGGCCGGCGCGCGCGTGATGCTCCAGAACACCGGTGCCGTGATCTCGATCGCCTTCGTCATGGCCGTTATCACCGCGGCCGTGCCGACGGACGTTCTCTTCCGGATCTTCTCTGGGCTGACCTCCGGCCTCTCGAACACGCAGCTCGACCCGTTCATCTCGAACATGCACGTGGCACTCTGGACGCTGGCCGCGATCTCGCTTCTCGGCGCCGGAGTCTCGCTGCTGCGCCCCGCGCACGTGCGCGCGCCCGTCGAGGCCGTCGCCGTGGGCGGCGGAGCCCGCGAGTGAGCCCGGCGACCGCGCAACGGCCGCTCCGAATCGGCGAGGTCGCGCAGCGCACGGGCACCACCCCGCGGACGATCCGCTACTACGAGGAGATCGGCCTCCTTCCCGGCGGCGTGGAGCGGGAGAAGGGCAAGCACCGGCTCTACGAGGAGGGGGACGTCGAGCGGCTCCAGGAGGTCACCCGGCTGCGCGACCTGCTCGGTGTCTCGCTCGACGAGCTGACGCGGCTCGTCGAGGCCGAGGAGGCACGGGCGGCCCTGCGGCGACAGTGGCATGAGACCGAGGCGCCGGCCGACCGCGCGAGGATCGTCGAGGCGGCTCTGCCGCTCGTCGAGGCGCAGCTCGAGCTCGTTCGCGGCCGCCGCCGCGAGCTCGGGCGGCTCGAGCAGGACCTGGCCGACAAGCGGAGGCTGCTCCTCGCGCGCCGACGCGAGCTGCGCTAGGAAACGACGATTCCCGAGCCTTCCTCGACGCTGCCGACCCGCCGCAGGAAGAGCCCGCGGGCGGCGAACTCCGCCTCGAGCGACGCGCCCATCGCCGCCGGCAGCGAGACGAGCAGACCGCCCGACGTCTGCGCGTCGAAGCCGAGCGCCAACAGCTCGTCCGCCACGTCGCCGGACTCGAGGTGGGGCCCGGCGAAGTCGCGGTTGCGCGGATCCCCGCCCGTCCGCACACCCGCGCGGGCGACCTCGAGGGCACCTGCGAGCGCCGGCAGCCGGTCGGCGAGGAGGCTGATGCGGACGCCGCTTCGCTCCGCCACCTCGTGGGCGTGTCCAAAGAGGCCGAAGCCGGTCACGTCGGTGACGGCGTGGGGCGCGAGCGGACGCAGGACCTCGGCCGCGCGTGCGTTGAGCGTCGTCATCCAGCCGATCGCCGCCGCGAGGTCGGCCTCGCCGACGAGTTCCGTCGCCCGCCCTGCGAGCACCAGGCCGGTTCCGAGCGGCTTCGTCAGGAAGAGCGCGTCGCCGGGGCGCGCGCGGCTCTTTTGCCAGATGCCCTCGGGATGAACCATCCCGACCACGGCCAGCCCGTACTTCGGGCCCGGGTCGCGGATCGTATGACCGCCGGCGAGCAGGCCGCCCGCCGCGCGCACCTGCTCTGCGGCGGCGGCGAAGACGGCGCCGAGCACCTCGGTCGGGAGCTCCTCGGGAAAGGCTGCGATCGAGAGCGCGAGCAGCGGCGTCCCGCCCATCGCGAAAACGTCGTTCAGAGCATTCGTCGCCGCGATCGCACCGAACTGGCTCGGGTCGTCGACGAGCGGAGGGAAGAAGTCGAGCGTGAAGATGATCGCGCGCTGGTCGTCGAGCCTGTAGACGGCGGCGTCGTCGGCCGGCGCGAGCCCGACGAGCAGGTTCTCCGCCTCGACCGGGACGAACGCCTTCAGGAGGTGCTCGAGGCGCGCCGCCGAGTACTTGGCCGCACACCCGCCGCCGGCCGTGAGGCCGGAGAGCGTGAGCGGAGCTTCCATCTCTCAACTGTAGAGCGAAAGAGCGGCGGTGCGGGCCGCCGCTCCTTCAGGGGGGAGGAGGAGGAGGAGCCGCTGCCGGCGCCCCCGGCCTCAAGTTCGAGGCAGACGGGGCTTGACCTTCCTGCCCGGCTCGCGTAGAGAGGGCCGGTGGAGAAGGCGGCGCTCGTCACCGGCGGCTCGTCGGGAATCGGCCTCGCGATCGCGCGGATGCTGCGCGCCGAGGGCTACGAGCTGACGCTCGCCTCTCGACGGCCCGAGCGAGTCGAGGCCGCCGCGAACGAGCTTGGCGCTCTCGCCGTCGCCGCCGACGTGTCGAAGGAGCACGACTGCGAGCGGCTCGTCGCGGAGCATCGCGAGCGCTTCGGGCGGCTGGACGTGCTCGTCAACTCCGCAGGGATCGGCATCGCAGGCGCGCTCGAGCAGCTCTCGACCAAGCACTGGGACCTCCAGCTCGGGATCAACCTGCGCGGCCTCTTTCTCGTCACCCGCGCCTCGGTGCCGCTCTTGCGGGCGAGCCGGGGCCTCGTAGTCAATCTCTCGTCGATCGCAGGCACGATCCCCACCCCGGGCCTCGCCGCCTACGGCGCCTCGAAGGCCGCCGTGATCTCGCTGACCCGCTCCCTCAATGCCGAGCTCGACGGCGCGGGCGTCCGCTGCACGGCGCTCTGCCCGGGCTTCGTCGACACGGCGATGGCCGAGTGGTCGGGCGTCCCGAGCGACGAGATGATCCGACCGGCAGACTGCGCCGAGGTCGTGAGGATGTTGCTGAGACTGGGCCCACACGCCCGCGTCGCGCAGATCGTGATCGAGCGCGTGGGCGCCTCCGATCAGATCGCCTAGACAGGATGGAGCTGTAGCCCGCGAGGGTGCGGCGTCCGGTTGTCGGCAGAGAGTGGTCGGCGCCTACGCATCTGTCGTGGGTTGCCGGGGTGTGCCCGGTAGAGCCACATACGGAGGTCGCCGACCATGTACGACT
>JBHEMK010000097.1:0-3534 GCA_046262635.1 Gaiellaceae bacterium
GAGAAGGAGACAGATGGCAGGTGCAATGCTCACATGGCTCGGACACGCCTCGTTTCGGATCGACACGCCGGGCGATAAGCGCATCTACGTCGACCCGTGGCTCGAGGGACCGACCTTCCCGCAGGCGGAGAAGGAGATCGAGCGAATTGACGTGATCGCGCTCACGCACGGCCACGGCGACCACGCCGGCAGCGCGGTCGAGCTGTCGAAGAGGTTCAAGCCGGAGGTCGTCGCGCTGGTGGAGCTGAAGGGCTGGCTCGGCGCCCAGGGCGCGGAGGTCGGCGAGCTGCCCGGCCCGAACAAGGGCGGCACGGTGGAGGCGGCCGGATGCAAGTTCACGCTGACGAACGCGTTCCATTCCAGTTCGAGTGACGAGGGCGACTACCTGGGCGAGGCGAACGGGATCGTGATCGAGCTCGAGGACGGCCAGAGGCTTTACTTCGCGGGCGACACGTGCGTCTTCGGCGACATGCAGCTGATCGCACGGATCTATCGGCCCGACGTGGCGATCCTGCCGATCGGGGGCCACTTTACGATGGATCCGAAGGAAGCGGCCGTCGCGCTCGAGCTGCTCGGCAACCCGCGCTGCATCCCGTGCCACTACGGCACCTTCCCGCTCCTCACCGGCACCCCGGAAGAGCTGCGAAGGCTTGCTCCTGACGCAACGATCGAGTCCCTCGAGCCGGGCGGGTCGATCAGCCTGTGAGAGAGCGCTGGTTCGGTGCGACCGGCACGCGGGTGCCGGAGATCGCCGTCGAGGGAGAGCTCGAGCTCGGGGACGCGCTCGTGCTCGAAGCGGCCGACGATGCGACCTTGAGGGAGGCGTTCGACGAGGGGCGGCCGGTGGCCGTCCGGGCGTCGACGCCGGAGGCCGTCAGGGCGGCGCTCGAGCGCCCCGAGGTCGCCGTCGCGCTCGTCCCGCCGGAGAGGCGGGAACTGCTCGACCTCGACCTGACCGACCTCACCTATGGCTGACCGCGTCGTCGCGACGTACTCGATCTGCGCGTGCGACCTTGCGGCGCAGCAGTGGGGCGTCGCCGTCCAGTCGAAGTTCCTGGCAGTCGGCTCGGTCGTTCCGTGGGCCGAGCCGCACGTGGGCGCGATCGCCACGCAGGCCCACGCCAACCCGCGCTACGGGCCGGACGGGCTCGCGCTGCTTCGCAAGGGACTGCCAGCGGAGGAGGTGGTCGACCGGCTCGTCGCGGGCGACGCGGGTCGCGACGAGCGCCAAGTCGGGGTCGTCGACGCCCGGGGCGGGAGCGCGTCATACACGGGCCCGGCCTGCAACGACTGGGCGGGCGGGCGCACCGGCCACTGCCATGCGGCCCAGGGGAACATCCTCGTCTCGGCCGGGACCGTGGACGCGCTCGACGAGACGTTCGAGCACAACGCGGGCCTGCCGCTGGCCGAACGGTTGATCGAATGCCTCGCCGCCGCGCAGGCTGCGGGCGGCGATCGGCGCGGCCAGCAATCAGCCTCGCTGCTCGTGGTCGAACGCGACGGCGGCTACGCGAAGCTGTCGGACGTCGTCGTCGACCTGCGCGTCGACGACCACGAGCGTCCCGTCGAGGAGCTTCGCCGGCTCTATTCCCTGCACGACCGGCTGTTCGGGAAGACGCCCGCCGAGGCGTGGCTGGCCCTCGACGACGCGCTGGCAGGGGAAATGCGGGACCGCCTGAGCCGCCTCGGCTACGAGGGAGAGCTCGCCGCCGCGCTCGGCCGCTGGGCCGGCGTCGCCAACCTGGAGGAGCGCGTCGGCGGCGAACGGATCGACCCGGTCGTGCTCGAGGCGCTGCGGGAGGAGACACGGTGAAGAAGATTCACTTGGACGAGATCCGGCCGGGCCGGCCCGAGGGCGTCGACTGGCTCCCGCTGCGGGCCGAGCTCGGGATCACCGCGTTCGGCGCGAGCGCCTACCGCGCCGACACGGGCGAGACCGTGGTGCCGCCTCATTCGGAGAGCGGCGGCGGTGCCGGCGTGCACGAGGAGCTCTACGTCGTCCTCCGCGGCCGCGCGAGGTTCACGGTCGGCGAGGAGACGTTCGACGCACCTCCCGGAACATGCGTCCTCGTCCTGCCCGGCGAGCGACGGTCGGCGAAGGCCGAAGAGCCCGGCACCGAGCTCCTCGTGATCGGCGCGCCTGCCGGCAAGGCCTATCGGATCGCGCCCTGGGAGTACGGTAGTCGCGCGGCGCGGGCAGCGCAGCTTCTGGACGTCGACGAGCTCGAGCGCGTCGCCGGCGAAGGTGTCGCCGTCCACGGCGAGCACGTGACGATGCTCTACGCGCAGGCGTGCGTGGCCGCGCAGCGCGGCCGCCACGAGGAGGCGCTCGAGCTGGTCGGCCGCGCCGCCCAGGACGAGGAGTTCGGCGGTTGGGTCCGCGACAACGCGTCGGCCGAGCCGCTGCTCGAGCCGGTCCGCGACGACCCGCGCTTCCCGACGTAACCCCGAGCGAGATCCCATTTGGCGGATCCCGGTTTCGGGAGTCGGTTCCCGCGAGAAATGGCGCCGATTACAACCTGGGCTGCTTCGGCGCTGCGATCACGCCTCCCCGGGAAGCCTCACACCCGCGGCGACCGTGCGCAGGGCAGGCACCGGGTCGGCTTCGGGCCGCGCGACGACCATCACCGCGCCGTAGCCGGGCTCCTGCACGAGTGCATCAACGAGGAGCTGGAGACCGAGGGCGAGTGCGAACGCCTTGTGCGCCTGCGGGCCGCCGAAGGGAACGAGCTCGTCCTCCGAGGCGACCCCCGCGATCACCTCACCGTAGGTGACCGCACCCATCGAGACGTCGGCGACCAAGGGCCTCCCGCCCAGGCTCGGGATCCCAATCGCGAGCGGGTTCGTGCCCGCGAGCTTCGGGCCGCCCTCGGGATGGGCCAGGCGGGCCGGCGAGGTAGCCGTCAGCAGCGCGACGAGCCCACCCTCGGCCAGCCGGCGCACCCAGGAGCCCAGCATCCCGGTGGGGAAGCAGCGGTCGGCGACGACGAGGCGCGCCCGCGCCGGCGGCTGCGCGAGCTGGGACTGGCAGATCGCCGCGAGAGCCAGATAGCCCAGCGCCCCACCCCCGTGCCAACGCTCGAAGCCCGGCTCGGCCTCAATCCGTTCCGGCTTGGCGGCGGGGTCGAGATCCGGAAGCGTCTCGAGCCAGGGGATGCGCGAGTACCCGTGGCCGGACTTACCGCGCCGCTCGGCCTCGTCGAAGTGCTCCCACAGCGTCCGGGCGTCGGTCTCGCCGAAGCCGAGCGCCTCGATGCGCTTACGCAGCTCGTCGGCGCGCGGCATGGAGAGCGGCTCCCACGGCAATCGGCAGGACGTAGACCGCCGGCGGCACCTGCCGTCGCGCATGAGGGTAGGCTCGCTGGCTGAAGCGCCGCAGGAGGCTTCGGCCGAGGTCGAAGAACGCGGCCGCGCTGGTCACACCTTTAGCCCGGCTGCGGCAAGGGCCTGGTCGCGCCGCCCGAAATCCTGGATGTGCGAAATCTTGCCGTCTCGGACCGTCACGAGCTGGAAGATCCGCCGGCCCCACCAGGG
>JBHEMK010000098.1:0-4315 GCA_046262635.1 Gaiellaceae bacterium
ACGCACGAGGAACTCGCCGCAACCGGCGGCCTCTATGCGCGGCTCTATCGCCAGCAGTTCCAGGGCGGCCTCGTCGAGGCGCGCTGCGAGGACGGTGTCGTCCTGACGAGCGGCGACGTCCTGTCGACCGCCGCCCGGTGAGATTGATCGCGACTTCGACGGATCGCGCAGCGGCACGGGATGTGTTCAGTGTCGCGGCACGCCCCGGCGGTGGACGTCCTCGACGGGTCAGCGAGCCAGGGAGCAGCGTCGTCGTGGAGCAAATCCGGGCACGCGGGAAAGTCTCCGCCTGCTCGTCCTGCTCGGCCGTCACCGCCGTGACTTCGAGGCGCCTGCGCACGAGCTCGGCGTTTCCGCTTGACGGCCACCGCCTTCGAGGCCTCCGGGCGTGCCGCTGGAGTTCGTGCCCCTCGCGCGCGGCGAGCTCGCATTGTCGCTCGCGGGGCAACTGAGTCTCGTCGGTGCGGAGGTCGCCGGCACGTTGCAGGTTCCTGGCGCCCCCGCGAGTGACTCGGACCGCAGCCGACGCGCCTGACGCCGCGCCGCGCCCACGCTCGAGCACGGGGGCCGGAGCCACACTCCCGCCGGAGCGGCGTCCCCGCACAGGCGCTGAAACAGCGCTGGCGCGTGCACCGAGGCGAGTGATGCCGCCGATCTCGTGATGCCCCCGTACCACCGGCGGAGCCTCTCGGAGACGTGCGGAGCCGTCGGGCGGTCATCGGACCGGCGCCGCGGCTCGCGGGAAGGCCTCTCCGTGCTCGCTGCCAACGCCACGGGCGCATACCCTTCTGCCGTGGCCGTCGCCTCCGATCTGCGCTCGGACCTCCTCCGGCTCGTCCCGGACGAGCGGCGCGTGAGTACCAGCCCGTCGGTGCTCGCACAGCACGGGCAGGACCTGACCTACCACCCGGGGCACGAGCCGGACATCGTCGTCTTCCCGGAGGGGCCGGAGGAGGTCGCCTCCGTCCTGCGCTTCGCCTCGGAACACGGAATCGCCGTCACGCCGTTTGGGGCCGGGACGAGCCTGGAGGGCCAGGTGATTCCGTTGCAGGGCGGCATCAGCCTCGACTTGACGCGGATGGACCGGATCCTCGAGCTTCGGCCGGACGACCTGCAGGCGGTCGTCCAGGCGGGCGTCCCGAGGAGCCGTCTCGACGCGGCTGCGGGCGCACACGGGCTCTTCTTCCCGGTCGACCCTGGCGCCGACGCGACGCTCGGCGGGATGGCCGCGACCAACGCAAGCGGCACGACCACGGTGCGCTATGGCGGCATGCGCGCGCAGGTGCTCGCACTCGAGGTCGCCCTCGCCGACGGCAGCCTCGTCCGCACCGGCAGCCGCGCGGTCAAGACCTCGGCCGGCTATGACCTGCGCGGCCTCTTTGTGGGCTCGGAGGGCACGCTCGGCGTGATCACCGAGCTGACGCTCCGGCTGTACGGGATTCCGGACTACGTCGTGGCCGTGCGTGCCGCATTTCCGGACGTCGAGTCCGCGTGCCGTGCCGCCGCGACGATGATCGGCTCGGGTGTCCTCGTCACGCGCTGCGAGCTGCTCGACGGCCCGAGCATCGCCGGGTTGAACGCCTTCAAGGGGACGGACTACGTCGAGGCGCCGCATCTCTTCGTCGAGTTCGGCGGTAGCGAGGCAGGAGTGGCTGGCGACCTCGAGGCGACCCGCGAGATCGCCACGGTCGAGGGCTGCCGCGCGTTCGAGGCCGAGACCGACCGGGTCGCACGAGCGCGGCTCTGGGAGGCGCGGCACCACGCGCTGCTCGCGTTGGCGCACGCGGCGCCGGGCAGACGCGCGTACACGACGGACGTCTGCGTGCCCGTCTCGCAGCTGCCGGCGGCGGTCGAGCTCGGTCGGCGCCTCGTTGACGAGACCGGCATGCTCGGCGGGATCGTCGGCCACGTGGGCGACGGCAACTACCACGTCGCCTTCATGCTCGACCCCGACGACGAGGATGAGGTGGCGCGGGCACAGGCGCTCAACGAGCGGATCGTCGCCGACGCCCTCGCCCGCGGCGGCACGTGCACCGGTGAGCACGGGATCGGGATCGGCAAGCGCCCGTTCCTCGAGGCAGAGCACGGCGACCTGCTTCCCCTGATGCGCGGGATCAAGGCCCTGCTCGACCCGCAGGGAATCCTCAACCCTGGCAAGGTGCTCTAGCTCCTAGGCGACTCGCCGCTCGCGCAGCTCGGTGTCGAGCAGGGAATAGCCGAGCTCGATCAGTCCGCGCTTGGTCTCCTCAGACCAGGGGCGCTGGTTTCGCAACCCGGCCTCGAGGCTCAGCGCGCCTGCGCTGCCGCGGACGGTGATCCGCGGGATCAGCCTCTTGTGCCGGAATGGGAATCGGGCGGCGGCGAAGCGCTCGTCGACCGCGCCCGCCAGCTGCTCGCCCCGGCGCCCTCCCCGGGCGCGGAGCAGGTTGACCACATCCTCGCGCAGCGCTTCGAGCTCGCGGATCGACTCGTCTTTGTCTTCCGCCTGACGCTCCTCGACGGCCGTGTTCTGGAGCACCGCGACGCGCATGAGGCGCACGATCATGTCGCCCCAGTGCGCGGGCTCGCCGCGGTTCTGCCGCTCCTCGGCCTCGCGCAAGTCGACGAGGAGAGCGGCTACGGGGGGAACCAGACTGAATCGCTCGAGTCGCCTCCGCAGCCTGCGCAGCCACTCCGCGCTCTGCTCGGGGTACTTCGGCAGGTAGCGGAAGGCGAGGATCAACTCGACGCCGGGCTCGTCATAGGCGTGGGCGAGCGGGAAGTTCCGCACCCACGCGCCGTCGGTGGCAACCCGGTCGCCGATGCGCAGTGGCAGCACCAGGCCGCTCACTGCGGCGGACGCCATCACGGCCTCGGCCATCCGCCCGGGCTCGGTCGACTTCGACGAATAGGCGAGCTCGTAGGGGTAGTCCTCGCCCCCGTCATGATCGCCGGTCACGTCGGTCGCAAAGACGCACAGCTCGATCGGGCGGCGCCCGAGCGCCCGGGCCAGGTCGAGCGGATCGCCGAGCCGCTCCGCGACCGTCTGCGGCAGGCGGAAGTCGTGCGTGCCGAGCAGCGGCAGCCGCCAGAGCCGGTGCGGCCGGAAAGTGTCGTCGGGCTGGAGCCCGAGCATGAACTCCTCCAGGTCGTCGAGCCGGTCGAGCGCGGCCATCGTCCCGGTGAGCGCGCCAGCCGAGGTTCCGTAGATCCAGCCGATGCGATCCCAGAGATCGCTCCTGCGCAGCCGCTTCATGAAGCCCAGTTCCATCAGGACCCCGTTCACAGCACCGCCGGAGAGAACGACCGCAGTATCTCGTTCCACCCTCGCAGCTTAGGCCCTCCACCAAACGCTGCAACCCGAGCGAGTGAATCCGACTACGGACTTGACAGTCTCGGCCTTCCTCTTCCGCAGGAGCGGTCCTGACCGCTCCCGAGCATGAGTCGGGCTTCGTCCCGCACGGGCGGCTGCACCAGCGCCGACACGTCTGCCTGCGGCGTCTCGGAGCGCCGCCTGACCGTCTGGCGGCGGGCGGCTCGACGTGCGCGGCTCACGGCCGAGCCCGGCTCGGCGCTTGGAGGGCCTTCCGGCCGGGGAGCTCGCGCGCCCCGGTGGTCGATCGGGGGAGGCGCGTAGCGGGCGGCAGGGGAGGCCGCCCGCTACTTCGGGGTTCCAGGCCTAGGCGGGCCGTAGACCGAGCGTGACGGCGACCCTGCGGCTGGACCCGCCGCGCGTCAGGGTCAGCTCGACCTTGGTGCCCGGCTTCCGCCCGGAGATCGCCGCGCGGAGCTGTGCCGATGTGACCTTCTTCCCGTCGAGTGCGGTGATGACGTCGCCGCTCTTGAGCCCGGCGCGTGCGGCCGCGCTGCCCGGCTGGACGCTGTTCACCGCGACGCCGGCCGACTTATCCGAGACTGACACGCCGAGGTAGCCGTGCTGAACCTTGCCGGTCGTAATCAGCTGCCCGGCGATCGTGCGGACGGTGCTCGCCGGGATTGCGAAGCCGACGCCGTCGTTGCCGCCCGACTCGCTGTTGATCTGGGAGTTGACGCCGATCACGCGGCCGTCGAGGTCGAGGAGAGGACCACCGGAGTTGCCGTGGTTGATCGCGGCGTCGGTCTGGATCGCGTTCTCGATCGCCGAGCCGTCGGGGGCCTGGATCTGGCGGTTGAGCGCGCTGACGATTCCGGTCGTGACGGTGTTCTCGAGCCCGAAGGGGCTGCCGATCGCGACGACGCCGTCGCCGACCTGAACCGCGCTCGAGCCGGCGAGGGTCAGCGGACGGAGCTGGGAGGCCGGCAGGTTGACCTTGAGCACCGCGAGGTCGGTCGAGGG
>JBHEMK010000099.1:0-5038 GCA_046262635.1 Gaiellaceae bacterium
AGTCGTCGACGGCGACATAGCGCACGATCTCGACCTCGCCCGTCTCGGTGTCCACCTCCACCGCGCAGAGATGGGCGCCGGCCGGGAAGGTGAAGTTGGGTGGGTCGAAGACGTAGGTCGCCTCGAGGCCGGGTTCGACGCCGTCGGGAAGCCCATGCGCCGTCCAGGCAGAGAAGGCGATCTCGGCGATCGTCTTCGTCCGTCCCGGCGCGCCGCGCACCTCGAACCGACCGTCCGTCCAGCTGACGTCGTCGGCATCCACCTCGAGCTCGTGCGCCGCAATCAGCTTCGCCTTCTCCTTGATCCGCTGCGCGGCGTTCCAGAGCGCGATCCCGCCGACCGAGAGCGAGCGCGAGCCGTAGGTGTCCATCCCGAGCGGCGAGATCGCGGTGTCGCCGTGCAGCACCTCGACGTCCTCCAGCGCGACGCCCAACTCGTCCGCAGCGATCTGCGACCACGAGGTGACGTGGCCCTGCCCGTGCGGCGAGGTGCCCGTCACGACCGTGACCTTGCCGGTCGGGTGACAGCGGATCGTCGCGGCCTCCCAGCCGCCTGCCCCGTATTTCAGAGCGGCTAGGACCTGCGAGGGGGCAAGACCGCACATCTCGATGTAGGTGGAGGCGCCGATCCCCAGCCTCTTCGTTGGCTTCCGCGGGCGAGCGCGAAGCTCGTCGCCGCCGAACAGCTCGAGCGCCCTGTCGAGCGTCGCCTCGTAGTTCCCGGAGTCGAACTGCAACCCGCCGGCCGTCGCCCGCGGCTCCTCGAAGGGCGGGATCATGTTGAGGCGGCGGATCTCGATCGGGTCCTTGCCGACGCGACGGGCCAGCGAGTCCATGATCCGCTCAATCGCGTAGGTCGCCTCCGGTCGGCCGGCGCCGCGGTAGGCGTCGGTCGGCGTCCTGTTCGTGAACACGCCCGTGCACTCGAACCAGTACGCCTCGGCGTCGTAGACGCCGTGATAGATGAACGCCCCGAGCAGCGGGATCCCCGGCGTGACCAGCTGGTAATAGGCGCCGAAGTCGGCGATCAGCGACGCCCTCACCGCAAGTAGCTTCCCCTCATCGTCGGCCGCGACCTCCATGTCCTGGATCACCCCGCGGCCGTGGATCGTGGCCAGGTAATCCTCCGACCGCTCGACGACCCACTTGACGGGCACGCCGAGCCGACGCGCGACCGCGAGGCAGAGCGCCTCCTCCGCGTAGACGTTCAGCTTCGAGCCGAAGCCGCCGCCGACGCTCGGCGCAATCACGCGCAGCTTCGTCTCCGGGATGCCCGTCGTCAGCGCGAGCGTCACCTTGGCGATGTGCGGAACCTGAGTCGCCGACCAGAGCGTGAACTCGCCCATCGCCGGACTCGGCTGGGCGACGACGCCGCGCGGCTCGATCGCATTCGGGATCAAGCGCGGATGCCAGTAGCGCTCCTTCACGGTGACTGCCGCTCCGGCGAAGGCACGGTCGGCGGCCTGCTCGTCGCCGACGCCCCACGTATAGGCCCGGTTATCGCCGAAATCGTCATGGACCGCTGCCGAGGTCTCCATCAACGCGGCCTCTAGGTCGAGCACCGGCTCGAGCGGTTCATAATCGACAACGACGAGCTCGAGCGCGTCCTTGACCGCGGCGCGCGACTCCCCGACCACCACCGCGACTCCGTCGCCGACGTAGCGCGCCTTGTCCGTCGCGAGCGGCCAGTGCGTCGGCATCCGCGCATCCTCGTCCGAGGGAGTCGGAAAGCTCCGCGTCTGAATCGGCCAGGCACAGGGAAGGCCGCCCGCCCACTCGTCCTTCAGCTCCTCGCCGCTCCATGCCGCGACCACGCCGGCCGCCTCACGCGCCGCCGAGACGTCGACGCCGCTCACGCGCGCGTGCGCGTAGGGACTGCGGACGACGCCCATCCAGACCATTCCCGGCAGCGCGATGTCGTCGACGAACCGCGCCTGGCCCGTCAGAAGCTCCGGATCCTCTTTGCGCAGGACACCACCGCCGACGTACCGCCCTCCCTCGCGCTCGACGGCGGTCACGACGCCACCGCCTGAATCGCCTCGACGATCCGCTGGTAGCCGGTGCAACGACAGAAGTTGCCCTCCAGTCCCTCGCGGATCTCCTCCTCCGAACCGGCGCGGCCCTCATCGATCAGGCTGATCGCCGCCATGATCATTCCGGGCGTGCAATAGCCGCACTGCAGCGCGTGATGCTCGTGAAACGCGTGCTGCAGCGGGTGCATCTGTCCGTTCTCGGCAATCCCCTCGATCGTCGTCACCCGCCGCCCGTCCGCCTGCACCGCTAGCAGCGTGCAGGCCTTGACCGAACGACCATCGAGGAGAACGGTGCACGCCCCGCACGTCGTCGTGTCGCAGCCGACGTTCGTGCCCGTCAGGCCGAGCTGCTCCCGCAAGAAGTAGACGAGGAGCTGGCGCGGCTCCACCTCCCCCTCGCGCCGGCTGCCGTTGACCGTGATCGCCACACGTCTCACGCCGCCCTCCTCCGTCTCGCTCTCGCGGTGAGCATACGACGATCGAACCCAGCCTGCAGCGGGATCTCCACCCGCGTTTCCGGTTGAAGAGTCGGATCGATCCGGTCGAGCCGAACCTGCTGCGCGTCGGGAGCCCGCGCATTGGTGCGTGAGCGCAGGGTTGGCGATTCACGCAGTTCTGCCCGACCGTGTCCAGCGCCTCGAATCGGCCGGAAGACGCGGCGCTCGGCGGTGATCAGGTCCGTCCCGAGTTCGCTGACGTGGTCCGAAAGACGAAAGCCGCCGCCGCCTTCCCGGCTAGAGCGCTAAGAGGTTGTAACAGAATGACTTCGCAGCCGGAGCGTCAGGCGAGGACCGGCGGCGGCTGCGTGTGGGTAGCCGCTGTGACTCGCTCGAGCCGGTCAAGCCAGGGTAGGGCCTGCAGCAGCTCGAAGATCCCTGTGGCCTCGGCGACCAGCCTGCCGGCCTGCTCGGACCGCGTGGGGTACGTAAATCCGTCTGGTGCGCCGGGGCGCATCGGAGCTGGTTCGGGGCCGTAGAGTCGGCTTCTTCTGCCGCCGCGTGCGTCGACGCCGGCGCGGTCGCCGGTCTCCGGTCTCCGCCGGCTTGCGCTCGATCCAAACGGAACACGGCCCGAACTGCTCGACACGATCATGCGCGCTGGCTGCGCCATCCCGGCCGATGTGGATTGCGTCGGCGTCGCCGTCCCCGGCCCATTCGACTACGAGCGCGGCATCTGCGCGATTCGCGGTCTCGGCAAGCTGGAGGCTCTCCTCGGGCCCGACCTGCGCGACCAGCTCGCCGGCCGGTTTGCGACGACAGCGATTGGCTTCCTCAACGACGCCGAAGCGTTCCTGCTCGGCGAAGCGCGCTGGTGCCGCCCTGGGCCACGCGCGCGACCGGCATCACGCTCGGCACCGGCCTCGGCTCCGCGTTCCTCGTTGACGGCGTGATCGTTCGTGCAGGTCCAGGAGTACCACCGAACGGAAACCTGCACGTCGCCGGGTTCTGCGGCGGAGAGGTCGAGGACTGGACCTCCGGCCGCGCCATCCGCGATCGCGTCGACGGGCGCACGAGCGTCAAGGAGATTGCTGCGCACGCGGTCGTGGGGGACCCGGCGGCGGTCGCTGCGCTCGCCACGCTCGGAAGCGACTGGCCGAGTTCCTCGGGCCCTGGGTCCGCGACTTCGTGCCCACGTGCGTCGTCGTCGGCGGGTCGATCGCGCGTGCATGGGCTCATTTCGGATTGCAGCTGGTCGAAGGTCTCGAGGTGGAGGTCCTTGCGGCCGTACGGCTCGACGACGCGGCGCTTCTCGGGGCGGCGCTTCACGCGGCAGCCGGATGCAACGCGCGCTTCCGACCCTGATCGCTTTCGCTTCGCGGTGCGCACGTGCCGTAGAATCAACTCCCCGAAGGAGGACTGTCAATGGTCGAGCAGATCAGGGTCGATCCGGACCCGTATGAGCCCTTCCTCCTGTCGCAGGGAATCCGGGTAGACGACCTCCTGTTCATCTCGGGGCAGGCTGGGATCGACGAAACGGGTCGGCTTGTTGGCGTTGGCGACTTCGACGCGCAGGCCGAGCAGACGTTTCGCAACCTCGCGCGTGTTCTTGAGGCGGGCGGCTCGAGCCTCGAGCGCGTCGTCAAGGTGACCATCTTCCTCACCGACATGTCCAACTTTCCGAAGGTTGTCGAGCTGCGTCGGAAGTGGTTTACGCCACCCTACCCGGCCGACACGATCGCTGAGGTCCGCTCGCTTTACCTGCCTGAGGTCGAGATCGAGATCGAAGCCGTCGCTCTCAGGACGTCTGCTGCTCCCACCCAAGACGGCGCTTGAACATGAACGTGCCGCACGGGCCCGGGTCAAATCATCTTTCCCGCTGCGCTCGAGGCGTGTCATCGCTTTTCGGGATCCCCTGACGTTTCCGTAGGTTTCATCCAGGGCCGGGGAGCGGCGGCCGGAGGCCGCCGCCGGTCAGCATGGCGAGCGCGATCAGGGCTTGGCGGAGTGGAAGCCGTAGGCGCGGCGGCAGATCAGCCGCAGGGTGGTGTTGAGCGCCTCGGTGCGGCGTTCGAGAGTCGGTGCGTGAGCGTCGCGATGCCGGCCTGGTGGGTGGTGATCGTCTTCGCGAGCTTGACGAAGCTTGCGATCCGGCAGCGACGCGCCCACGCAAGCCAGCCGTCCAAGAGCGCGACCGCGGCGGCCGTGTCGGGCTCGTGGAAGACGAGCCGTACCTGCTCTTTCAGCAGGTAGGCACGGTAGAGCCGTTCGTTCACCCTGCGTACGCGTGGTTCAGAGTCGCGCTCTGCGACTTTGTGTGCCGGGGCGGGAGCCAGGATCGACCGTAGTACCGCTCGAGCCCGCCGGACAACAGAACCGGCGGCGATCGGAAGGGCCGCTGCTTCGTCTGCGCGTCACCTGCAGGGAAAGGCTGGTGAGTGCCGGCTCATGATCGCGGTCTGGTCAATCATGTCAAAGCATGCCTCGATGTCCGCCCGGTGCTGGCGGCGGCATTGGGCGAAGTGCGGCAGTGGCCCTATCTCGTTCCGGTTTCACTGTGGTTCTTAGT
>JBHEMK010000100.1:0-3700 GCA_046262635.1 Gaiellaceae bacterium
GAACCGCACCGACAGTACGCTCAACGCCGCGCATCACGTCGTCGAATCCGCCTTCTCCCAGGGCCGATCGGGCCCGGACCTCCATGAGCTCACCCAGAGCGTGGCCGGCGACTTCATCGAGATCCGCAGTCCGACCGGGCGGATCCTCTCGAGCGGCGGAGTGCCGCGGTTTCCGGGGGACGCGCTGCCGCCCCCTCCGCAGCTGCCCGGGACGATCTCGCTCCCGCGGGTCGGTCGCTCGCCGGACCGAGTGCGGTACTTCTCCGTCCCCGCCAACACGGGGGGGCTGCGCTATCGGATCCGCGCCTCGCTCGACCCCGGCGAGAACGTGATCCTGATCGTCGGCACCCCGTTGGGCGAGGTCGACAGTACGCTGCACCGACTCCTCCTGATCGAGCTGCTCGTGACGCTCTTCGTCCTGGCGGCGATCGCCCTGCTCGGTCTCTGGATCGTCCGCCTCGGCCTGCGCCCGCTCGGGGCGATTGGTCGGACCGCGGATGCAATCGCGGCGGGCGACCTGTCGCGCCGGGTGGAGCGCGCCGAGGAGAGGACCGAGGTCGGCCGGCTTGGTCTTGCTCTGAACAGCATGCTCGGCCAGATCGAGGCGGCCTTCCAGGCGCGTGCGGCCTCGGAGGCGCGCCTTCGCCGCTTCGTCGCCGACGCCTCGCACGAGCTGCGGACCCCGCTTGCCGGGATCCGTGCCTATGCAGAGCTCTTCGGGCGCGGGGCGAACCAGCGTCCTGACGACCTCGCGCGCTCGATGCGGGGGATCGAGCGCGAGAGCGAGCGCATGGGCGTGCTCGTCGAGGACCTGCTGCTGCTCGCGCGCCTGGATGAAGGGCGTCCACTCGAGCGTGAGCCGGTCCGGCTCAGCGAGGTCGTCACCGAGGCCGTCGAGACCGCGCGCGCCGTCGAGCCTGCGCGCCCGATCGAGCTCACGGTCGAGCCGGTCGTCGTTCTCGGCGACCGCGACCGGCTGCGGCAGATCCTGGACAATCTGCTGAGCAACGTCCGATCGCATACCCCCGCCGGCACCCCGGCCCACGTCAGCCTCGGCACGTCGAACGGCACCGCCGTGCTCGAGGTGCGGGACGAGGGGCCGGGCCTGAGCGCGGAGGACGAACTCCGCGTCTTCGAGCGGTTCTACCGGGCGGACGCCTCCCGCTCGCGAGAGCTGGGCGGCGTCGGCCTCGGCCTCTCGATCGTCGCGGCTGTCACCGAGGCCCACGACGGTTCGGTCACCGCGGGCGCCACCCCCGGAGAGGGCACGACGTTCCGGATCACCTTGCCGCTCGCAAGCGAGGCCGACGCCGACCCGACGGCGCGGAGGCTGCCGGCCTCGTAGCATTGCACCACCGGACCTCGAGGAGGGTGGATGCGCGGGCTGGAGGGCAAGACGGCCGTGGTGACGGGCGGAGCGACGGTGATCGGCGCGGCGGTCGTCCGTGCGTTCAGGCAGGCTGGCGCGAACGTCGCAGTCGCCGACATCGATGTCCGCGGGGGCGAGGCGCTTGCCGCTGAGCTCGGGGAGCACGTCCTCTTCCTGCGCACGGACATCAGGGACGACGGGCAAATCGATTCGTTCGTCCGGGCCGCCGCGGAGCGCTTCGGCGGCATCGACATCCTCGTCAACCTCGCCTGCTCCTACGTGGACGACGGGCTCGCCTCGCCGCGCGCCGACTGGCTCGAGTCGTTGAACGTCAACGTCGTGAGCGCCGTGATGATGGCGAAGGCGGTGCACCCGCACCTCCTGGCCCGCGCAGGCGGAGCGATCGTCAACTTCACGTCGATCTCGGCGAAGGTGGCCCAGAGGGGCCGTTGGCTGTACCCGACCGGCAAAGCGGCGCTCGTGCAACTGACGCGAAACATGGCGATGGACCTCGCGGTGGACAACGTTCGCGTCAACTCAGTCTCCCCGGGCTGGACCTGGTCGAGGGTGATGGTCGAGCTCTCCGGGGACGACCGTGTGAAGACCGACGGCGTCGCCGCGCCTTTCCACCTGCTTGGCCGCGTCGGCGATCCCGAAGAGGTCGCAAGCGTCGCGCTGTTTCTCTGCTCCGACGAGGCGTCGTTCGTCACCGGCGCCGACTACGCGGTCGACGGCGGGTACGCCGCAATGGGGCCGGAGCAGGCCGAGGCCGCCATTCCGAGGCTCGCGGAGTGAGGTGACCGGACGATGCGCAGGATCCTGATCGTCGGGGCTGGTCAGGCCGGACTGCAGCTCGCGTTCGGCCTGGTCCGAAACGACTACGAGGTCACGGTGGTCTCGAACCGGAGGCCCGAGGAGATCAGCGACGGGCGTGTGCTGTCGAGCCAGTGCATGTTCGACTCGGCGCTGCAGCACGAGCGCGAGCTCGGGCTCAACTTCTGGGACGACGAGTGCCCGCCGGTCGAGGGCATCTCGCTGGCGGTGCCCGCGCCGGACGGTAACGGCAAGGCGATCGACTGGGCGTCCCGGCTCGAGGGGCCGGCGCAATCGGTCGACCAGCGTCTGAAGATGCCTCGCTGGATGGGGGAGCTCGAGCGGCGGGGCGGCGAGATCGTGATCGAGGACGTGGGTCCGAGCGACCTCGAGCGCTACGCCGGCGAGCACGATCTCGTCGTCGTCGCGTCGGGCAAGGGCGAGGTCGCCAGGCTGTTCGAGCGCGACCCCGAGCGGTCGCCGTTTGACGCACCGATGCGCGCGCTGGCGCTCACCTACGTGACCGGGATGATGCCGCGTCCGGCCTATTCCGCGGTCTGCTTCAACCTGATCCCGACCGTCGGCGAGTACTTCGTCTTCCCCGCTTTGACCATCTCGGGGCCGTGCGAGATCATGGTATTCGAGGGTGTGCCGGGCGGACCGATGGACTGCTGGGGCGAGGTCTCGACCCCGCAGGCGCACCTGGAGAAGAGCAGGTGGATCCTCGAGACCTTCATGCCCTGGGAGGCCGAGCGCTGCCGGACGATCGAGCTCACCGACGACAACGGGATCCTGGCCGGCCGCTTCCCGCCAACCGTCCGAAAGCCGGTGGGGCAGCTTCCGTCGGGGGCCCTCGTGCTCGGGCTCGGAGACACGATCATGCTCAACGATCCGATCACGGGCCAGGGCTCGAACAACGCGAGCAAGATGGCGGCTTCGTATCTCCAGTCGATCCTCGGCCACGGTGACGGCGCCTACGACCGCGACTTCATGGAGCGGACGTTCGAAGGCTTCTGGAGCGAGTACGGCCAGTACGTGACCGGCTGGACGAACGCGCTGCTCTCGCCGCCGCCCTCGCACGTGCTCGAGCTGCTCGGCGCGGGGAACCTGTACCAGTCGATCGCGCACCGGTTCGTGAACGGGTTCGACGACCCGCGCGACTACTACGAATGGTTCATGGATCCCGGGAAGGCGACCGCATACCTCGCCGAGGTGGCGTCATAGGGATCGTACGCCGGGCCGGCGTCGGGAGGAGCAGGTCGGTGCGTGCCTGGAGGCGCAGTCGCGCTGCCGGGTCCCGCACGGCTCTACGCCGGTAGCGGGGCCGGGGCAACCGGCACGGGGTCGATTCAGCCGGGCAGCGCCAGCGGGCCGCCGCGCACGGTCTCCATGTATGCCTGCTGGATCTCGGTCGTGATCGGCCCGGGCGGCCCGACCGCATGGTCGTCGACCTCGCGGATCGGCGTCACCTCGGCTGCGGTGCCGACCATGAAGACCTCGTCGGCCAGGTAGAGATCG
>JBHEMK010000101.1:0-9965 GCA_046262635.1 Gaiellaceae bacterium
GGATCCTCGGCGTCGTGGACGACGACGTGGCCGTGGAAGCGTCGGGCGAACTCCGGGGTAACGAGCGTCTCGAGCTCCCGCTGGCCGGCGCGCCGCGCGAGGCCGCCCGCGACGATGATCGTCTGGTAGCCGGTGTCGATCCCCAACCGCTCGAGCTCGTCCACGACGGCGCCGATCGCGAGCTGCCGCGGATCCTCCGGCGACCCCGGCAGCGGCAGCGCAGGAGGTTCGACGACGATCGTTGCACGACCCCGCCGGCCGACGAGCGCCTCGAGCGGTTCTCCCTCGAGCGGGAACCGGAGGGCATCACGCACCGCCGCGCCGACGTCGGCGATCCCTTCCCCGGGCGGCGGCGGCCGCAGGACGACGGCGTCGTCGGGGGCGGCCGCGATCACGAGCCGCGAGCCGGAGAGAAGTGGGACCCTCGACATCAGGGTAGTCAATCAGCCCTCCAGTCGAACGGGCCAGCGTCTGTGGCTCCTGGAAACATCCGCCGCGGTTGAAGCCTGGCGTCGGACTGGGCCCTGGCAGTGCTTACACTCGCGTGGGTGTCACCGAAGACGCTGACCGGCGCCGACCTCGACTTGGACGATGCCGCTGCACGCGAGTCGGAGCTCTTCCTCGTCGACGGCAACAACCTCGCCTACCGCGCGTTCTTCGCGCTCCCGGAAGAGCTCGCCACCACCGAGGGCTTCCCTACGAACGCACTGCTCGGCTTCACAAACATGCTTTTCAAGCTCCTGGCCGACTACAAGCCACGCGGGGTCGCGGTCGCCTGGGACACGCGCCCGGTCGAGCGGCTCGAGCAGCTCGGCACATACAAGTCCGAGCGCAAGCCGATGCCGGACCTCCTGCGCGAGCAGTTCCCGCACTTCCGGCCGATCGTCGAGGCGTTCGGCTACCGGAACCTCGAGTTCGAGGGCTGGGAGGCGGACGATGTGATCGCCACCTTGGCGACCCGCGCTGATGCTGCCGGGATCAGGACGTGCGTCGTCTCGACTGACCGCGACGCCTTCCAGCTCTGCTCCGAGAACGTCTGCCTGATGATGACCCCGCGCGGCGTCTCGGACGTCCACGTCTACACGCCCGAGCGGGTCGAGGCGCGCTACGGCATCCGCCCGGAACAAATCCCGGACTTCATCGGCCTGAAGGGTGACAACTCGGACAACATTCCCGGCATCCCAGGGATCGGCGACAAGACCGCAGGGCAGCTGATCGCCCAGTACGGCTCCGTCGAGGGGGTGATCCAGCATGCGCACGCGCTTTCGCCGGCGCGGAGGAAGAACGTGATCGAGCACGCCGAGCAGGCGCAGACCTCGAAGCAGCTCGCGACGATGCGCCGTGATCTCGACATCGACTGCGATCCGCCGGGCCTCGTGCTGGCGCCCCCCGACCGGGCGCTGCTGCGCGAGGCGTTTCGGCGCTTCGAGTTTCGCAACCTGCTGAACCGGATCGACGAGCTGGACGAGGCGCTGCCGGCCGCGGCGCCGCCGAGAGTGGAGGGCACCGCCGTCACCTGGGCCGAGGGGCCGTTCCCGCTGATGCCCGACGCGGTCGCCCTCGCCGTTCGGGACGGTCGCTTCGCGATCGCCGACCAGAGCGGTGTGACGGTCGGAGAGTGGGGCGACGAGCTCGCCGCCCGCCTCCGGGACGCGCGGATCGTCGCGCACGACTTCAAGGCGCTGCCGCGGCTGACGATGCTGCCCGCCGAGGACACGATGATCGGCGCATACCTGATCGAACCGGGCCGACCGACCTACGAGCTCGACGTCCTCGCCGCCGAGTACGGCGTCGAGGCGATCCCCGAGCCTGAGGCAGACGAGACGACGGCGTTCCTCGTCCGCGCCGCCGAGATCCCGCGCCGGCTCGCCCCGCGCCTGCGCGAACGCCTGGCCGAACGTGGGAGCCTCAACCTCTACGAGACGATCGAGCTGCCGCTCACGGCCGTCCTCGCAGCGATGGAGGATGCAGGGGTCAAGATCGACACGTACCGCATGGGCGAGATCACCGCCAGGCTCGCCGACCGCGTCGAGGAGCTCGAGGCGAAGGCCTACGAACTCGCGGGCGAGGAGTTCATGATCGGTTCGACGCAGCAGGTGGCCCGGATCCTGTTCGAGAAGCTCGCGCTCACCTCGGGCCGAAAGGGTAAGACCGGTTACTCCACCGACACCCGTGTCCTCCGCTCGATTCGGCACGAGCACCCGATCGTCGAGGCGATCGAGGAGTGGCGCGAGTACTCCAAGCTCCTGAACACCTACCTCGGTCCGCTGCCGACGCTGCTCGGCGAGGACGGTCGCCTGCACACGACCTTCAACCAGACCGTCGCCGCGACCGGCCGGCTGTCGACGACGAGCCCGAACCTGCAGGCGATTCCGATCCGCACGGAGCTCGGCCGGGAGATCCGCTCCGCCTTCGTCGCTGAGTCCGGCCACCGGCTCCTGTCGGCCGACTACTCCCAGGTCGAGCTGCGGATTCTCGCGCACGTCTCGGGCGAGCCTCGCCTGCGCGAGGCGTTTGCGCGCGGCGAGGACATCCACGCGGCGACTGCCGCCGAGGTGCTCGGGAAGGAGCAGGCGACGCTCTCGAAGGACGAGCGGAACATCGCGAAGATGGTCAACTTCGGCATCATCTACGGCATCTCCGCGTTCGGGCTCTCGGAAAATCTCGAGATTCCGCGCGAGGAGGCGCAGACCTATATCGACACCTACCTCGCGCGCTTCCCGCTCGTGCAGAACTTCATCGAGCGGACGATCGAGCAAGCGATCCGCGACGGCTTCGTGACGACGCTGCTCGGGCGGCGGCGGCCGGTGCCGGAGATCCGCGCCTCGAACCGGCAGACGCGCTCGCTCGGCGAGCGGCTCGCGGTCAACTCGGTGATGCAGGGAACGGCGGCGGACATCATCAAAGTGGCGATGGTGAACATCCATCGGAGGCTGCGGGCCGAAGGGCGCGGCGCGCGGCTCGTGCTGCAGGTGCACGACGAGCTGCTGCTCGAGGTCCCGGAGGCCGAGACCGGGCCGGTCCGGGACGTCGTGCGGGAGGAGATGTGCGGCGCCTACCCCCTCGACCCGCCGCTCGCGGTCGACGTCGGTGCGGGCGACGACTGGAACGAGGCGAAGAGCTGAGCCTCCGCTTGGCCGCCCGGCTCGGGTGCGAGGCTCGCCGTTCACGGGTTCGCGTGCCCGGTAGCCTTCCAGCGTGAACGAGCGGTATCCGATCGGAGAGACGGCGACCCTCGCCGTCAGCCTCCTGCGACACGAACGGGAGCAGGCCGGCTATCCGCAGTGGTCGGCGGCGATTGCCCTGCGCGGCGCTGAAGCGACGATCAGCGTCCCCGGGCACTACACGCAGGTGCTTGCGGCGCGGCTGCGGGGCGCCGAGACCCGCTTCGCGGCGGGGATCGGCGTGGGAGCCCGGCTCGGACGCGACGAGTACCTCGACCTCACCGGGATCGTACGCGGCCGGGCCGAGTCGCTCGCGCTCTCGTCGACTTCCCGTTCGCCGCTTCGGGTGTCGCTCGAGCTGCCGCGCGCCGAGATCGAGCCGCTTGCGCTCTTGCTCACTGAGGCACACGAGCTGATCGAGACCCTGCGCCAGGGCCTGGCGCTCGTGCCCGACAGCCTCCCCGATCCGATCTGACGGGACGACTGCTCGTCCGGGTGTTCACGGGCATTCGGGCTCGCGACGCGCGGGCCGGATGAAGCGGGCGGATCAGCTCGGGTCGCGCGGACTGCCGGCTTTGCTCTCGGCCGGACGCGGGGGTGCCGCGCCAACCTTCTTCGCCCGCGGACGTCCAAAGCGTAGAAGGGCTGCAGATGCACCCCTGGCTATACTGACCGGCTGCTTATGACCAACGAAACGATCAACGACCCGCGGCTCGAGGAAGGCGTCTGGACGACGGGGCCGGACGGTGAGCTCGTACCCGACTACGAAGCGACCTTCCCCACGATCAACGAAGGTGAGGTCGTCCACGGCACGATCGTCCGCGTGGACAAGGACGAGGTGCTCGTCGACATCGGCTACAAGTCGGAGGGCGTCATCCCCGTGGCCGAGCTGTCGATTCGGCGCTCCGTGAATCCGGCCGACGAGGTGTCGGTCGGCGAGGAGATCGACGCGCTCGTCATGACCAAGGAAGACGCCGAAGGGCGCTTGATCCTGTCAAAGAAACGTGCGCGCTTCGAGCTCGCCTGGAAGGCGATCGAAGGCGCGGCCGAGTCGGGCGAGCCGGTGAACGGCCGCGTGATCGAGGTTGTCAAGGGCGGACTGATCCTCGATCTGGGCGTGCGCGGTTTCCTGCCGGCGTCGCTCGTCGACATCCGTCGTGTTCAGGACCTCGACGAGTTCATGGCCAAGGAGCTCCGCTGCAAGGTGATCGAGCTGAACCGGTCGCGCAACAATGTCGTCCTGTCACGCCGGGCCGTCCTCGAGGACGAGCGCAAGGAGATGCGCCAGGCGATCCTGGACAGGCTCAATCCAGGCGACGTTGTCGAGGGCACGATTTCGAACATCGTCGACTTCGGCGCCTTCGTCGACCTCGACGGCATGGACGGCCTGATCCACATCTCTGAACTCTCCTGGTCGCACGTGAACCATCCCTCCGAAGTGCTCGAGATCGGGCAGACCGTCAAGGTCAAGGTCCTCGACATCGACCGCGACCGCCAACGGATCTCGCTCGGCCTCAAGCAGACGCAGAGCGACCCGTGGCAGCAGGTGCTCGAGAGCTACCAGGAGAACGATGTCGTCGAAGGTCGTGTGACGAAGGTGGTCACCTTCGGCGCCTTCGTCGAGATCCTCCCGGGCGTCGAGGGCCTGGTGCACATCTCCGAGCTCGCGCAGCACCACGTCGAGAACCCGCGCGAAGTCGTCTCTCAGGGAGATCCGGTCAACGTGCTGATCCTCGAAGTCGACGCGGAGCGGCGGCGTCTGTCGCTCTCGCTCAAGCGCGTCGAGGAGGGGATGCAGGTGCAGCCGCGCGCCGACGGCGGAGAATCGGTCCACACGGCACCGAGGCTCGATCTCTCCGAGGAGGTCTTCAGCGACCGCCCCGCGAGCGCCGACGCCGAGGAGGCTCCGCCGCTTGCAGCCAGCGAGCCGGCGGCCGCCGGCAGAGAGGCAGAGTCGTCGGTGGCCGAGGGAGAGGGCATGCCTCCGGCTCCCGAGACCTCGGGGCCCGCCGAACAGCCCCCCGGCACGGTTGCGATCGACGAGCCGGGCGAGCCGTCGGATCCCGTCGACGGAGCGCCCACCGTTGCGACGAGCGATACACCGGAGGCCGAGGCCGAGCCCGCCGCTGCCGCCGCGCCCGAGCCCAACAGGCCCTAGCAGTGGGGCGACCGGTCTCGGTCGCCGTCACCGGCGGCATCGGCGCGGGCAAGAGCGAGGCGCTTCAGGCGTTCAACCGGCACGGCGCCGCCGTCGTTTCGAGCGACGAGATCGTCCACCGCCTCCTCGCGGAAGACGCCGACGTGCGGGCCGCGCTGCGCGAGCGGCTCGGCGAGGAGGTGTTCGACGGCGTCGGCCGCGTCGTGTGGTCACGCGTGGCCGAGCTCGTCTTTGGCGATCCCGGGCTACGCGCCTGGCTCGAGCAGCTTCTCCATCCGAGGGTCATGCGGGAATACCTGGCGTGGAGTGAGGAGCAGGCGGGGAAACGGACGCCCCCGGCGCTGACCGTGGCGGAGGTACCACTCTTGTACGAGACCGGAGGCGACACCCGTTTCGATCGGGTCGTGGTGATCACGGCCCCGCTGACGGTGCGGGCGGAGCGACATCCGGTGCAGGACGAGCGCGAGGCGCGCCTCCTCCCCGACGAGGAGAAGGTGCAGCGGGCGGACTACGCTTACGTCAACGACGGGAGCCTCGAGGAGCTCGACCGTTTCGTCGCGGAGGTGGTGGAAGGCCTATCGTCGCGCTGAGGCGCTCGACGATGCTCCTCGCCCTGGTCGTCTTTCTCGGCGGCGCCTTCCTCTACCTCCAGCGCACTGAGCCCGGCTGGTGGGCGCGCCTCTGGTATCCGCTCCGATACGAGCAGATCGTCCGAGGGCATGCACGGAATTACCGGCTCGACCCGGCGCTTGTGGCCGCTGTCATCTACCAGGAGAGCAAGTTCCGCACCGACGCCAAGTCGAGCTCGGGCGCGATCGGGCTGATGCAGCTACTGCCGGCGACGGCCGAGGGGATCGCCGTCCATACGGGCGGCACCAAGTTCGTCGTCTCCGATCTCTACGACCCGGAGATCAATGTCCGCTACGGGTCCTGGTATCTGCGCCACCTTCTGGACAAGTACGGGAACGAGCGCCTGGCGCTCGCGGCCTACAACGCCGGTCAGGAGAACGTCGACCGCTGGCGCCGGAACGGCCAGGGCATCCAGTTTCCGGAGACTCGGACCTACGTCGCCCGGATCGAGCGCCTGAAGGGCATCTACCGCCGCGCCTACCGCCTCTAAGCCGGTGGGATGCCCTGCTTGAACCGGAAGAAGCCGTCCGGGTCATGCCGCTTCTTGATCTGCACGAGCCGCGCGTAGTTCGAGCCGTAGTACGCGTGCTGCCAGTGTGCGAGGTCCGGGTCGATGTAGTTCTGGTACGCGAATCCGGACACGTGCGGACGCATCGCGGCGTAGAAGCCGCGGATCCACGCCAGGGCGGCCGCGCCGCCGCCCCTCCAGTAGGCGAGATACTGGGCAGAGAAGAGCGCGTTCCGGTGGACGAATGCCGTCGCGGCGGCGGGCACGCGGTTGATCGCGCCGCCGTAGGAGTCGAGGAGGAGCGAGCCCGAGCCGAAGCGGTCCGCCTGCGCGCGCTCGATCCAGCGGCGCATCGTTGCGACCCCGGCCGCGGCGACCGGGGCGTTCGCGTAATCCGACTTGGCCGCGAAGCTCGTCGGGACGAATGCCTGGCACCGGGCGGTGGTCTTCCCGAGGCAGCCAGCCCAGCGCAGCTGCGCGTCGAGCCACGACGACGAGCCGACGGTGAGCCGCGCACCCGCGACCTGCAGCAACGGTGCGATCGTCGCGCGCAGCTGAGCCTCCGAACCGAAGAACTGTCCGAATGCTTGCACGTGCGGGCCGGCCGGCCCGGTTCCGAGCGTGCAGAGCGAGAACAACCCGTCGGCTGCATGCGGCGCGAAGGCCTGCCACGCGCGTACGACCTCCTCGACCTGAACCCAAGGCCAACCCACGATGAAGTACGCGACCTGCGAGACTGGGTGGACGCGGAGGGTGAAGCTCGTGACGATCCCGAAGTTGCCGCCACCTCCGCCACGGCAGGCCCAGAAGAGGTCAGCGTTCCGGTGGGCGCTGCAAGTGCGGATGCGGCCGTCGGCGGTGACGAGCTTCAGCGCCATGATGTTGTCGGCCGTCGTGCCCCAGAGTCGGGACGAGAGTCCGACACCCCCGCCCTGCGCGAGTCCGCCGAGCCCGACGGTCGGGCAAGAGCCGGCCGGCACGGCCACGCCTCCGGCGGCCAGTGTCCTGTCGACGTCGATCAGCCGTGCGCCCGCACCGATCGTCGCCGTTCCGGCGGTACGGTTGAAGGTGACCGCGTTCACGCGGCGCAGGTCGACGACGAGGCCGCTCGAGGTCGAGTAGCCGGCGTAGCTGTGACCGCCAGACCGCGCTGCGAGCCGGACGTGCTTCTTCCGGGCCCAGAGCACCGCCTGCCGCACGTCCGCGGCACCGAGCGGCTGCACGATCCCGAGCGGATGAATGGACGAGTAGCGCGCGTTGTAGGGCGGCCGCGCGGACGCGTAGGCCGCGCTCCCGGGGACGAGGACGGGGCCGGCAACGGCGCGGGCGAGCTCGCGCAGTCGAGGATCGACGCCCGCCAGTGCGTCGGCCGCGAGCCGCCAGTCGAGTGCCACCGCGCCGACGACTCCGCCCGTACGGAGGAGAAAGGCTCGCCGGTCGAACGTGCCCACGCTGGCGGGCCTACGGAGCGGCGGTCGTCGTGGTCGGCGGCGGCCCGGCGGCCCGCGATCGAACGGGGCGGCGCGTCGGCGTCTTCTGGTTGACGATTCCGCCGAAGGCTGTGCGCGGAGCATCGAAGTCGCCCCGGATCGGGTGCTGTCGGGAGAACGGCCGCACGGGCCATGGGTACGAAGCGAGCGTGCTCCTGCCTCTGGCGCGTGCGAGTGCGGCTGTGTCCGCGAGGGGCAGGTGGCGTCGATCCATCGTCTTCGGTCGCAGTATGGACGGCCGGACGAGGGCGTTGCTAGCGCCCGCGCCCATCAATTCCGTCCAGGGCCGATCACGTGCCTGCCCGCGACTCTCCTGCGAGACCGCGACGTGGCCCGAGCTCGCGCGCGCCGCCTGTCGCGAGACTGCGCTAACCCGCCCGCTCCTGAAGCTCGTTCGACTTGGCCGTGAGCCCGGCAAAGCCGGCCTGAAGCCAGTCGTTCGCGCCGGCGCCGGCCAGCGACCACGTGAGCAGCCGCCCGAAGCGCGGCGCGAGGATCTGCGTCGCTGCGAGCCCGGCTGCGACCCAGGTCCCGACGCAGCGGCTGCACGTGACGAGCTCACCGATCGCCTGCTGGAGGTCGCCCGACTGCACGGGCGCCTCGTTGCCGTCGCCTGCCTCGCCCTCGACGAACGGCGCCCGGAGAAAGCTTGCGAGCTCGTCCCGCGTGATTGTCCGCGAAGCCTTGAAGGTCGCCACGGCGAGCACGGCGAGATCGAGCGGCCTGTTCTCCCACGGCTCGCGGTCGAGCGCCCGAGCCAGGATGCCCGCGCCGGCGAGCCCGCTCGCGAACACAGCCATGATCCCGGCGTAGGCGCCATAGGGAGGACGTCCAGCCACGGCTGCCACGAGAGATACCCTGTCTCCGTGCCCGAACTCAAAACATCGAGTGCCTATCAGCCGACGGGTGATCAGCCGAGCGCGGTCTCTTCGCTGGCGGAGGGGCTCCTCGGGGGAGACCGCTTCGAGACACTGGTCGGGGCGACCGGAACGGGCAAGACGGCGACGATGGCCTGGACAATCGAGAAGGTCGGGAAGCCGGCCCTGATCATCGCTCACAACAAGACGCTGGCCGCGCAGCTCTGCAACGAGTTCCGTGAGTTCTTCCCCGGCAACGCCGTCGAGTATTTCGTCTCCTACTACGACTACTACCAGCCCGAGGCCTACGTCCCGCAGGCCGATCTCTACATCGAGAAGGACAGCTCGCGGAACGACGACATCGACCGCCTCAGGCATGCCGCGACCTCGAATCTGCTGACGCGCCGCGACGTGATCGTCGTCGCCTCGGTCTCCTGCATCTACGGTCTCGGCTCGCCGGACGAGTACAAGGAGCGCGTCGTTCACCTGGCCGTCGGCGAGGAGCACGACCGCGACCTGATGCTCCGCAAGCTGATTGACATCATGTACGCCCGCAACGACACGCTGCTCGGCCGTGGCAAGTTCCGCGTCAAGGGTGACGTCGTCGAGGTGCAGCCCGCCTATTCGGAGACCGCCCATCGGATCACGTTCTTTGGTGACGAGGTCGAGCAGATCACGCATTTCGACCCGCTGACCGGCGAGATCTACGCGAAGCTCGACAACATCACGATCTTCCCAGCGACGCAGTACGTGACGTCCAAGCCGACGATCGAGCGTGCTGTCGACGAGATCAAGCACGAGCTCGAGGAACAGGTGAAGCTGTTCGAATCGAAAGGCCAGATGCTCGAGGCGCACCGGATCCGGCAGCGCACGGAGTACGACCTCGAGATGATGCAGGAACTCGGCTTCTGCAACGGGATCGAGAACTATTCGCGGATCCTCGACGGGCGGCCGCCGGGCTCGGCGCCGCACACACTGCTCGATTACTTCCCGAACGATTTCGTCGTCTTCGTCGATGAGTCGCACCAGACGATCCCGCAGATCGGTGGCATGTACGAGGGCGACCGCTCGCGGAAGCAGACCCTCGTCGACTTCGGCTTCCGGCTGCCGTCGGCGCTCGACAACCGGCCGCTGCGCTTCGACGAGTTCCTGGCGAAG
>JBHEMK010000102.1:0-9806 GCA_046262635.1 Gaiellaceae bacterium
CGAGGTGCTGCGCTCGGGCCGGCTGTCGCTCGGTCCGATGGTCGAGCGGTTCGAGCAGCTCTTCGCCGGGAGGGTCAGCGCGCCCTATGCCGCGGCAGTGTCGTCGGGCACCGCGGGCCTCCACCTCCTCTGTCTCACGGCTGGGCTTGGGCCGGGCGACGAGGTGATCACGTCGCCGTACTCGTTCGCCGCGTCTGCCAACTGCTTCATCTACGAAGGTGCGTCGCCGGTCTTTGCCGACGTTGACGCTCGAACGCTCAACCTCGACCCCGGGGCGGTCGAGGCAGCGATCACGCCTCGGACGAAGGCAATCGTGGCCGTTGACATCTTCGGCTACCCCTGTGAGCTCGGGCCGCTGCGTGAGCTGGCCGAGCGGCATGGGCTCGCCCTGATCCAGGATTCTTGTGAGGCGCTCGGCGCCGAATACAGGGGCGCACAGGTCGGGTCGCATGGGCCGTCTTGTGTCTTCGCCTTCTATCCGAACAAGCAGTTGACCACGGGGGAGGGCGGGATGGTGACGACGCACTCCGAGGAGGAGTGCCGTCTGCTGAAGAGCCTGCGCAATCAGGGCCGCGCTGACGACGGCGGCTGGCTCGAGCACGCGCGGCTCGGCTTCAACTACCGGCTGGACGACCTCCGTGCCGCCGTCGGAATCGGCCAGCTCGAGAAGCTCGACGAGATCCTGGCCCGCCGGGCCGAGGTGGCGGCCCGCTACGCCGGACTGCTCGGGGGGGTTGACGGCGTCGAGCTGCCGCTGCCCGACGACGCCGAGCACATGCGCTCCTGGTTCGTCTACGTCATCGAGCTCGCCGCCGGAATCGACAGGGAGGCGGTGATCGCGGCGCTCGAGCGCGAGGGGATCGGCACAGCGCGGTACCTCCCGTGCATCCACCTGCAGCCCTACATGCGCGACCTGTACGGCTTCGCCGACGGTCTTTGCCCGGTCGCCGAGGACGCGAGCCGGCGCACGCTTGCGATCCCGTTCCACACCGGCCTCGAGGTAGGCGATCAGGAGCGGGTCGTCGAGGTACTGCGGGCTGCCCTCGCGTGAGACTCCGGTCGCTCACCGCGGTCGAGTCGTTCACGACGAAGGACGGCTCGACGATCCGCGAACTGCACCACACCGCGCTGCAGAGCCTCGCCGAGGCGACGCTCGGAGCGGGGGAGGCGACCGACCGGCACTACCATGGAGCGACGGAGGAGATCTACTTCGTGCTCGAAGGCCGCGGTGAACTCGAGATCGCCGGCGAGCGGCGCGAGGTCGGCCCAGGTGACGCGATCCTGATCCCCCCCGGGGCCTGGCACGAGATCCGCGCGCTCGATCCGCTCCGCTTCCTCTGCTGCTGCGCCCCGCCGTACGGTCACGAGGACACGTACTTCACGTAGCCCGGCAATCTGTCCGTGCCCGTCGCAGCGTCGGTCCACTCCGAGGTGTCTGCGCGCAAGCCCGGACGTGGTGCATTGGAGGCCCGAATGCGCCGCACGCAACTGGAGGGGTGCTTCGAAGCCGCCTCTCCCGGCCGCCGGTGCTGTCGGATCGGCAAGCCGATCGTCCTCGCGGGTTGAACCTGGCCGGCGACGCGATGCCCGTCGCCGGCCGCTCTTCGGCCTCACGCGGCAGCGGCTCCCCCTCCGAGAACCTCTTGGCGTCTGACGCACGCGCCACCCGTGACGTGGTCGATTTGCGTGCACACCGATGCGCCGAGTGCCCGCGAGGCCACCCCGCTTGAGAGGTGGAGTGACGGGCCGACGACCGTCATCCGCCGGTGGCCTCGCACTCAGAACAGGGCTCCGTGCATCCGGTCGGCGTCATGCGGCGCGAGCAGCATCCGCCCGACGATCGTCACCGACCCCGCGATCGGCGGTCTTCCAGTCGTGGCCGCTCGAACGCGATGGCGTCCCCACCCGTGAGGGAGGTCGTTTCAGGTCCGCCGTCGATGCGGTGCTGAGCTACTGAACGCTCTGATCAGCTGCAGCGGACGCCATAATCCGGGGGATGGGGGACACGCTGCGAATGGTCTTCCTCGGATTCGGCAAGTGGGCCCGCGCCGACAAGATCTACGCGCTCGAGCCGATCGTGGGCGAGGCTCGGGGCGGCGGACGCCGGACCCGGGTCTGGGTCGAGGGAATCGACGAGCCGATCGTCGCGTCGCGCACCGAGCGGACGATCCTCCACGACATGGGCCAGGACGCAGACGGGGCGAGCCCGGTGCTCGACGAGGCGCTCGACCTTGTGGAGCGGCTCGCAGCCGCAGCCGGGGAGGGTCGCGTCGATCTCGCCGACCTCGGCCGGCGCGCGCGCCGCGTGCTCGAGAGGACCGCCCGGCCGCCCGGCGCCGAACAGCTCTTTTGACGGAGCCCGTTCCGGGCGTCGAGCGCCCGGCCTGGCGCCAGCTCGTGGCTCGCCTCGCCGTCGACGTCACGCCGCTGCGGGAGTTCCCGGACTTTCGCCGCCTCTGGATTGGCCAGTCGATCTCCTTCGTCGGCGGCGAGCTGACCTTCGTCGCGATGCCGTTTCAGGTCTACCAGCTGACCCATTCGACGCTCGCGCTCGGGCTCTTCTCGCTGACACAGCTGTTTCCCCTTCTCACGCTGACGCTCGTCGGCGGTGTGGTCGCGGATGCGTTCGACCGCCGGCGCCTGCTGCTCTGGACGGAGGTGGCGGAGGCGCTTGCCGTGGGCGGACTCGCCGTCAACGCGGCAATGCCGCACCCGTCGGTCGCGATCCTGTTCGTGCTCGCAACCGTGGCGTCGTCGTGCTTCAGCACGGGTGTCGGCGCGATGCGCTCCCTCTCCGCACGCCTCGTGCCTGAGGAGCGGCTCGGCGCCGTCACGGCTCTGAACGGGATCTACTCGACCTTCGGCTCGGTGCTCGGCCCCGCGGTCGCCGGCATCCTGATCAAGTTCGCAGGACTGACCGGGGCCTATTCGATCGACGCCGCCTCCTTCGTCTCTTCGGTCATTGCGCTCTACGGGTTGCCGCCGATCCGCCCGCTCCGGGAGGCCGACCGGCCGAGCGTGCGCTCGATTCTCGACGGCTTCCGCTTCCTCCGCCGGCAAAAGGTCATCCTCGGCTTCTTCCTCGTCGACACGAACGCGATGATCTTCGGCATGCCGATCGCGCTTTTTCCGGCAGTCGCCGACCACCGTTTCGGCGACGCGACGCTGGTCGGCTACCTCTACGCGGCGCCGGCGGCCGGTGCCTTCGCCGCCTCGCTCGTCTCCGGCTGGATGGCACACGTCGGCCGCCAGGGGATCGCCGTCGTCGTGGCCGCCTCCGTCTGGGGGCTGGCGATCGCCGGCTTCGGCTTCGCGACAGGGTTCTGGCTGGCGCTCGGGCTGCTCGCCGTCGCCGGCGGCGCCGACCAGGTCAGCGCGATCTTCCGCTCGACGATGATGCTGCGGCTCACCCCGGACCATCTGCGCGGCCGCCTCTCCGGGATCGAATTCGCCCAGGTGGCGAGCGCCCCTTCGCTCGGGAATCTCGAGGCCGGGGTCGTGGCCTCGATCACGAGCCTCCGCTTTTCGATCGCCTCGGGCGGGTTTCTTTGCATCGTCGGGACACTTGCGACTGCGCTCGCGTTCCCGGCGCTGATCCGGTACGACTCCCGGGCCCGTGAACCCGCTCCCGCGTGAGTTCTTCGCCCGCAGCGTCCATGAGGTCGCGCCCGATCTGATTGGCGTGACTCTGCTCGTCCACGGGGTCGGCGGCGCGATCGTCGAGGTCGAGGCCTACGACCAGGAAGACCCGGCAAGCCACGGCCACTCGGGCCGGACACCCCGCAATGCCTCGATGTTTGGCCCGCCCGGCCACGCCTACGTGTACCGCTCCTACGGGGTGCACTGGTGCCTCAACCTCGTCTGCGACATCGAGGGTCGTCCGGAGGCCGCGCTCGTCCGCGCGCTTGAGCCGACGCACGGGCTCGAGACGATGCGCATCCGACGAGGGGTCGAGGCGGAGCGCGGCCTCTGCTCCGGGCCCGGCAAGCTGTGCCAGGCGCTTGCCGTGACGCGCGCGTACGACGGTCTCGCGCTCGACGAGCCGCCGTTCACGCTGCTCCCGCGGGGCGGCGTGCCCGAAATCGTCACCGGGCGGCGGATCGGGCTCACGAAGGCGACGGAGTTCTCGTGGCGCTACGTCGAGCGCGGCTCGCCGTGGCTCAGCCGCGCGCTACGGTCAGGCTGACCGCCATCCCGGGTGCGGCGGCGACGCCCGGCGGGGGCAGCTGCGCGGTGATGCGCCCGGCCTGCCCAGCGCTCCAGCCGCTCAACCGCGGTGCCAGCCCCACACGGCGGAGCCTCGAGCGGGCAGCGCGCACCGAGAGGCCGACGACGCGGGGGACGACCCCGTGGAGCGGCTTCGCCAGCACGAGCGTCACCTTGTCGAAGGACGAGAGCGTGCCCCGCGCTGGGTATTGCTGGAGGATGATGTCAACGCGCTGCTTCGGCAGCGCCGGCTTGTAGACCAGCTCGGGCGTCAGCGGCTGACCCTGCAGGCGCGCCTTCGCCACCTCGATCGTCTGGCCGATCACGCGCGGGACGGCAACCTCGTTGGGCTTGCACGTCGCTGTCTTCCGCGGCCCTGCACCGCTGAAGTAGACGATGCTTACGGTGTCGCGGCAGTAGCCGTTGTCGAGCTGGATCAGCCCGTTGCGGTAGGTGACGCGCTTCGCCGACGCGCCGAGCGCGGGCGGCGGGGGGAACGGGACCGGCGTTCCCGCAGGCCCCATCTCCTTCAGTGCCGACTCGGTGAACGTCTTGAAGATCTCCGCAGGGAACGTGCCGCCGGCGACCGGCTTGCCGTGGAACTCGCTCAGCATCGGCCTGAGGCTGTTCGGATAGCCGACCCAGACGGCCACGACGAGTTGCGGGGTGTAGCCGACAAACCACGCGTCGCCGTAGTTTTCGGTCGTCCCGGTCTTGCCGGCGACCGGCCGGTCGGCGAGGGCCGCGGCCTTCCCGGTGCCTGACGTGACCACTCCTTGGAGGAGCGAGGTGATGATCGCGTCCTGGTTTGGGGTGAGCACCTGTCTCGGGCGGGGGACATTCCGCCGTCTGCCGAGCTTGCAGCCTTCGAGCATCGTGATCGCACGGGGTTGGTCGTGGAAGACCGAGCCGTCGACGCGCCTGCCGTCGTTCGCGAAGGTGGCGTACGCCCGCGCCATCTCGAGCGGGTTGACCGGCTCGACCCCAAGGCCGATCGCGAAGTAGGGACTGAGCTTGCTGGTGATCCCGATCGACCTGGCGGTCTTGACGACCTCGGCGGGGCCGACGAGCCTCGTCAGCTGCGCGAAGACAGAGTTGTCCGAGTAGGTCGTCGCGGAGGCCAGGTTGATCGGCCCGAGGTACTCGCCTTCGTAGTTGTGCACCGACCAGAAGCGGCCGCCGATGTAGATCGAGACCGGGTGGGAGACGAACGTTGTGGACGGCGAGATGCCCTCATGCAGCGCGGTCGCGAGGACGAACGGCTTGAAGGACGACCCGGGCTGCCGCTCTCCCTGCACGGCGAGGTTGAACTGGCTCTGATGGAAGTTGTTGCCGCCGAACATTGCCAGCACGGCTCCGTCAGAGGGGCGAACCGCCACGAGCGCGGCCTGCGGGCCGTTCGGATCCGGCAGCGCCTTGGCGATCGCGGCCCGTGCGAGCTGCTGCAGCCGGAGGTCGATGGTCGTCCGCACTCGGAGCCCGCCGCCGAAAACGCACGCGGTGCCGAACTGGTCGATCAGCTGTTGCTTCACGTACTCGCCGAAGTACGGAGCCGCGCCGGTGACTGCGCCGATGTGGAGACGTCGAGGAATCGGCGCCCGGTGCGCAGCGAGGAACTGGTCGTGGTCGATCCGGCCCTGCTGGAGCATCAGGTGCAGCACCTCCGCCCGTCGGTCCTTCGCAGCCTGCGGGTTCGCGATCGGGTCGTAGCGCGTGGGATCGGCAGGAATGCCCGCCAGCAGCGCCGACTCGGCGACGGTCAGCTTGTCGGCGGAGTGGCCGAAGTACGTCCGCGCCGCACGCTCGACGCCGTACGCGCCATTGCCGAAGTAGATCGTGTTGAGGTAGGCGTCGAGGATCTTCTTCTTGTTCCAGCGCTGCTCGAGCTGCCACGCGAGCGCGGCCTCCTTCAGCTTCCGGGTGAGCGTGCGCTGGCTCGAGACGTACGCGTTCTTGACCAACTGCTGCGTGATCGTCGAGCCGCCCTGCACGGTCTTGCCGCTGCGGAAGTCGGTCCAGAGGGCACGGGCGATCCCGCGGAGGTCGACGCCCTTATGCTCGAAGAACCGTTTGTCCTCGGTCGCCACGATCGCCTGGACCATGAACGGGCTGATCTGATCCCAGTTGACGAGGACGCGGCTTTGCGAGCCGCGCAGGACGGCGAGAATCGTCTTTCGGTCGTTCGCGTAGACGTAGCCGTCGGATTCGATGCGCTGTTGGTGCGCCGGCTCGAGCGCCTGCAGCTGGCCGCCGACCGCCGTGACGACACCGAACACGAACGCCGAGAAGCTCAGCACGGCAAGCACACCGAGCAGGGCGAGCAGGCGAAGCTTGCGAATGCGGCCGCGACGCCTGGGCGCCTGCCGCTCGGAGCGGTTCTTCCTGTGCAGCACGGAAGGGCCGGAGTTTAGCGCTGGTCGGGCGGATGCTAGGCCGGTGAGCGCAGGATGGGCGCGCCGGTCGGCGTCTGCACGCCGCTCTCACGCTCGACGGTCACGCCGACGAAGTTGCCGCGAGCGAGCGTGCGGTCGAGCGGGAAGACCGTCATGCCGCCGCCGCGGAAGAGCCCGGCCGGCTGCGGCGCGCCGGTGCCCATCACCCAGGCCTCATAGGTCCGGCCGGAGGGAGCTGCGGGCAGATCCTCGACGACGAGCGCCGCCTGGCCTTGAGGGTCGACGACGAGGGTGCCGCTGCCGCCCGTCAGCGGCCGCCGCTGTGAATGCGGGTTGGCCACGATGCTCATCGCAGCTGCGAGCGACGAGGACCGGTTGCGGTAGCGGTCGACCTGGTTGTGCAGGCTCGAGGACCAGAGGCCGAATGCGATCGCGAGGCAGGCGGCGACGGCGGCCACGCCGGCTGCCGCCTGAAAAGCCGGCCGGCGCAGGAGTGGAACCACGTTCGTGGGTTCGGCTGTGGCAGCCTCGAGGATCCGGTCCCGAAGCCCGGGCGGCGGCGGCGGCGCCGCGACGGCATATGCCAAGGCGGATGCGGCCCCCGAGAGGGAAGCAAGCTCCTCGCGGCAGTCGGGGCACCCGGAGAGGTGCTCCTCGTACGTCTCGAGGTCGCGCTCATCGAGCGCATCGAGTGCGTAGGCTGCGGTCAGCTCGTGGAGGGACTCGTGCGCCATGGCTCCTTCTCATGCGCTGGCTCTGCGAGCAGTTCGCGAAGCCGCGCCAGGCCGGTGAACATCCTGCTCTTGATCGTACCCAGGGGCTGCCCGAGCCTCTCTGCGAGCTCGCTCTGCGTATAGCCGCCGTAGTAGGCGAGCTCGAGCGTCTCGCGCTGCTGGTCCGGCAGCATCGCAAGCGCATGCTGCACGCGCTCACGCTCCAGACCGAGGAGCGCGCTGTGGTCAGCCCCGTGCTCGCCGGCCGGCTCGAGGGACGCCTCCAGCGGCTCCGCCCGGCGGCGCTCCTCCCGTCGGACGATGTCCACTGCACGGCGGTGGACGAGCGTCAGCAGCCACGTCCGCGCCGACGCCCGTTCGGGTACGAAGCGGGAGGCCGTCCGCCACGCGGTCAGGAATGCCTCCTGAACGGCGTCCTCGGCGAGGGATTCATCGCGGACGATCCGGCGGGCAAGGCCCCAGGCGGTGCGCCCGTACCGATCGTAGAGCTCGCCGAGGGCCACCTCGTCGGAGCGGGCGACGAGTAGCAGGACGGCTTCGTCGGAGAGATGTGCGAGGTCACGAGGCACCGAGCGGACCCGCCTCCCGGCGGGCTCCGACCGTAACACGCCCTGACGCCAAATCATCCTCGTGGTTCGGCGAGAGCCCCGCTTCGGTTCGGTGGAGGAGCGGTCCAGACCGTCACGAACGGTGATCAGGATCGGCCTCCAGACCCCTGCGCGCCGGCCGTGGTGCGCGCGGGCACCCGCGCGTGCGCATTGCCATGTCCACGCGGGGACGTCGACGGGCCGCACGGACCGTCGGCGCCGGGGTCGCGATCAAGCTCGACGCTTGCCGAGGATGAGGCAGCCGGAGCGACCCGATAACCTCGGCAGCCGGATGGGCATCGCCGAGCTGACTCGCAACGCCGTCGACGTCCTGCCCCGTGGCGGGCTCGAGCGCAAGCTCTCGCCTGGGCGGCCGCTGCGCGTCAAGCTCGGGATCGACGTCACCTCACCCGACATCCACGTCGGCCGCGGCGTTCCGCTCCAGAGAATGCGCGCCTTCCAGGACGAGGGCCACCTCGGGGTGCTGATCGTCGGCGATTACACAACCCGCATCGGCGACCCGTCCGGCCGGTCCGTGGAGCGGCCGCTGCTCTCCGACGAAGAGATCGACCGCAACGCACAAAGCTATTACGAGCAGGCGTGCCAGATCATCGACCCCGAGCGGACCGAGCTGCGCTTCAACAGCGAGTGGCTCTCGAAGCTCGACTTCGCCGAGATCCTCCGCTTGACGCGGATGGTGACGGTCGCCCGGCTGCTCGAGCGCGACGACTTCTCCCAGCGCTACGCGGCGGGCGAGCCGATCTCGGTCTCGGAGCTGCTCTACCCGCTGATGCAGGCCTACGATTCGGTCGCCGTCGAGGCGGATGTCGAGCTCGGGGGCACCGACCAGCTCTACAACCTGCTCGCCGGCCGCGACGTGATGGAGGCGTACGGTCTCGAGCCGCAGGTCGTGCTCACCTCGCCGTTGCTCCTTTCGTGGGAGGGGGAGAAGATGAGTTCGTCGCTGGGCAACAGCATCCCGCTGACCGCACCGCCAGAGGAGCAGTTCGGTCGGACGATGCGGATCCCCGACTCGATGCTCAGGGACTGGTGGCGGCTCGTCGCCGAGCAAGACGTTCCAGGAGCCGGCCCGATGGCGGCGAAGCTCGCGCTCGCTCGCTGGATTGTCACTCGCTCGCACGGGGAGGAGGCGGCCCGCCGCGCCGAGGAGCACTTCACCCGCGTCGTCCGCGGGGGGGAAGCGCCGGCCGAGGTGCGGGAGATCCCGCTGCCTGCGGATGATCCCGTGCATCTGCCGCGCATCCTTCAGAACGAGTTCTCCATGAGCACGAGCGAGGGGCGGCGGCTGATCGGCCAGGGTGGGGTCAAGCTCGACGGTGAGGTCGTCTCGGAGCTCGATGTGCCGCGTGTACGCCTCGCCGGCGCGCTGCTGCAGGCCGGCAAACGACGCTTCGTGCGCGTCGCGTCTGCTTGACAGCAGGGCTCGCGTTGCTAGTATTTGCGGGCCGCCCGAGCGGGCTGCGTCGAAAGGTCCTGTAACGACGAACACTGGAGCGCCTCTAGGACGACTTCGGAGCTGAGCAAGTCCCGAGTATCCTGTGGCCTCTGGCGCGAGTCGGAGGCTTTTTTACGCCGTCCAGACGGCACCGGTCTTTGAAAACTCAACAGCGTGCGTTTACGTCGAGACCTCTCGGCTTCGCTTCGGCGTGTCGAGAGTGTTAGACCCTGTCTCGCCCTTCGGGGCGGACTTTGAGCAATGAGCACCAAGCTCAAGGTGAAGGCTTGCCCCTCGGGGCAAAAAAACACTTCACGGAGAGTTTGATCCTGGCTCAGGACGAACGCTGGCGGCGCGCTTAACACATGCAAGTCGAGCGAGAACCGGCCCTTCGGGGTCGGGGACAGCGGCGAACGGGTGAGTAACACGT
>JBHEMK010000103.1:0-3487 GCA_046262635.1 Gaiellaceae bacterium
CAGCTGCTCGAGGCCGCCGGCTGCGGCGCCGTGCTCGCGCTCGACCGCCTCCCGCGCCCGGCCGGCGTGCCGCTCGAGCGCTGGCTGATGACCTTCCCGAGCTTCGGCTTCGTCCTCGCCGCCGCGCCCGAGCGCGCCGCGGAGGCCTGCGCGGCGTTCACCCGGCGCGGCCTGGCCTGCGCCGTCTGCGGCCGCTTCGACGATTCCCGCGCCCTGCGGATCTCCGCCGGCGGTGACGCCTCGGCCGAGGTGTGGGACCTGGCCGCCGACCCGCTCACCGGAATGGGAGCCTGAGGTCGATGGTCATCGGCTGGTGGACGAGCTCGTGGAAGACGACGGGGGGGCCCGCGACCTCCCAGCCCAGCTGGTGGAAGAAGGCGACGTTCGCCGGCTGGATGTGCGCGCCCATCGTATGGCCGCCGCGCTCCCCGGCGGTGCGCACGGCAAAGTCCACGAGGACGGCCCCGAGGCGGCAGTGACGGTACTCGGCGAGCACGGCCAGGCGGTCGCCCTTCCAGCGGCCGCGGTCGTCCGTCGGGTACAGGCGAACCGCCCCGCCCACCCGCCCGTCGACCAGCCCGACGACGTGGAGCGTCCCCGGCTCGTCGTCGCGCTCGTCGCGGTCGTCGCCGGCGAAGACCCGCTGCGCCTCGACGAAGACCCGGTGGCGGATCTCGTGATGCTCGGCCAACTCGCCACCGCGCGCCAGGCGCACGGCGAGCGCCGGGCTAACGCGAGACGCTGACAGGGAGCTCGAAGGCATCGCTCCGGTCCTCTCGGGCGAAGACGCGCTCCCAGGCCGACAGCCCCGAGCACGCCTGGCAGCGCGCACAGCCGGCCTTGGCATCCAGGTGCGTGAAGCTGGCGTCCGCGAGCATCGCCGAGACCGCCTTGTAGATTCCCGCCACGTAGTCCGGGTCCGGTGTCGGCGTGTGCTCCATCAGCGTGCCCGGGACCGGCCGGATCGGCACGACGAACGGGTAGACGCCCTGCTCGATCGCCCGCCGGCAGCCCTCCAGGGTCAGCTCCGGCCGCTCGCCCATCCCGAGCACGACGTAGGTCGTCACGCTGCCGCGCCCGAAGACCTCGACCGCGCGCTCCCAGGTGCGAAAGTAGCCCTCGATGCCGCACTGGGCCTTGCCCGACGCCACCCGGGCCAGGACGTCGGGATCGAACGTCTCGACGTGGATCCCGACCGCGTCGACCCCGGCCCGCTTGACCTCCTCGAGCACGGCCAGGTCGTCCGGCGGCTCGAACTGCGCCTGGATCGGCAAGCCGCTCGCCTCCTTGATCGCCGCGGCGCACCGGCTGAGGTAGAGCGCACCCCGGTCGCGGCGGTTGATCGACCCGGTGGTCAGCGTCGCGTCGACCGCCCCGTCGAGCTCCTTCGCCGCCGTGCACACCTCCGCCAGCTGGACCGGCGACTTCACCGACAGCGTCTGCTCGCCGCGCGTCAGCTCGATGCCGCAGAATCCGCACTGCTCGTCGGTGCCCCAGTAGATGCACTTCTGCACGACGGTCGAGGCGATCGAGTCGAGGTGCAGTAGGGCGATCTTCCAGTACGGGATCCCGTCGGCCGTCTCCATGTCGTAGATCCGCGGCCGGCGCGGGATCCGCACCGGCCCGACCAGCTCCTCGCCCCGATAGAGCTCGGAGCCGCGCACCTCGTACGGCGACGCGTCGACGTAGGCGGCGTGCCGCGGGACGGTCAGCGGGAGGCCGCGGACCCACATGAAGAGCGCGTCCGACGGTCCCGCGCCGCCGCGGCGCGAGCGCAACTGGTCGGCTTCGGCACCGGGGTCCACGACGCGCACACCCAGCGACTGCAGCTCGACCAGCAGCCGCCGGTCGTCGAGCGCCGCCGGCCAGGGGGCCGGTCCGCGGTCAGCCGCGTCCGGCATACACGTTCTCGTAGTTGCGCCAGAACACGTTCTCCTTGAGCTCCTGCGAGATGTTGCGCACGCCGTTCAGCTTCCAGTACTCCGAGTCGAAGTCAGACCACGGCTCGTCCGAGCCGAAGAACACCCGGTCGCCGCCGACCCCCGTCTTTTCGATCTCCGTCAACAGCCAGCGGGCGCCGAAGCCCACCGCCCACGACGTATCGGTGTAGACCTTGTAGCCCTCCTCGACCCACTTGAGGAACTTCGGCACGAGCTTGATGTGCCCGGACACGCCACCGCCGAAGTGGACGAGGTAGATCTTGCATCGCTTGCCGTAGCGCTCGACCATCGGGACGAAGTTGTTGATGTCCGAATTGCCGCCCGGGCTCGTGTGGAAGTGGAACATCAAGTCGTACTTCTCGCACACGTCGAAGATCTCGTCGGCGATCACCCGCGTCTCCTCGTCCCAGCTGTTCGGGTCGGGGTTGCCGCCGAGCAGGAACGTCGTCTTCAGCGCGACCACGCGCGACTCGCTCGCCAGCTTCAGCGCCTTGCGCGTCATCTCGGCGTTGCGCGGGAGGAACGAGACCCAGATCGCCGCGAGGATGCGGTCGTTCGTCGTCGCCGCGTCCATCACGACGTCGTTGAGCTCGAACGTCAGCTCGTGGATCGGAACCCCGTAGTTGGACATGACGAGCGCCCGCTCGACCTTGAACTGGTCCATGTGGTTCTTGAGGAAGGACTTGGTGTCCGGATAGTCGTAGACCGTCGGCTTGACCGGATGCTCGAGGTCATAGAACTTCCACGGCGGGATCTCGCCGATGTGGCAGTGCGCGTCGATGATCCGCTGCGGGTGCGTGGCCATGCCTATTCCCTTCCGAATTGGGTGCGGGCCTGCGCGATCCGCGCCTCCCACTCGTCCCGCCGGTCGAACCGCCGCAGCGGGACGAGCGGCGGCTTGTCGATCAGCCAAGCCCCGTCACGTGGGTCGAGCTGAACCACCTCGAGCTCGAAGCTCGGGTGGGTTCCGTCGAGCGGCAGGTTGGCCGCGCTGCGAATCGCCCGGCCGCTGCGCACGTGCATCTCCAACGCCTGCGATCCCAGCGGCGTGACGTCCTCGAACAGCAGGACCCATTCCGCCCCTGACATCCTGCCCGCGTCCAGGCGCTGACGCGCGAGCTCCTTGTCGTGCTCGCGCGTGATCTGCCGGTGGCGGTGGCAGAAGGCGGCCGCCCGCAGCGACTCCGTGTCCATCACCGGAGCCATCGTCGGCGCCAGGCGGGCCAGCGCCTCGCGCGCCACGTCGCGCCGCTCGCCGAAGGCGACCACCAGGTCGTCCTCGGTGTGCACGTCGGCGAGCAGCTCGGCGACCGCGCGGACCGCGGTCACGTACTCCTCGTACAGCGTCGCGTTGACCATGACCGTCGGGTAGATCAGCGACTCGGCCCGGCGCCACCGGGCAATCGCCGCGTCGCGGTCGAGATCGATCACGGCCACGCGGGCCTCAGAGCGTCCAGGTGTTGAGCTGGAAGGCCTTCTCCCGCCAGGCGGTGAGCGCGGAGTCGAGCACGTCGAGCGGATGGAAGGGCGTCACGCCGTCCATGAAG
>JBHEMK010000104.1:0-40907 GCA_046262635.1 Gaiellaceae bacterium
AGGCGCAGTTGATGTCGACCCCGACCCGTACGGGGACTTGCCGGTGGCCGAGTCGATGCCGGTGATCACCAATCGTTTCCGGTCGCGTGCAGTTCCCCCCGCAGCTGAGGGAAACCATCGTCGAACACTGGTCGGCCGGCCAGTTTTGGCGCATCACTCGGAGGAGTAGTTTGGGATCGCGGGAACCTCTCGCCGGGGAGCTCCCCCGCAAACGGGTTCCCGCCGACCGGCCGCCAGAGGGGCTGACGGCAACCCCACGCTTCGGCTGATCTGAAGGCCCGGCTAACCCAGGGCCGAGAACCGGGTGAGGCTGTCGGCCACGCCACGCCTCTCCTCCTCGAGCGCGTCTGGTCGAACATCTTCAGTGGCGGCTGCTGACACGGGTGCGTCGTCGACGATGCTCGCGAATGCGGGACGACCAGCATCGGGCCTCTCAGCGGGTGAGGCACGGTCATTCTCGGTCTCACAACCTCGAGGACGAGTCGAGCTCGCCGATGCACGCAGGCGCGGCATCTCTCGTAGCTCGCCCGGTTCGGGTCGTCCAGCGCGAACGCCAGGCGGCTCGTTCAGCTCGACCGGCCAAGCGGAGGTCACCGACAGGACGCTGGACAGATTCGAGCCTCGACCCTGTCGCCAGGCGAGGAGCGAGCGCCACACCGTCGCCCCCCGCTGATTGCTCCGGCGTCCGAGGGCGCAGCCAGTTGTGCGTCCGACCTGGTCCTGGTCGGCGATAATCCTGCGGGAAGAACTGAGAGGAGCACACATGACAGATCTGCATGCAACCGCGGAGGCGCTCGTCGCCGAGGGCAAGGGCATTCTGGCAGCCGACGAAAGCGACTCGACGATCAAGAAGCGCTTCGACTCGATCAAAGTCGAGTCGACCGAGGACAACCGTCGTGCCTACCGCGACCTGCTCTTCGTCACGGAGGGCGTCGAGGAGTACATCAGTGGCGTGATCCTGTTCGACGAGACGATCCGTCAGAGCGCGCTGGACGGAACGCCCTTCCCGAAGTTGCTCGAGTCGAAAGGGATCATCCCTGGAATCAAGGTCGACAGCGGCGCGAAGCCGCTGGCCAACGCTCCGGGCGAGACGATCACCGAGGGCCTGGACGGTCTGCGCGGGCGGCTCGAGAAGTACCGCGCACTGGGTGCGCGCTTCGCTAAGTGGCGCGCGACCTACTCGATCACCGACGAGCTGCCGAGCCAATACTGCATCTGGACGAACGCACATGCCCTGGCGCGCTACGCGGGGCTGTGCCAGGAGGCAGGGATTGTGCCAATCGTCGAGCCGGAGGTGCTGCAGGACGGCACGCACACGATCGAGCGCAGCTTCCACGTCACGAGCCTGGTGCTCGAAGCGGTCTTCACCGAGCTCCATGACCAGCGAATCGAGCTCGAGGGGGTGCTGCTCAAGCCGAACATGATCCTCTCCGGCTACGAGGCCGCCGACCGTGGCGCGGTGGCAGAGGTTGCGCGGATGACAGTGAAGTGCTTCCTCCGCCACGTTCCGGCGGCCGTGCCGGGCATCGTTTTTCTCTCGGGGGGCCAGTCGGACGAAGATGCGACCGTGCATTTGAACGCGATGAACGCGCTCGGCCCTCATCCGTGGCAGCTGTCGTTCTCGTACGGACGCGCTCTTCAGGCGGCTGCGCTCAAGGCATGGGTCGGCAAGACTGAGAATGTCGAGGCCGGTCGGCGCGCCTTCTACCACCGCGCGAAGCTGAACAGCGCCGCGCGCTCCGGGCTCTACGCACCGGACATGGAGACCGCCGCCGTCTAGGAGCGTACCGGCACCGCTCGGAGCACGGCTGCGTCCCTCCGCGGCCGTGCTCCGGCTGACCGCTCAACAGCCCTCGGGATCGCCGTCTGCTTCGGCTGCCCCGTCGGCACCGCGCTCACACTCGCACGCGTGGGATCGAGACTCTCGTCAACCAAGACTCGGGCGAGACCTCGTTCTCGGCATGTACACGACCTCCCACCTGAACGCGATCGGGTTCCGCCAGGCGGCCGTCCCGGATGAGCGGCCTGCGGCTGCTCGAACTCGCCGACGCGAGCGTGGCGGGCGGACAACGCGCTTCTCCTGCTCGTGTACAACGGTGCGCCGACCTCATCCAAGGCGCCCCTGTCTCGCGCCCCGGTGCCGTGCCAGTCAGTGAACCAGACCGCTCGCGCTCGGAATGGTCGGTCGCGGCCACCGGGGCCTCAGACCGGCAGTCTGCTTCGACCAGGATCAACGGTACTCGAGGCCCGAGAGCTTCGAGAGCTTCTCGAAGCGGTGCTGCGCCTCGATCCGCCTGACTGTCCCTGAGCGGGAGCGCATCACGATCGACTCGGTGATGGCCCCGTCGGGGGTGTAGCGGACGCCGCTCAGCAGCGCGCCACCGGTGACGCCGGTCGCCGCGACGAAGACGTCCTCGCCCGCAACGAGGTCGTTGGTGTGGAGGACGCGCTCGGGGTCGAGTCCGGCCTCGAGTAGCCGCTTCCGGTCCTCCTCGTCACGCGGCCAGAGCCGGCCCTGGATTCCACCGCCGACGCATTTGAGCGCTGCGGCCGAGATCACGCCCTCGGGCGTACCGCCGATCCCGTAGAGGAGGTCGACGCCACGGCCGGGCAGCGCCGCAGCGATCGAGGGCGCGACGTCGCCGTCACGGATCAGGTTGACGCGGGCTCCCGCCGCGCGCAACTCCCGGATCAGCTCCGCGTGGCGGTCGCGTTCGAGTACGACCACCTGCACGTCCCGCGGCGTCTTTTCGAGCGCCTCGGCAACCCGCTGGACATTTTCGGTCGGGCTTCTGGTGATGTCGATCGCAGCGAGCGCCCTGGGACCGGCGGCGATCTTCTCCATGTAGAACGCCGGGCCGGGCGAGTACATCGTCTCGCGTTCGGCGAGTGCGATCACCGCGATCGCGTTCGGCATCCCGAGTGCCGTCAGCCGCGTGCCCTCGAGCGGGTCGACCGCGACATCGACATCGGGCCCGACGCCGGAGCCGACCTCCTCGCCGTTGAAGAGCATCGGGGCGTCATCTTTCTCACCCTCGCCGATCACGACGATCCCACGCATCTGGACCGTGTCGAGCACGCCTCGCATCCCATCGACGGCAGCCTGGTCGGCCGACTCCCTCTCGCCGCGACCGACCCAGCGGGCTGCAGCCATCGCAGCGGCCTCGGTCACGCGGACGAGCTCGAGTGCGATGTTCCGGTCGGGCAACGTCACGAGGCCGATCCTAACCGGCCTTTTCTGGTCGATGCCCATGGCTCAAGGTGCCGACCCCCGCGCCCGCGGGGCATGGTAGCCGAGCGTAGGGCCGCGTGACGCATGTCGGCGCTCGAAGGGAAGCCTCGAGCCCTCGAGCCGCTCAGTTCGGCAGGATCCGATGGGAGAGGAACCAGGCGAGCGCCAGGTTGAGCAGTAGGAGCCCCGCGGCGGTCGCGAGCCCCCCGAACGCTGCCCCGCGCACCGTGCGGACGCTCGTCGCCACGCACACCGCGGCCAGGCCGCCGAGCGCAGCGCACGCCACCGCGACCGCGAGCCCGTTAGTTAGCACCGCGAAGAGCACCAGCAGCAGGGGCGCACCGCAGGCGGCTCCCAGCTTTGCCCAGAAGAGCATCAACCGCTCCCGGTTCGTCAGCAGCAGCCCGTCAGCCATCGGGGCTACATCGTGTCCGGTGTCGCGACTCCGATCAAGTCCAGACAGCGCGCGATCACGTGCTGCGTCGCCCGGCAGAGAGCGAGTCGGAACGCCTGCTCGTCGCTTTCGAGCACGCGGTGGTCGTGGTAGAAGCGGTGGAAGTCGTCGGCGACTCGGATCGCATAGACCGGCACACCGTGCGGTGCGCGCCGCTCCGCCGCCTCCTCCGCGACCTGCGGGAACTCGGTCAGCCGCTTGACGAGGTCGCGCTCAGCGGGCGCAAGCCGACCCTGCGGATCCGGCGACGTCTTGGCGTTACCCGAGTTTCGCAGAATCCCAGCGATCCGCGCGTGGGCGTACTGCACGTAGTAGACCGGGTTCTTTTGCGTCTTCTCGGCAGCGAGGTCGACGTTGATCTCGACCGTCTGATCGTGTCCCCGCGAGACGAGGTACCAGCGCGCTGCATCGACGCCGATCTCGTCGATCAGCTCGTCAAGGAAGACGACGTCCCCGGCGCGCTTCGACATCTTCGTCTGCCGGCCACTCCGGCTGAGGCGCACGAGCTGGTAGATCAGGACCTCGACCCGCTCGGGGTCGTAGCCGTACGCCGCTGCGATCGCCTTCAACCGCCCGATGTAGCCGTGGTGGTCGGGGCCGAGCACGTAGATGGCGCGCTCGAACTGCTCCAGTTTGTGCCGGATGTATGCGCAGTCGGCCGCGAAGTAGGTCGGCTCGCCGTTCGAGCGAATGGCGACTCGATCCTTGTCGTCGCCGTACGCGGTGGTGCGTACCCACGTCGCGCCCGCCCGCTCGTAGCTTGGGAGGGCGGCGAGCGCGGCTTCAATCTCATCCTCGATCTCGCTCTGCTTGGCCCAGGTGTCGAAATGGATCCGGAACCGCTCGAGGGTCGACTCGATCGAATGGAGCATGTGCAGGACCGGGTCGCCGTCGAGCTTCGCCAGATCCTCGATGTAGCCCCCGCGGTAACCGTCTTCTGGCTGCTCCTCTCCCCGGCGGGCGGCGTCGACGGATGCGCGGAAGCGATCCATCTGCGTCCCCGAATCGTTGTAGTAGTACTCGCGATCGATGGTATCGCCGGCGAACTCGAGCAATCGTGCGACCGAGTCGCCATAGGCGCCGTTGCGGGCGTGGGCCACGGTGAGTGGGCCTGTCGGATTGGCCGACACCATCTCGACCTGGATCCGCTCCGCGGCGGCCGAGCCGGCGCCGTAGTCATTCCCCGCGGCCAGGATCTCTCGCAAAGCCTCCGCAAACCACGGGTCGCCGAGGAACAGGTTGACGAACCCGGGGCCGGCGACCTCGGCCCGGTCGACCGACGCGAGCCCGCGCGCCAGCTCGGCCAGCTCCTCGGCGAGCTCATGCGGCGGCCGTCGCTGGGCCGCCGCGGCGCGGAGAGCCGCGTTCGTCGCGTAGTCTCCGTGCGTGGGGTCGCCTGGACGCTCGAGCGCGACCGCGAACCCCGCGACTGCACCGAGCTCGCCGGCGAGCCTGCGGACCGCTTTAGCCGGCAAGGGCCTCACGTGGCGCGAACAGGTCTTCCAGCCGCCGGATCTCTTCCGGGGTGCCGACGCCGATCAGCACGTCGCCCGCGTCGATCGACGCCTCGGGCTCCGGCGTCGTGTCGAAGGTGCCGTCGGCCTTCCGCAGGGCGACGATGATCGGCCCGGTCTCGTGGCGGACGCGCAGTTCTCGGATCGTTCGCCCCGCATGGGGCACGTGGCCCGCGCCTCGATTTCCGCGAGCTGCAAATCCGGTCCGACGGCCGTCGTGACGACGTCGAGGAACGCCGCGACCTGGGGCCTGAGCACGAGATTCGCCATCACCCGGCCTGCGGTCGCGTAAGGAAGGACGACCCGGTCCGCGCCGGCGAGCCGCAACTTCTTCTCCGCGTCGTCGTCCGATGCCCTGGCGACGATCGTCAGCTCGGGCTGCGCAGCGCGCGCCGAGAGCGCGATGTAGAGATTGTCCGCGTCTGAGTCAGATGCTGCGACGAGCCCGTGTGCACGCTCGAGCCCGGCCAGGAGCAGGTCCTCGTCCTCGGTGCGATCGCCCTCGATGTAGAGCTGACCCCCCTCGCGCGCCGCCTCGATCGCATCCGCGCGGTAGTCGAGCACGACGTAGCGGACGCCGGCGGCATCGAACTCGGCGGCGATCCGCCGCCCGACGCGGCCGAAGCCGCAAATGATGAAGTGGTCGTTGAGCCGCTCGATCGCGCGCTGCCTCCTCCGCTCCGCCAGCGCGCCGGACAGCACGCCGCCTGCAATCGCCTCGACGATAGCCGCTGCGATGTAGCCGAAGATGCTGATTCCTGCGATCACCATGACGATCGTCAAGATCCGGGCACCGTCGCTCAATGGAACGGTGTCGATGCCTGTCAGTGACGCCGTGATCACTGCCCGGTAGATCGACTGCAGCCACGTCTCGTGCAGCATCAACCTGAAGCCCACCGTCCCGCCGCCCAGGACGATCAGGGTGGCGAGCGCCATCAGCTCGGCCTGGCGTAGCCGGAGGCGTCTGTTCACCGCCGTAGTATCCTCGAGTCGTGGAAGGCGAAGCCCCGCAGGAACGGCAGCTCAACATCCATCTCGAGGAGAAGATGTCCGGGGGATACGCCAACTTCGCCAACGTCAGCTTCTCCCAGTACGAGTTCACGCTCGACTTCTTCCGAATCGAGCACGAGGCCGAGAGCACCGAGGTGCCCGGCGCGTTCGTCCAGCGCATCAACATCTCGCACCGGTTTATGGGCGAGCTGATCGCGGCGATGCAGGACGCATACTCCAAGTGGGAGACGCGCGAGGGGATCAGGAACCTGCCGGAGACGCCCGGCGAGTGAGCTCCCACGCCCGGGCCAGCTCGACCCGCTGGAGCAGGGTCGGATGGTCTTCGAGCAGCACGTAGTCCCAGCCCGGCGGGTCGGGGGGTTGCAGGCTCGTCCGCGCGAAGGCGATGAAGAGACCCCGCGCCGCCGCCGGATCGCGGGTCGTCTGGAGTGCCTGCCAGTCGGCTTCGGTCTCGAGCCGACGCGAGATCGCGTTCCGAAGCGGCAGCAGCGCGAGTTGCGCGGCGAGCAGCATCAGCAGGGCGAGCGGGACCGCCTCGGGGCGGCGCAGATCGACGGCGGCGGCCACGAGCGCCAGAACCGGAAGCGAGAGTAGGGCGAACCAGGCGAGCCCCTTCCAAAGATGGTGCCGTGCGTGATGGGTGAGCTCGTGAGCGAGGACAAAGCGCAGCTCGGCCCCGGTAAAGGGGCGCCGCAAGATCGTCGCCCAGAGGACGATGCGCCTGCTCGGCCCGAGCCCGATCGCCTCCGCATTCGCCTCACGCGTCCTGCCCGGCGCCGGAACAACCTCGAGGGCCGGTGGGCGCACGACTTCGCGCGCCGCGAGCCCCCGCTCCTCGTCGCGCAGCGCCCCGGGCGCGTGGCCGCTCTCGAGCCAGGCACCGGCGAACGTGACGGCGAGCGCCGCCGCGGCCGCAAGCGGCGCGGCGCCGAGCCACCAGCGCCGACCGAGCGGCGCGGCCAGCGCCGTGACGAGCACGACGGCCACGAACGCACCGCCCGCGGTCGTCAGCAGTGCTTCGAGCTGCCCGGCCACCCATGGGCCCGACGCCCCGTGGACGATCCCGTAGTGTCGCCGCCACCAGAACGCCGCGAGGTGGAACGGCAGGGACGCTCCCCAGGCCGACGTCACCGCGAGCGTCGCCAGCACGATCCCCGAGCCGATGCGCCCGAGGCCGAGCCGAAGCCTCGGGGCCCGGGCCGCCACCAAGGCGAGTGCCGCAAGCTGTGCGGCCTCGCTCAGCACCCAGTCGAGCCGCAGGACCCGGTCATACCGCTCCGCGCGGCCCACGAGCTCGGGCCCGAAGATCGCCCGCGGGTCGAGCTGGGGCACGTCGAGGTGCGGCACACTCGTGCGCCAGAGCAGCGATGCTGCCCAGACCCAGAGCGCGACGGCCGCGAGTAACGTTGCGCCGCGCGCCATGCGAATCGCGGTCATCTCCGACATTCACGCAAATCTGCACGCTCTTGAGGCGGCGCTCGCCGTGATCGACGCCGAGGGCGTCGACGCCGTCTGGTGCCTCGGCGATACGGTCGGCTACGGTCCGAGGCCGAGCGAGTGCTGCGACCTCGTCGCCGAGCGGGTCGAGCTCTGCCTCGCCGGCAACCACGATCTCGTCGTGCTCGGCTCCCTCGACATCTCCGACTTCTCCGGCGAAGCGGCCGCAGCGGCGAAATGGACGCGCACGGTGCTGACCGAGCAGGCGCGCGCCTTCCTCGCCCGGCTGGAGCCGAGAGGCGCCCGAGACGGCGTGGAGCTCTTCCACGCGAGTGCACGCGACCCGGTCTGGGAATACGTCCTGAGCGAGGAGGTCGCCTGGTCAACCCTCCGCGCAACGAGCGCCCGCCTGGTGCTCGTCGGGCACAGCCACGTGGCGCTTGACGTGTGCGACCGAGAGGACGCGGGCGTCGCCGGCGGCCTCGCGCCCGCGGGAACCGAGGTCGAACTCGCCGGCAAGCGCTGGCTCCTCAACCCGGGTTCCGTCGGCCAGCCCCGCGACGGCGACCCGCGTGCGGCGTGGCTGCTGCTCGACTTCGAGGCGGGGATTGCCTCGTTCAGACGCGTCGACTACGCGATTCCGACAACCCAGAAGGAGATCCGCGACGCGGGCCTGCCCGGCTCACTCGCATCGCGGTTGTCGCGCGGGGAATAGCCCGCCCCGGTGCCTCTCCTCACCTCTGCCGCTCAGGTCTCTGCCTCGCTTCACGCGGGGATCGGCGCGGCAGGCCGCGCGACGGGACCCGCGGTGCCGGCCGCTTCCGACCCGGCGCGGCAGGCGCGATACGGCCGCCTGCCTCGTGCGGGCGGCCAGACTAGGACGCGGGCGCGACGGGCTCTTCGACCGGCCCCGAGGAGGAGCCGAACGTGATCCCTTCGCGGCCGAGCGCCAGCTGGACTTCCTCCCGGGCCTTGTAAATCCGCCATTTGACGGTGGCGAGCGTGATCTCGAGCGAGTCGGCGATCTCGGTGTAGGAGAGCCCGACGATGTCCCGCAGGAGCAGGGCCATCTTCAAGTCGACATTGAGGTTCTGAATGGCGCGCCACACCGCGTCGATTGCCTCGATCCGCTCGAACGGTGCATCGACCACCTCGAGCGGAGGCGCATCCTCGATGTCCATCACCGAGCGTGGCCGGCGCTCGACCGCGCGCAGCTCGTCCAGCACACGGTTCTTCGTCACCTGGAAGAGCCAGGTCGTGAACTTCGAGCGGAGCGAGAAGCGCGGCAGCCCCTGATAGACGCGGAGGAAGACCTCCTGCGTCAGGTCCTCGGCCAGGACGCGGTCGCCGACGAGGCGGAGGATGTAGTTGTAGATCGGCACCTGGTATGCGCGTACGATGATGGAGAAGGCCCGCTCATCTCCTCGCTGTGCCTTCCGCAGGATCCCGAGATCAGGTTGCGCCAGTGGCAAGGGGCCGCAGTATAGCCCTCAGATCAGGCTCCGGCCGGTCATTTCCAGGGATTTACGTACGCCTAACAGAGCAAGCGCCGTGGGTGCGAGATCGGACAGCGCACCGGTGCCCTCGAGAGTCACTCCGGTGTCCGTGATGATGAGCGGCACGGGGTTCGTCGTATGCGCCGTGTGAGGGCTCACGCCGTCCGGCTCGAGCATCTGCTCGGCGTTGCCGTGATCCGCGGTGACAAGGCAGGCTCCCCCTGCCGCGGCGACCGCGTCGACGACCACGCCGAGGCAGCGGTCGGCCGTCTCCACCGCCTCGACCACCGCCGGGATGGCTCCGGTGTGGCCGACCATGTCGGGGTTGGCGAAGTTGATCACCGCGAAGCCGTAGCCCTTGCCGATCTCCTGACGGACGCGGTCGGCGACGGCGTCGGCGGACATCTCGGGCTTGAAGTCGTAGCTCGGAACGTCTCGCGGCGAGGCAACCAGGACGCGCGTCTCGCCGGCGAATGCGTCCTCACGGCCGCCGTTGAAGAAGTACGTGACGTGCGCGTACTTCTCGGTCTCGGCGGCGTGGAGCTGGCGGATGTCCTGCCCGGCGAGTACTTCGGCCATCACCTCCGGGACGAACTGGTCACCGAAGACGACCGGGCAATCGAAGTCCTCCTGGTACCGCGTCATCGTCGTCGTGTCGACCCCGAGCTCGCGGAGCTTCATCACCAGCTGGCGCGCTCGGTCCGGGCGGAAGTTGAAGAAGATCACGGCGTCACGTGCCGGGTCGAGCCGCGGGCGCCCGGCGATGACCGTCGGGACGATGAACTCGTCGGTGATCCCGGCCGCGTAGCTCTGCCGGATGACCTCGAGCGGATCGGATGCTTGCGCCCCCGCGCCCGCGACGAGCGCGTCCAGAGCAAGCTGTGTCCGGTCCCAGCGCTTGTCTCGATCCATCGCGTAGTAGCGGCCCGCCACCGTTGCGATCCGGTCGGCCGGCAGCCGGGCGAAGTCAGCGATCGCGGAACGCGGCGACACGTCCCGGCCGTCCGTGAACGCGTGGATCCACGTCCTCTCCGGCGCGAATCGAAGCAGAGCCTGCAGGTGCTCGAGATGGGAGTGGACGCCGCCGCGGGAGACGAGTCCGAGCAGGTGGACGCGCTCGCCGCGCTCGAAGGCCGACCTGAGCACCGGGTTCTCGTAGAGCGAGCCGTCCTCGACCGCCCTGTTCACGCGCATCAGATCCTGGAGGAGGATCCGGCCGGACCCGATCGTCAGGTGGCCCACCTCCGAATTGCCCATCTGGCCGGGCGGCAGGCCGACTGCCTCGCCGGAGGCCTCGAGCAGTGCATGGGGATAGGCCGCCCAGAGCCGGTCGAACACGGGCGTGCTGGCGAGCTCGACCGCATTGCCCGGGCCCGGGGGGGCCACCCCCCAGCCGTCCAGGATGACGAGCGCTACGAGCGGGACGCGGCCCGGCAAATCTCGGCGAACGGTTCGGGTTCCAGGGAGGCGCCGCCGACGAGCGCGCCGTCGACGTCGGGCTGGGCGAGCAGCTCGGCGGCGTTGTCCGGCTTGACCGAGCCGCCGTACAGCACCGGCCGGTCAAGGATCGACTTGATGTGGGCATGCGCCTCCTGGGCCAGCTCGGGGGTGGCCGTCTTCCCCGTGCCGATCGCCCAGACGGGCTCGTAGGCGACGACGAGCCGCTCGTGTGCGCCGAGTGCCTGCCTGATCACCTCGGTCTGCAGGCGCAGGATGAACTCGGTCTGGCCCGATTCTCGCTCCTCCTGGGACTCGCCGACGCAGGCGATCACGCGTAGCCCTGCCTCGACTGCGGCCGCAGCTCGCCGGGCGACCGTCTCGTCGGTCTCGCCGAAGTGCTGCCGCCGCTCGGAATGGCCGACGATCGCACCCGTGACGCCGAGCTCCAGCAGCATCGAGACGGAGATCTCGCCTGTGAATGCCCCCTCGGCCGCCCAGTGGACGTTCTGCGCGTAGACAGTCGCACCGCTCTCGACCGCCGCGGCGAGGGAAACGTACGGCGGACAGATGACCACGTCGACTCCCTCTGGCGGTGCGAAGGCCGCGAGGAACTCCAGCGTGGCAGAGGGCCCCTTGAACATCTTCCAGTTGCCGGCGATCAGCATCACCCGGACGGTATCCCGCCGACGCCAGGGAGTTCCTTGCCTTCGAGCAGCTCGAGGGAGGCGCCGCCTCCCGTCGAGACCCAGGAGACCCGGTGGGCGAGCCCGAGCTCGTTGAGGGCGCGGACCGAGTCGGCGCCGCCGACCACGGAAAACGCGGGGGCGGAGGCGACAGCCTCGGCGACCGCTCGCGTTCCGTCGGCGAAGCGCGGCCACTCGAAGACCCCCATCGGGCCGTTCCAGAAGATCGTCTTCGCACGCCGAATGTCGCCGGCGAAGCGCTCCCGCGTCCGCGGGCCGATGTCGAGGCCGAGCCAGCCGTCCGGCAGCTGGTCGTAGGTGTAGACGCCGGCCTCCGCATCCGCCTCGAATGCCGCTGCGCCGACGACCTCGGTGGGCAGCTCGACCGGAAAATCGAGCGGGTTCTCAGCCCGCAGCTGCTCGGCCATCTTGCCGCCGACGAGCACGGTGTCTGCGCGGCCGCCGAGCTGCCGCAGCACGCCGAGCTTGTCGTCCACCTTCGCGCCGCCGCAGACGAGGACGAACGGTCGCTCGACATCGCCGAGGAGCTTCCCGAGCTCCGCCAGCTCCCGTTCGAGCAGGAGCCCCGCGTAGGCAGGCAGCAGATGCGCGACCGCCTCGGTCGAGGCGTGCGCGCGGTGAGCCGAGCCGAAGGCGTCGTTCACGTAGACCTGGCAGCCATCGGCGAGCTCGCGGGCGAAGCCCTCGTCGTTCGCGGTCTCCCGCGGGTCGAAGCGGACGTTCTCGAGCACGCGGAGGCGATCGTCCGGCAGCAGCTCCCTCAGCCGCTCCGCCACCGGCGCCATCGCCAAGGCCGAATCCTTGCCCTTGGGCCTGCCGAGGTGCGAGCAGACACGTACCTCCTTCGCACCGCGGGCGAGCAGCAGCTCCAGGGTCGGAAGCGAGGCCCGGATCCGCGTGTCGTCCGCTACCTGCCCCTTCTCGAGCGGAACGTTCAGATCAGACCGGACGAGCACGACGGTGCCTGCGACGTCGGCGTCGCGGACGGAACGCGGCTGCCTCAGAGCAGCTTCCCGATCAGGTCGACGAGCCGGCACGAGTACCCCCACTCGTTGTCGTACCACCCAAAGACCTTGGCCATCGTCCCGTTGACCATCGTCAGCTCGCTGTCGAAGACGCACGAATACGACGAGCCCCGGACGTCGGTCGAGACGAGCGCCTCGTCCGAGAACTGGAGGATGCCCTCGTAGTTAGCTCGGTCGGCCGCGCCTCGATAGGCCTCGACGACGTCCGCGACGCTCACCTCGCGCCCGAGTCGGACGACGAGGTCGACGACCGACCCGGTCGGCACCGGCGCGCGCATCGACATCCCGTCGACCTTGCCCTTGAGCTCCGGCATCACGAGTCCGATCGCGCGGGCCGCACCGGTCGACGTCGGGATCAGGTTGATCGCGGCCGCGCGGGCTCGCCGCAGATCCTTGTGCGGCAGATCGAGAATCTGCTGATCGTTCGTGTAGGCGTGGATCGTGGTCATGAAGCCCTGCTCGATCGTGAACGTGTCGTGGAGCACCTTGGCGAGCGGCGCGACGCAGTTTGTCGTGCAGGAGGCGTTTGAGATTACGTGGTGCTGCGCCGGGTCGTAGTCGCCGTCATTGACGCCGAGCACGAGGGTGATGTCCGGACCCGTCGCCGGGGCGGAGATCACGACCTTCTTCGCGCCCGCGTCGATGTGCGCTTGCGCCTTGTCCCGGTCTGTGAAGAACCCGGTCGACTCGAGCACGACCTCCACGCCGAGCTCGCCCCAGGGCAGCGCCGCCGGCTCGCGCTCGGCCAGCATCGTCAGCTCGTGGCCGTCGACCATGATCGCGCCGTCACCGGCCTTGACCTCCATATCCAGTCTCCCGAGCACCGAGTCGTGCTTGAGCAGGTGCGCCATCGTCTTCGCGTCGCCCAGGTCGTTCAGTGCCACGACCTCGAAGTCGCCGCCCCGCTGCAGGTGGGAGCGAAGGAAGTTCCGCCCGATCCGCCCGAAGCCGTTGATCCCCACCTTCGTCGTCGCCATGCTCGTGCCGCCTCCAGGTCGATGTCCGCAGGCGAGTCTAGTCAGGCAGGCCCCGCGGCGGATCAAGTGGCGGGCCGGAGGGGAAGCTCCGAGGACGACCTCCCCCTCCGGTTGAACCACGCTCAGGACCGTGGCGACGGACGGGGTCTGAATCCATCGCCGGACGAGCACGGACCCGCCAGGTTCGAGTATGACTCACTCGCCTGCGCGCGCCTAGCGTTCTTTTCAAACCCGCGTCCGCCCCGCTTATGGCTCTGCGAGCTGCTGGAGCTTGCGCAGTCGGCGGTAGGCCGAGGCTTTCGTCGCGGGTGGGTCGCACTTGCGGGCGAGCTCGCGCAGCGAGAGCGTCGGGTGGCGCAGACGCAGGTCGGCGAGCTCGCGCAGTTGCGGCGGCAGCTGCTCGAGTCGTCCCGCCTCCCGCAGCCGGCGCACGGCCTGCGTCTGCGCGTGGGCGGCGCGGCTCGAGCGGACGAGATTCGCGTGATCTGCGTTGGCGAGCCGGCTCGCGCTCGAGCGCGTGGCCGCGACGACGGAGCGCTCCTCGAGCGCAAGCACGACGTCGTCTGCGCCGGCGGCGCCGAGGACGTCGACGATCGTCTCCGCGCCCTTCGTGTAGGCGGCGGCGTAACGGGCGCGGTCGACGACGCGCAGCCGCGCGCCCTCCTGCGCAGCGACCGCGGCCACGAACTCGGCGCCGGCCCGGCCCGCGGCGCGGATCTCGAGGTGCGGGTCGCGCGGCCCGCTGAGAGAGCCGCTCCCGAGCAGCGCCCCGCGGAGATAGGCACCGCGGCAGCAGCCCCGGCCGACGACCCGCTTGGGCGGGTGCTCGAGCGGCCGGTGCCACGCGTCGAGCACGCCGGCGGCGTGCAGGAGCCGCAGTGTGTCCGGGCAGCCCGGAACGTGAAGCTGGAAGCGCATCCCCCGGTCGAACGCCGGCCGCCGGTAGGTGCGGATCTCGGACTCGATCCCGAGCGCGCGCAGCAGGCTGAAGGCCCGGCGCGCGACCGCGGAGCTGACGACGTCGACGTGGACGGAGACCTGGCCACGCCCCCGCAGGTGGACCGAACCGGCGGCGTGAAAGAGTCCGGAGAGTTCGGCCAAACGGTCGCAGTCGCGCGTCGGAGCGATCGAGGCGAGTTCGTCGCGAAGGTCCTCAGAGAGCGGCACGCTCGAGCTCCAACAGCCGCTTCTTGTAGTCGAGTCCGAGCGCGCCGTACGAGCCCAGGCCGCCCGAGGCGACGACCCGGTGGCACGGCACGAAGAGGCCGAGCCGGTTGCGCGCGCAGAACGACCCGGCCGCGCGCGCCGCCCCGGGCGCGCCCGCGAGCGCGGCGAGCTCGCCGTAGGTGACGACCTCCCCGGGCGGCACCGAGCGCAAGGCCCGGGCGCAACGCTCGTGGAACCGCGAGCCGTAGTCGAGGTCGAGCTCGACGTCGTCGAACGAGGTTGGCGCACCTGCAAAATAGGCCTGCAGCCGTGCGACGAGCGGCTCGTGGCCGCTCTCCGCGTCGGAAGCCGAGACGTCCCGGCGGGGCAGCTCGTGCCAGACGACCCGGCCGCGCTCGAGCCAGAGCTCGCCCACGCCCCAGCCTTCCGCTTGGTAGGCCACGCGCCGAACGGCCACGACGCGACTGTACAGGCCCGTCCGCGGCGCGCATGCGGATGCGCCTCTACTACACTCGTCGGATGGGCACGCACGCGATTTCCAGGGTCCCCGAGCCCTACAACGAACCGATCAAGTCGTACGCGCCCGGTTCCCCCGAGCGGGCCGCACTCCGCCTCCGGATCACCGAGATGGAGGGGCAGCAGCTCGAGATCCCGCTCGTGATCGGCGGCGAAGAGGTCCGCACCGGCGACACGTTCGAGGCCGTGATGCCGCACCGCAAGAACCATGTGCTGGCGCGCGTGCACAAGGGCGGAGCCGCGGAGGTCGAGCGAGCGATCGGCGCGGCCGCCGAGGCCTGGCACGACTGGGGGCGCACGCCCTGGGAGGAGCGGGCCGCCGTCATCCTCCGCGCCGCCGATCTCCTCACCGGCCCGTGGCGTTCGACCCTGAACGCCGCGACCATGCTCGGCCAGTCCAAGACGGCCCACCAGGCGGAGATCGACGCCGCCTGCGAGCTCGCTGACTTCTGGCGCTTCAACGTCAAGTACATGACGCAGATCTACGCGGAGCAGCCCGTCTCCTCGCCCGGTGTCTGGAACCGGCTCGACTACCGGCCGCTCGAGGGCTTCGTCTTCGCCGTCACGCCGTTCAACTTCACGGCGATCGGCGGCAACCTGCCCACCTCTGCGGCGCTGATGGGAAACACCGTGCTCTGGAAGCCGGCGTCGACCGCCGCCTACTCGGCCTGGTACCTGATGAAACTGCTCCAGGAGGCCGGACTGCCGCCAGGCGTGATCAACCTCGTCTACGGCGACGGCGCCGCAGTCGGCGACCCGGTGCTCGCGAGTCCCGACCTGGCCGGCATCCACTTCACCGGGTCGACCGGCGTCTTCCAGTCGATGTGGAGGACGATCGGCTCCAAGATCGCGGACTACCGGAACTACCCGCGGGTTGTGGGCGAGACCGGAGGCAAGGACTTCATTGTCGCCCACTCCTCCGCCGACGTCGACCAGGTCGCGACGGCGATCGTCCGCGGCTCGTTCGAATACCAGGGCCAGAAGTGCTCCGCTTCCTCCCGCGTCTTCGCGCCCACCAACCTCTGGCCGGAGCTGCGGGAGCGGCTCGTCGACCAGGTCGGATCGCTGAAGATGGGCGATGTCGCCGACTTCGAGAACTTCATGGGGGCTGTGATCGACGGCAAGTCGTTCGAGACGCAGAAGCAGGCGATCGACGAGGCCCGGGACGCCAACGGGAAAGCGAAAGTCCTGGTCGGCGGCGACTACGACGACGACGACGGCTGGTTCGTCCGGCCGACCGTGATCGAGACGAGCGATCCCGACTTCCGGACGATGAAGGAGGAGCTGTTCGGTCCGGTCGTGACCGCGTTCGTCTACGAGCCGGACCGGTACGAGGAGGCACTGGACCTGATCGACGAGGGATCCACCTACGGCCTCACCGGGGCGGTCTTCGCCCGCGACCGCGGCGCCCTCGACCGCGCTCAGGATCGGCTTCGCTATGCGGCCGGCAACTTCTACGTCAACGACAAGCCGACCGGCGCCGTCGTCGGCCAGCAGCCCTTCGGCGGCGCGCGCGCCTCGGGAACCAACGACAAGGCCGGCTCGATGTGGAACCTGATCCGCTGGACCAGCCCACGCACGATCAAGGAGACGTTCGTGGCGCCGACCGACCACCGTTACCCGTTCATGCAGCCGGATCCGGACGGCGACGCGGGGCCGTAGCACCCGCGGAGGGCTCGCCGAGATACTCGTCGAATGCGGCCCAGTGCGCGAGGTACGCCTCGACGTCCGACAGCATCCGTACGACCAGGTCGTTGTACCAGGCGTGCCCCCGGAGGTCGTCGGGGATCGAGTCCACGCGCCGAGGCTAACCGCGGCTCGTTAGCGGGTCTGGAACTTCCTGTAAGAACTTACGACGAGAGCTCCGGCAACCGCAGGGAGGGCGAGGGCGACGCCGGCTGCACGGACGTCGAAGCCGGCCGCAAGCGCGCCGTCGGCGAGGCTCGCCACCGGGCGCAGCCCCAGGAAGGCGACGCTCCAGAGCGCCATGATGCGTCCGCGCTGGGCCTCATCGACCTCGAGCTGAAGCCTGCTCGTCGCCGAAGTGTTCGAGGCCAGGTAGCCGAAGCCGGCCGCAAACAGGAGGCCGAACCCGAGCGGCAGCCAGGGCGAGAGCGAGAAGCCGACGACGCCCGCCGCGAGCACGGCGAGCGTCACCGCCATGCGACGTGGCGAGCCGGCGACGCGGCCTGCAACGAAAACCGCCGCTGCGACCGCTCCGGCCCCGAAGGCGCCGATGATCCAACCGGCCGAAGTGTCGGGCCGTCCGAACGCGCGCGCGAACGCAGGCGCCTCGGTGTTGATCGGGTCGGAGGCGAAGCCGACGGCGGTGACGATCAGGAGGAAGGCGAGCAGGCGTGGTTGACTTCGCAGCAGCCGTAGGCTCTCGCGCAACCGCGTCGAATCGCGCGGCACGCGGGGCTGCGGGCGCGGACGAATCACGAGCAGTGCGACTGCGAGCAGCACGTACGAGCCGGAATTGATCGCGAACGAAGCTGGGATCCCGAGCGTCCGCACGGAGAGGGCGGCGAGCGCGGGTCCGACGGCGCGGGCCAGGTTATAGGTCATCGAGTTGAGCGCGACCGCCGAGGGCAGCTCCGCGGCCGGGACGAGCCAGCCGATCAACGCCTGCGAGGCAGGAGCCGAGTATGCGCTCGTCACACCGAGCGCGAGCGAGAAGAGAATCACGAGCCACACCGTTGCAAGGCCGCCCCAGGCCAGGAGCGCGATCCCCGCGCTCAGGGCGGTCGCCACGAGCTGCGTGGCGAGCAGCAGGCGCCGCTTGTCGAAGCGGTCGGCGGCGCTTCCGGTCCAGGGTGCCAGCAGCAGCACGGGCAAGAACTGGCAGAAGTTGAGGACGCCGAGCAGGAAGGCCGAGTGCGTCAGCCGGTAGACAAGCAGGGCCCCGGCGAGGTTCTGGAACCAGGTCCCGCTCGCCGAGAGCGCGTTGCCGACGAAGTACAGGCCGAAGTTACGGCTCGCGATCAGCCGCAGCACCGCCGTGGGGCCCGTCGGAACGCGCCGGCTCAGTGGGTGAAGGTCCAGGCGCGCGCGACGGCGGCGGCCCCCGCCGTTGCGAACGCGACCACGACGTGCCGGCCGTCGCGAACCGGCCCGGGCGGTCGACCGAAGACCGTGATGTTCGACCGGCTCGTTCCACCTCCGTCGAGCCCGAAGCCGCGACCGTCCGGCCACATGGCCGCCTTGCCGACGGGGCCGGCGGCGCGGATCGCAGCCGCGAGCTGACCCGGTGCGCGGGAGACCGGGCCGACCTCGTTCGTCCCGATCGGGGCCAGGTGGATCGGCGCGGCGAGCTCGACGCGCCAGCCCGCGGGTGCGCGCCGCAGCGGCGCGGCAAAAGCTCCGGACGAGCCGGAGAGCGCCCCGACTGCCCACACGGCGTCGACCACCCTGGCCATGGCGAGGCGCCCGGTCGGCACCTTCGGAGCGTGGCTGCGAAAGCGCGCGTACGGTCCCAGCCGGCGCTGCGAAGCCGGCGAGAGCAGCTTCCACATCCGGGCCGCACCGGCGTTCGCGGAGGCCGTGGCGAAGGACTGCAGCACCACCGCCTGGGTGCTAGGCACTAGGCACGACCGGCCTTGTGCAGCTGCGCGTAGATCTGGCGCGCGGTCTTCGCGGGAACGCCGCTCACGCCCTCGAGCTCCTCCTGCGTCGCCCGGACCACCCCCTCGGCCGAACCGAAGTGCCGCAGCAAGGCCCGCCGCCGGGCCGGCCCGACGCCCTGGAGGTCGTCGAAGATCGACGCGAAGCCGCGCGTCTCGCGCCGCTGCCGGTGAAAGCCGACGGCGAACCGGTGCGCCTCGTCACGGAGTCGTTGGAGCAGCTGCAAACCCGGGCTGTGCGGGTCGAGGACGATCGGATCCGCCCGCCCCGGGACGAACACTTCCTCGATCCTCTTCGCCAGCGCGATCACGGCCACCCGCGGGAGATCGTACGCCTGCATCGCGGCCAAGGCAGCCGAGAGCTGGCCCCTGCCGCCGTCGATCACCACGAGGTTGGGCGACGAGGCGAAGCTCTCGTCGTGAGTCTCCCGGGTTCCGTCCGTGAGCCGCGCGAACCGCCGGGAGAGCACCTCCGCCATCGAAGCGAAGTCGTCGGGCTCGCCGGTGACTGTGCGGATGCCGAACTTCCGGTAGTGCGCCTTCTTCGGATGGGCGTCCTCGAAGACCACCATCGAGCCCACGGTGTCCTGCCCCATCGCGTGCGAGATGTCGTAACACTCGATCCGGATCGGGAGCGACTCGAGGTTGAGCGCCTCGCGCAGCTCCTCGAGCGCTTCGATCCGCCGCAGCCGGCGCTGCTCCGACTGTGCGGCCTGGGACTCCAGCACGAGCCGGGCGTTCTGTGTCGCGAGCTCCTGGAGCCGTCGCTTCTCGCCCCGCTCCGCCGTCCGCACCTCGACGTTCGCGCCGCGCCGGTCGGCGAGAAACGCGGCCACCGCCGCGAGGTCGCCTGAGTCGCGCGGCACGATGATCTGCGGCGGCACGCTGGGCGAGGAGCCGTAGTACTCGAGGAAGAACGCCTCGAGGATCGTGGTCAAGTCCTGCCCGCGGACGTTCTCGAGGTGGAAGCTGTGTCTGTCGACCATCTTGCCGCCGCGGAGCGGGAAGATCTGGACGACCGCGCGCTCGCCCTCGTGGGCGAAACCGATCACATCTACCGTGCCGCCGGAGTGTCGCTCGACCGCCTGCCGCTCCGCGAGACCCTGGATCGAGAAGAGCCGGTTGCGGTAGCGCGCAGCGTCCTCGAACCGCTCGTCGTCTGCGGCCGAGCGCATCTTCAGCTCTAGCTCCTGCGTGATCGGCTTCGTCGTCCCCGAGAGGAACTCGATCACCCCGTCGATCACGGCTCGGTAATCCTCCTTCGAGACGTAGGCGACGCAGGGCGCGAGGCAGCGGTCGATGTGGTAGTCGAGGCACGGGATCCCCGAATGCCGTCCCGGCTTGGGCCCCTCGCACGGCCGGTACTGGAAGGCGCGGTTGAGGACGTCGAGCGTCTCGCGCACCTTCTTGGCGTTCGCGTATGGGCCGAAGTACCAGACCCCCGGGCGGTGGCGCTCGCGCGTGAACATCACGCGGGGATACTCGTCCTCGACCGTCACGGCGATGTAGGGGAACGACTTGTCGTCTCGTAGCCGCACGTTGAACGGCGGTCGGTGGCGCTTGACGAGGTTCTGCTCCAGGTGGAGCGCCTCAACCTCGCTGCCGGTGACGATCACCTCGATGCCCGCGACGCGCCCGGCGAGCTGGCGGATCTGGGCCCGTCCGTTGCCCCGCGGCTGGAAGTACGAGCGCACGCGCGGGCGCAAGGATTTCGCCTTGCCGACGTACAGCACCTCCCCGTTCGCGTCGCGGAAGAGGTAGACGCCGGGCTTTGCCGGCAACTCTTTCAGCTGCTGTTCGAGTCGTTGGCTCACCTCGGCCAAAGTACCTTTCGCGGATCCGTTCAGCCGGTGCCCCTCGGCGCAGAGGCTGCCCGCTTCAGCTCCGCCCGACCGACGAACGATGGGCCGGAATCGCGGCGATTGCCCCAGCAATCGCAGCCGGCGACCAGCCTTGCCCGAGACGAGGATCACGCCGACGAGAGGACGACGAGGAGATCCCACGAGCTCGCAGAGATCGGGTTTTCTCCGTCAACGAATCACTCCGGCACCCGCAACCTCCACCTGAACCCCCGCGGCGTGCCCAAAAGACGAGCGACGCCAGAGTCGAGCGGTCCGCGTAGACCGGACGACCGAAGCCTGCCTCGTCATCTCGACCCGGATGCGACGATCACGCTCAGAGCGCGTCTGCCTGCAGCCGCTCCGCGAGGGCCCTCAGAACGCTGTTCTGGACAGACGGCACCTCATTCGTCACGCGTCTGAAGGCGCGATCGGTCAAGACGAGGACATGTGTCTCCGATGTTGTGGCGACCGTGGCCGTGCGAGGAGCACCTGCGATCAGCGCGATCTCACCGAGGAAGTCCCCGGATCCAAGCCGGTTGATCCTGTGGCCGTTCTGAATCACGTCGGCAGATCCGTCGATGATGATGACGAACTCGCGGCCACGTTCTCCCTGTCGCGTGAGCTCTTTGCCCTGACGCAGGGTCAGCTCGTCCGCCTCTGCCGCGATTGCCGCCAGCTCTTTCCTCGTGCACCGCGAGAACAGCGGGACTTCCTTCAGCCGTTCCATCTTCGCGTCCTTGCGCATCCGCATCAGCACGATCGTAGTATCGGCGAGAGCGGGTTTGCATCACCCAGTTTCAGCAAGAGGCCGTCGGCCTCTGGCGAACCGCGAGAGAGGCCTCGCGTGGCCGGCGGCGGCAGGCTGTCAGTGTCTCAGGCGTGGACGGCGGAGGTCGAGGCCGCCGCGACAGGCGAGAACTTGCCGATTCGAACAGCAGCATATAGCTCGCCGCACCGACGCTTTCGCACCGAAGGGGCTGCCTGCGGCGAGAGTCCACTCCCTCCCTGGGGACAGATCGCAGCCCCGGGCAGCAGATCGAGCGGCGCGCTGCCCACCGATCCGAACCAGGCTGTCGCCCGGTGAATCCGCTCGGCCCGCTCCTAGCCCGGTGCCGCGATGTTGAACTTTCCCGCGAACAGTGCGACCATCCTCCGGCGTAGACGAGGTCCCTCTGCCCTCTGGGCATTTAGGGGGGCGACCGGAGAGAGAGGATACGAGATGAACCGTTTCTTGGCACGGCTGACCGTCGGTATCGTCGCTGCCGTTCTGCTTTCCATGCTCGGAGGCGGCGCGACTCGAGCCACGGCAGCGAGCCCGAAGCTCACCGTGACGGAGAGCGTGCTGCCGGCGGCAGGTCTGCCGGTCGCCTACACCAACACGCTTCGCGACCCGTCGGGCACTCCGATCGCGACGTATGTCAGCTATTCGATCGACGTCGCCCGCGATCCGTCCGACACGAATGTGCTCACGCACGCCCGCATCAGCGAGCCGGTCACGTGCACGGATGCCACTACCTGTCACGACTCGGCGTTCGCCGGGGCCACGGTCGTCTCGGTCAGCGGCGACTGCCCGACTGCGACCTATCGAGGAACGGCTGCGTTCCCGAAGGAAGGTGTCAGCTGTGATCTGGGCTCGCTGCCACCTGCCGCCACCAGGCACCTCCAGATTGTGATCCAGGTGCCGGCCAAGGCGGACACGGACGCGAACGACGCATCGGCGCTTGCCAACGTCGCAGCGCTCTTTGTCGAAGAGGGCTTGAACGACTCGCAGCCCACGGCGAGCCACACCGACACGTTCGCGTCGAACGGCTCGACGCCGGTCGTGACACCGCTGACATCGACCGCGACCGACGCCATGAACAGCTTCACGAATCCGGGCGTTTCCACACTGCTCGAGACCGATCCGACCCTCGCGGACGGAAATGTTCAGTCGACAAAGGCCGTCGTTCCGGCCACCGCGAAGGGGGTGCCGGTCACCCTGAGCGAGGGCGCGCCGTTGACGGCCTCCACGTGCCCGTCGCTGATCACGAGCAAAGGACTGACCTGCATTGGCGAGCTGTCGACGGTCAAGGTCGGAGCCACCTTCCCATCCTGCTCGTCGCTGACGACGGCTTGTGCATCGGCGCTGGACATGACCTTCTCCGTGTTCGGCCCGAGCGTGGCGAAGATCACTGTCAACAAGATCACCGTGTTCCACATCGGAGACGACGCCGTCGTGCGGATCGTCCCGCTCTGCAGCTCGGGACAGACCGACACGGGTGACTCGGCGACGGGCGACTGCGTGATCTCGAGCTCAGTCAACAAAAAGACCGGCGACATCACGATCCGGGCCCAGGGCGCGTCCAACGGAGGCTGGGGCTCCGCCGGCTAGAAGGACCTTCTCGAATCAGCCTGCCTCGGCCGGCTGCTCCTGCAGCCGGCCGAGCTGCGTCCGCGCCTCCGCGGCGGCAACGAGGTTTCCCTTGCGCTCAGCGAGCTGGAGCGCCTCGCGGAACGCCCACGCCGCCGTATCGTCACCGAGCTCTCTCAAGACCTCGCCGAGGTCGACGAGCGCCTCGACCTTCATGACCGACGAGTCGGTGGCGAGGACCATCTGCAGTGCGTCCTGCACGAGCATCTTCGCCTCGTCGAACCGCCCGTACCGCGCAAACGACTTGGCCCGCACCGAGCGCCACAACGCCTGCGTCTCGACGTCGTCCTCGCCGGCGAGCTCCTGCGCCCGCTGTGTCAGCGCGATCGCCTCATCGAGCCGGTCCTGGGCATAGACCGCCCGCGCGAGCATCGCGGTCACCGTCGAAAGGAGGTACCGCTCGCCCATCTGGTCCAGGGACTCGGCGGCGTCCGAGAGCGCAACCTCTGCCCGCCCGGGATCGCCGGCGAGCATCTCGATCCGGGCGGCGGAGAGCGAGGTCCAGGCGAGGTGCCAGGTCTGCCCACCGAGCTCCTCGATCAGGCTTCGACTCTCCTGCAGGAGCTGGCGACCTTGCTCGAAGTCTCCCTGCATCGCCCGCAGGTGGCCGAGGAGACAGACCACCCACGCCGCCGAGAGCCGGTTCTCGGAAACCTGAGCGAGGATCGTCTCGCAGTGCTCGACTGCCTCCTCGATCGGTGTCGGGCCCCAGCAGGCGGCGAGGGCGTAGCTCGTCGCGTTTGCGCGCTGCTCCGGCCCGCTCCCGGCTCGCCGCGCGTGCTCGAGACCGCGCGCGCACGCGTCTGCAGCCTCACCGTACCGGCAAGCGGTCCCGTGCACGTACGCGAGAACGAGGTGGGCCTTCGCCAGCCGCACGTCCTCGCCGGCCTCGGTGAAGACATCGATCGCGACCTCGATCTGCGGAACCGCCCGTTCGATCCACTGCTCAGTCTCACCCGCGCGCAACTGGAGCAGCAGGTTGAAGAGCGTCGCCTCGGCGCCGAGGCATCTGTCTTCCACCTCGCGGGCCGCCGCGATGCTGTCGCCCAGCACCGCGCGCGCGTCGTCGTAGCGTCCGAGGTCGATGAGCAGCGAGCCCAGGTCAGGCAGCAGGGCGAGGCGCGTTCGATCGAGCTGCGGCAGGAGCGCAGCTGCGCGCTCGAGCAGATTGGCAGCCGCCGACAGGTCGCCCCGGTTGCGCGCGCGTGCTCCGGCCGAAGAGAGCCTGCGCGCGGCATCGGCGCCCACAGCCCACCCATGCTCGTCTAGCGGCCCGAGCGCCGCCAGATAGCGGTGCGCCTGTTCGAGGTGATACCCGAGTATCTCCTCGTACTCCCGCGCGCGGTCGCCGTTGACTCGATCGGCCCAGCGAACGAACTCCTCGTGGAGCGTCGCGCGCCCACGTTTGAGCAGCCCTCCGTAGGTCGTGTCGCGGATCAGCGCGTGCAGGAAGCGGTGAGCCTCCTCGATGCTTCGTTCGGCGGGATCAGGGCGCACGAGCTGCTTTCGGTTCAGCGCAGCGAGCTTGTCGCCGACCCGATCTCGGAGCACGTCGGGAACGAGGTGTCGGATCGCATCCTCGGGAAAGACGTAGCCGGCGACCGAGGCGGCCTCGATCACGACGCGTTCCTCGTGGTCGAGGAGGTCGAGGCGCGCTGCAAGCAGTGCCTGGATCGTCGGGGGAATCGTCGTCAGCGGCAGGTTCCCGGGGGCGCGCCAGTGCCCGTCCTGGAGCTCGATCAGGCCCTCGTCGATCATCATCGAGAGGAGCTGCTCGACGAAGAACGGATTCCCCTCGGAGGCCTCAACGATCCTGGTGCGCACGGCTGGTTCGAGCTCCGCGTCGCCGAGCAGGTTCTCCACCACGCGCGCGCTGTCCGCCGCGCCGAGCGGCCCGAGCTCGAAGCACGCGGCGTTCGATGCGGTTGCCCAGGCGGGGCGGTACTCGACCAGGGCCGGCCGCGCGTTGCAGAGCAGCAAGACAGGTGCAGCGTCGAGGGCCGTGCCGAGATACTCGATCAAGTCCAGGAAGGTGCCCTCGGCCCAGTGGAGGTCCTCGATGACGACGACGAGCGCCCGTCGCTCGGCCAGGAGCTCGAACAGCCTGCGCACGCCCCAAAAGAGCTCCGGAACCGGGAACTGCGCGTCCGAGAGGCCGACGGCGGCAGCCACGCGCGCCACGACGTCTTCGTTGCCCGGCGCGGCAAGCTCGGCGAGTTTGCGGCGGGCGGACTCGACCTGGTCGCGGTCGGAGATGCCGGCCGCCTCGCGCACCGCCTCGACGAGGGGCCAGAACGTGATGCCGTCGCCGTACGGCAGGCAGCGCCCGCGGATGATCGTCGCAGAAGGCGAGACGTGAACGAGCACCTCCTCCCCGAGCCTCGACTTGCCGACGCCGGCGTCACCGAGGAGCGTCACCGTCCGGCACCGCCGCTCGTCGACGACACGGTCGAAGAGCTCGACAATGCTCGTGAGCTCGGTCTCGCGTCCGATGATCGGAACCTCGCGCCGGCGCAAGGCAGCCTCGTCGCCAGCCAGCACCGACACGAGCCGATAGGCCGGGACCCGCTCTGACTTGCCTTTGAGCTCGAGCGGCTCGACTGCCTCCACCTCGACGGCACCGCGGACGAGCCGGTGGGTCGGCTCCCCGATCAGCACCTCGAGCGCAGGGGCGGCCTGCTCGAGCCTCGCCGCGACATTGACCGTGTCGCCGGTTACGAGGCGCTGCCCGGTCGTGGGATCACCGGCGACGACCTCGCCGGTATTGACGCCGGTGCGATTTGCAAGCCGCACGCCCCAACGCTGCTCGAGCTCCTCGTTCAGCGTCGCAAGCGCTTCCTGCATCGCGTGCACTGCCCGCACGGCTCGCAGCGCGTCGTCCTCATGGATCCGGGGCAGACCGAACACCGCCATGATCGCGTCGCCGATGTACTTCTCGACTGTCCCACCGTGGTGCTCGAGGATGCCGCGCATTTCGTCGAAGTACCGCGACATCACCTCGCGGAGCGACTCGGAGTCGAGCGCCTCGCCGAGGCTCGTTGAGCCCTTCAGGTCACAGAACACGACGGTGACGACTTTCCGAACCTCGTGCCGGATCTGGGCCGATGCGAGCGGCGTTGCGCAGAAGCCGCACAGCCGGAACCGAGCCGGGTTCTCCTCGCCGCAGCTGGGGCAGATCTGCATAGATCGAGTGTAGGCGATTGCCCGCAAGGGAGAAGGAGCCCGATCGCGTACAGTGGCGCTCGCATGGACTCTCGGGGCGACGGTGGTGACCTAGTCGCGCGGCTGGACTCCCTGACCGTCGAGCTCCGTGAGGAGCTCGGGCAACGGTTGCGCGACGCCAAGACCGACGTCGAGGCGGACGAGGTATTCCTCTTCGCGGGACTGATCCGCGGCGCGCTTCGGAGCGCGCTGGACTACGCGGAGTCCGTCAGGGAGGAGCTCGAACGGCGGACGCGAGGCGTGTAACACCGCGAGCGTGGACTCCGCGGAAGACGACAGACCGGTAGACCTCTCGGCGGCGGAGGCTTCGGAGCAGGCAGAGAGTCGGCCCGAATACCGACCCCCCCGCCAAAGTCCGATGCCGCGCCTTACGACGCGGAGATCTCGAAGACACCCTCGCTGCCACGGAAGAACCTGGCGAGGCCCGAGTCATCGCTCGCGTTGAAGACGTCGCTGTTGTGGTCGGTGAACATGCCGGACGGTGTGCCAACACAGGTCAGCGCTGGCTCATCGCCGCTCCAGGATGAGAATGACGCTTTGACCGCATAGGGGCTCCAGTAGCCCTGGCTGAGCAGCAGCCTCGCCTCGCCGATGTCGGCGGTGGTGGAGATACCAGCCGTCCCGTCGACCTTGGCAAAGCAGAGGGGCTGCGCGTTTGTGTGCGGGTTTGCCGAGCTCGTTGCTGCCGTCGTGATCCTGCCATTGACCCAGCTGCAACCGTCAGATACGAACCAGTCGTAGGTGGTGCTCGGAGTGATGCTCGATCCGAAGGAGAAGAGCGGATTGACACCCGGGAACGTGGCAGTGAAGCTTCCGTTGCTGCCGACCGTGACGAACTGCGCCTCCTCGTAGGTATTCCCGAAGCTTGAATCGTCAAGCAGCTGGACGAAGACCTGTCCGTTGTATGTGCAGGACCGCGCACCCGTGACGGTAATGCTGGTCGAAGTCGTCGACGCGGAGGTACTCACAAGAGTGGCGCTGGCGCCTCCCGGGAACACGAAGACGCCTGCGGCCACAATTGCCGCTTGTAACACCCTGCGCATACCAACCCCTTTTTCCTGCCCCGGCGGGGCTCTTGAACGAAGACGCGACCCGCTCGCTCTATCGGCGGCTTTCCGACGGAGCTTTAACCTTCCGCGGGCATACGCTGGGGCGTCTTGACGAGGTGACCGATGAGGCGGCGCCGTCATTGCGTCCACGGGAAGAGCTGCGGGGTCGCAGCCCCAACGTTCTTCGCATGGCTCGTCTCGCCGCTTCTGGCGGGTTCCGGCTCCGGTGCTCGCTCAGACCCGCTCCCGGTTCGGGGCGGCTGGCCTCTGACCGAAGACGGATTGGTGGTCGGGAGGCGTCGACGCTGGAAATCACGAAGGGTGTTCCGGAACCGCCGACCTGCTCGCCGGATCTACGCCGGGTAATGCTCACGCCGCGGCGCCTGGGCACGACTGGTCAAACTGAACCACGCAAGGCAGCGGGGCAGCCGTCGCGGCGCGCACCTCCCGGGCGAGGGAGAGCTCGCGCCGAAGTTGAGCAGGACGGAACCGGCCACGTTGTTCGGTTCGGCGCGGCCGATCGAAACGGCTCGCCACGCAACCAGGCTCCCGTCGCCTCAGTTTGTCTCCAACGGATCGAGCCGCCCTTGAGCAGGAGGTGTTCCGCCGTTTAGTGTCGAATCCACGGTGGCTGCGAACACAGCTCTCACTCGGCATTTTCAGATCGTCGCGAGGCGGCTTGGTACCGGCTCGGTCGTTCCGTTCGTCGGGGCGGGCGCGAACCTCTGCGAACGACCCGACGGAGCGGATTGGCAGCATGACGGCTATCTGCCGAGCGGCGCCGAGTTGGCCAATTACCTCGCGGAGGCGTACGCGTACCCGGAACGCCGGCGCGACCTGCTGCGCGTCTCGCAGTGGGTCGATCTCGCCGGCAGCCCGCGCGCGCTCGTCGACGAACTGCACACAGTCTTCAGCCGCCAGTATCAACCGAACAAGCTTCACCGCTTCCTCGCCGAGCTGCCGCGGACGCTACGGAACCAGGAGCGCCCGGTGTGCGGACAGCTACTGCTGACGACGAACTACGACGACGTGCTCGAGCGCGCGTTCCGGGAGGCGGACGAGCCGGTCGACGTCGTGATCTATGAGACGCGGCGGCAGGAGCAGCGGTTCGTGCATCGGCGGCCGGAGGGTGAGCGGGTGACGATCGACGACCCAGCGAAGTACCGTGAGTTCGCCCTGGAGCGGCGGTCGGTGATCTTGAAGATCCACGGCGATGTCGACGTCGACCGCGATCGCGAGACGTTCGTCGTGACCGAGGACCATTACATCGACTACCTCGCGGGCGAGAGCGTGCGGGCGCTGGTACCGGCGTACCTCATGCGGAGGATCCGCGAGAGCGACCTGTTGTTCCTCGGCTACTCCATGCGCGACTGGAACCTGCGTGTGATCCTGCGCCAGATCTGGTCGGAGCAAGGAATCAGCACAGGCGGCTGGTCGATCCAGCTCGACCCCGGCGAGATCGACCGACGTTTCTGGGCGACGCAGCGGATCGACATCGTCGACATCGCGCTCGAGGATTGGGTCGACGGGATGCGCGAGCATCTCGCGTGAGCGCTGTGACCGCGGACACCATGGGCAGGGTCGACGCCGTGCGGCGCTCTCCCTACCAGGGGCTCGTGCCTTACGGAGAGTCCGACGCCGAGTGGTTCTTCGGCCGGGACGAATGGTGCGAAGTGATCGGCGACAACCTGCGTGCCTACCGGATCACGGTCCTGTACGGTGCGAGCGGCGTCGGCAAGAGCTCCGTCCTTCGTGCGGGCCTCATGCGGCGGCTCGTCGACGAGGCGCGCGAAGACGTCGCTCTCCGCGCGGCGCCGCGCCTCCTCCCGGTCGTCTTCTCCGCCTGGAGCGGCGGCGACCCCGTGGCCGCGCTGAGGGACGCCGTCACCGCCTCTGCCGGCGCGATCGCGGCGGATCTCGTTCGCGACCGACCGGAAGGATCGCTCGGCGACGCCCTCGGCGCCTGGTCGGCCCAGATCGACGGCCCACTCCTCGTCGTCCTCGACCAGCTCGAGGAGCTCTTCGTCTACCACGACCGCCCCGACGGATCCGCGCTCGAGCAGATCGGAGACGCACTGCGCCGCCGCGAGGGCCGCATCCACTGGCTGCTCTCGATCCGCGAGGATGCGCTCGCAAACCTCGACCGGTTCGATGGATACGTCCCCGGCCTGCTCGACCATCTACTGCGGCTCGAGCACCTCGATCGGGACGCCGCTCGCGAAGCGATCGTCGCACCGCTCCAGCGCTGGAACCGGGTCGCAGCGGTGCCCGGCGAGGAGATCGAGCCGGAGCCACAGCTCGTCGAGGCGGTACTCGACCAGGTGACCGCCGGAAAGGTCTCGCTCGCCACAACTGCCGCGGGCTCCCCCACCAGTGCCGGAACCGGCGTCGAGGCACCGTATCTCCAGCTCGTGCTTTCGCGCCTGTGGGAGGAAGAACACCGCCGCTCGGGTGCGGCCGCGCAACTGCTGCGCCTGCAGACGCTCGAGCAGCTGGGGGGCGCTGAGCGGATCGTGCGCACCCACCTGGACTCGACGATGGGCACGCTGCCGCTCGCCGACCGTGACGGGGCGGCGGCCGTCTTCCACTATCTCGTCACTCCGTCCGGGACGAAGATCGCACACAGGCTGCCCGACCTCGCGGAGTATGGGGCCCTTCCCGAGGCGCGCGTGTCGGAGGTCCTGAACCGGCTCTCCGCCGGGGATGTCAGGATCCTCCGCCCGCTCGGTGAGGACAAGTACGAGATCTACCACGACGTGCTGGCAGCACCGATCCTCGACTGGAGAGCACGCCATATCCGCGCACAGGTGCACGCGGTCCGCGAGCGGAAGCGGCGTCTGCTTCGGCGAGTCCTCGTCGGCGTCGGAATCCTCGCCCTCGCGGGGATTGCGAGCTTCCTGGCCCTGTGGCGACTGCAGGCCGACAAGACGAGCGACGTGCAACGGAAGCTCCAGATCGCCCAAGCGCAGAGCGCTCCCGATGTCGTCGCGGTTCTCGCCGGGCACACCGACGTCGTCTACAGCGCCCGGTTCAGCCGCGACGGCACCCACGTCGTCACGGCGAGCGCCGACAAGACGGCGCGCATCTGGAACGTCCGCCACCCCAGCCGGGCCCCGGTTGTACTGCGAGCCGGAAAGCCTCTCATCGCCGCATCATTCAGTCCCGACGGCAAGTTCGTCGTCACCGCTGGTACCGACGACGGAATGGTGCGCGTGTGGGACTGGCGCACACGCCGGGTACTCGCGGATCTGCAGGCGAACGGGACAGGCCTGGACGACGTCGCGTTCAGCCCGGACGGCACTCGCGTCGTGACGGCCGGCGACGACGGACTCGCCCGCATCTGGGCCTGGAGGGCCGGAAAGCTCGTCGCCAACCTCGAAGTGGACGGCGTCGTCCGGAGCGCGAGCTTCAGCCCCGACGGAAAACTTCTTGCGACCGCGAGCGACGACGGAGGGGCCCGCGTGTGGGACTGGAAGGCGAAGAACATCGTCACGGTTTTCCGCGCGTCGAAGATCGGCACGGCCTACGACGCAGCCTTCGACGCCTCCGGCGAACGGCTGGTCACTGCAGGCCAGGACGGATCGGCGCGAATCTGGAGCCTTCGCACCCGCCGTCGGCTTGCGCTCCTCGGCGGCCATGCTGACGGAGGTCTGCGAACCGCCGACTTCAGTCCCGACGGCGGTCTGATCGTTACGAACGGTAGGGCCGGCAACCCCGAGGTCTGGAACTGGCGTGCGCGCCTCCTCTCGACGTTGGAGCAGCCCGGCAGCGCGGAGAGCGCAGCGTTCAGCCCGGACGGCCGGATGGTCGTTGCGCCGAGCTACGAGTCGTTGGTACTCCTTTTCCATGTGCCACGCTCGATCTCGCGCTCGACGCTGTGTCGGCGAAGCGGACGTCCGACGGCCGACTGTCCGTGAGACGGCCGATCCACAACGTCGGAGACGCGCGCGCGTTTGGGATTGTGGTCAGGCTGACGGGCGCGAAAGCCTACGCGACGCTCACCGTCCCGGCCCTGAAGCCGGGCGCGAGCGTCCTCGTCTCCTCCTCGTTGCACTCGCCGCGGTCGTCACCCGCCTCTCCGCCCCCGTCAACCGGGGCGGGAAACAGGGTGCTGAGGCGAGCTACGCGAACAACGTGGCGAACGCGACCCACTTCCCGTCGAGTCACTCGTCATCGACCTCATCGGCGACAGAGTCGCTTGAGGCGACTCAGGTGAGGATCCGCGGCACATCCGTGCCCATCCCCGTCGTCGCGGGCGGCACGGGCCGGCCTCGCGCCTCCGCGCTCGTCGCACCGCTTCCTCCCGGCGGGAGCAGGCGACTTCCGCAGCGGCTGAGGATCCCGACCGCCGCAGGCGGCATCGCCGGTGATTCCGCATGAGGCCGGGGTAGCCCTTGGCAGCGGCATGGATCGGTTTCGCCGCCGGCGTCTTCGCCGCGCTCGTCAGCGCCATCGTCGCGATCCGGCAGGCACAGGCGAACCAGCGCCTGGAGCGCCTCAAGACGGACCTCTCCGCCGAGCTTCACCGCCGGGAGGCGCGCATCGACCAGGAGTTCCGCGCTGAAGACGTCTTGGCGCGGTACCGCGAGCCGCTTGCGGTGGCTGCGTTCGACCTGCAGAGCAGGCTCTACAACATCCTGCGGCTCGACTTCCTGGGCAAGTTCGGTGGTACGCACGCGCGGAGCGAGGTCGCGCTCCGTACGACGCTCTTCCGCCTCGCCCAGTACTTCGGCTGGACTGAGATCCTGCGACGCGACATCCAGTTCCTGAGCTTCCCCGAGGCCGAACACACACGCCAAGTCGCCAACCTCCAATCGGACATCGCCAGAGAGTTCCTCCGCGACGACTACGGCCCCGCGATGATGATTTGGGCTGACGAGCAGCGCGCGATAGGGGAGCTGATGATCGTCGAGGAGCACGGGAGGATCCTGTCGATGGGCTTCGCTGCCTTCGAGCGCCGCTGCGATGAACTCTTCACCCCATGGCTCGACCAGCTGCGCGCCGAGCTACCGCAGACGGAGGCGACAAAGCGCCTGCGTCAGATCCAGCATCTGCTCTGTACCCTCGTCGAAACGCTGGACGTCCACCGCGTCCGTTACGAACAGGAGCTCGAACGCGCGTGAACGCGTCGTGCGAAAACGTCGCCAATACCTCCAAATCAGCGGCATGGTCGCGGGTGAGGCCGACGCCTTCACGGCTGAGATCGCACGAGCCCCCACGGCCATCAAAAGCCGCCGAGCGCTGACTCCCCGGGGTCTGTCGAGACTGCCAACGGGCGCTTACCGAAGCCGATGAGGCGACCAGCGGGCCTTTCCTTGACGGTAGACGGCGAACCAGGTCTCGTCAGGGCACAACCCCCATTGGCGACTGACCTTCACCTCGGCCAAACATTGCCTCGGTACCTTGGCCCCAAGATGAAGAGACTCGTGCTCGTTCTCACGGCCGCACTCGTCCTCGTCCCCGTCGCCCGCGCCGGGGGGCCGCAGATGCTGCTCGGCGCGACCGAGGACGACGTCCGCCAGCCGACACTCGTGGCAGCGAAGGCGGACATGACTCTGCTGCGCCTGGCGGGCTTCACCGCAGTCCGCGTCTCGCAGGTCTGGGCGCCCGGCCAGACCGCTCTCGCGCCGGCCGAGCTGGCGCCGCTGCAGAATGCAGTCGACGCGGCGAGGCTAAGCGGCGTCGAAGTGGTCCTGACGGTGACGCAGTTCGGGAGCCGCACGACGCCACTGACGGACGAGCAGCAAGCCGACTTCGCCGCGTTCACCGCCTCGCTGGCACAGCAGCTCCCCAGCATCCGCCGGTTCATCGTGGGCAACGAGCCCAACCTCAACCGCTACTGGCTCCCCCAGTTCAACGCCGACGGCTCCGACGCGGCCGCTCCCGTCTACGAGCGCCTGCTGGCGCGCACCTACGACGCGATCAAGGCGGTCGACCCGACGGTGCAAGTGCTCGGCGGCGGTATCTCGCCCCGTGGCGGGGACGTACCGGGGACAGGACGCGACACGCATTCCCCGACCGTGTTCATCCGCGACCTGGCCACCGCCTACCGCGCGAGCGGCCGCACGAGGCCGCTTATGGATGCGCTCGCGTTCCACCCGTACGAGGACAACTCGAGCGTCGCTCCGGTCGCCGGGCTGCACGACACGACGACGTCGATCGCCATCGCCGACTACGACAAGCTCGTGGGCCTCCTGGCAGCGGCGTTCGACGGCACCGGACAGAAGGGCTCGACGCTGCCGATCGTCTACGACGAGTTTGGCGTCGAGACGCAGATCCCGGCGGCGAAGGCTTCCTTCTACACGGGCACCGAGCCGGCGACGATCCCCCCGGTCGACGAGGGGACGCAGGCGGACTACTACCGCCAGGCGATCCGCCTCGCCTTCTGCCAGCCGAACGTTGCGGGCCTCTTCCTCTTCCATTCGGTCGACGAGACCGACCTCGCAACCTGGCAGTCGGGCCTCTATTACGCGGACGGGAGGCCGAAGGCGAGCCTCGCGCCGACGCGGGCCGCCTTGGACGAGGCGCACCGCGGAATCGTCGCACAGTGCCAGGGGCTGCACCTCAGGCCCGCAGCCGAACTGACCGGCGGACTCCGCGCCCGCCTGCGCTGCGACATTGATTGCAGCTATACGGCACAGCTCGTCCGCCTGCCGTCGACTCCTGTCCGGGCTGTGTTCGGCCTCGCAGTCGGCGGCAGCCCAAGGAGGATCGCGTTCGGGTCTCCTGGCCCTGGCCGCTACGAAATTCGTGCCAGCCTCTACGCCGCCGTGAACCCGGCCGCAGCGCCGGTACTGACGCGCACGGCCCCGTTCACGGTCTCCTCGTAGCTCGCTAGCATGGCTCGCATGGGCGGCCAGTACGTCGCGTATACATTCTACCGAGTCGATCCGGCCTGGCGGCGCCTGCCGGAGGAGGCGCGCACGGCCGCGAAAGACGCCTTCGCCGAGGTCGTGGAGGACTGGGCCGGTCGGCTGGAACTGCGCGCCTATACCGTGACCGGCGTCCGCCCGGACTGCGACTTCTTCCTCTGGAAGATCACCGAGCGGTACGAGGATCTGGGAGAACTCGGCGCAGCGTTGAACGGGACGCCGCTCGCCGGCTGGCTCGAGACGCCGTACTCGTACCTCGCAACGACGAAGGCGTCGCAGTACACGACCGCGCGCAAGGCGCGGAAAATCGTCCCGCGCGGCAAGCCTTACCTCGTCGTCTATCCCTTCGTGAAGGTGCGCCCGTGGTACGCGCTGACTCCGGCGATGCGGCAGGCGGCGATGGATGAACACATTCGCATCGGTGGTGAGTTCCCCTCGATCCAGAACCACACGACGTACTCGTTCGGGATCGACGACCAGGAGTTCATGACCGCCTTTGAGTGCGAGGAGCCGGCTGACTTCATGCACCTGATGCTGGCGCTGCGGGAGACCGAGGCCTCGGCCTACACGGAGCGTGACACGCCGATCTTCGTCGGCCAGCAGGCGGAGATCCGAGCCACCCTGGACGCCCTGGACGGCGCCTCGGCCCGCGTCTCCGCATCGGCGTCGTGATCGGTGGGATCGGCGACCTGGGCATCGGCAGCGGCACCGACAAGTCGCTGCTCCTCTCCGTCGTTCAGATCCCGTAGGTGTGCTGGTCGCGCCAAATGCGATACATGGCGAAGGCACAGATGACGATCACCGCGACGAACGCGAGGAGTTGATAGCCCCGCGAGCCGTACCACCAGCGCACGCCGATGTCGCCGACGATCAGCGCGGCTGCGCCATAGAACGTGACACGCGCCCGGATCGACCACGTTGCGATGTCCGACCGGTTGCGGCGCCAGACGGTGTACACGAAGAACACGATCGCAACGATGAACGCGATGCTGATCAGGGCCGAAATGACGGCCAGTCCTGCCTGGAGCCTGAGCACGACCACGACAAGCGCGATCAGCGCGACGATCCCAAGGCCGCGAACCGTCGGGTTCATGCGAGAGAAAAAGCTCATGCTCCTGTCATGTACGCCCGTACGGCGAGCGCTCCTGCGACCAGCGTAGCTCCGGCCCACAACGCGAGCCGGGCCCGAGGATCCCGTTGCGGATAGATCCAGGGGGCGAGCGCCGCCGCGAGCGAGAGCGTCCCGTAGAGGTAGTGGAGCTGGTGTGGCGCACGCCGGTGGTCGGAGAGAAGGAGCAGCCCGAGCCCGACCTGGGCGATGAGCAGGGTCTGCACGAGCGCGATCAGGTGCGTGCCGATTCCCCGCACCGCCGTTCTCCGATAATACGCCCAGCCGGTGACCGCGGCCGCGCCGAACGCCGCCGCGAGCACGAGGAATGCGTTGACATGATGCGCCGTTAGCATCCGGTCATGATCGCTCACGAACGCCCCGCAGCCGATTTCGACCTGACCGGTGACTGCTGGGAGGCTGCATGATCGCCGCAGGAACCCCGGCCCCGGAGTTCGAGGCCGAGACCGACGATGGGCGTACGGTCCGACTGGCTGAATTGAAGGGCAAGTCAGTCGTCCTCTGCTTCTATCCGAAGGACGACACATCCGGCTGCACAGCGCAAATGTGCGCGATTCGTGACGTCTTCGATGAGTTCCGAGCTCGCGGCGCCGAGGTCTTCGGCGTCAGCACCGATGACGCCGAGTCGCACAGGGCCTTCAGGGAGAAGTTCGAGCTACCGTTCCCACTTCTCGTTGACTCCGACCGTGCCCTCGGCGACGCCTTCGGCGTCGAGCAGTCCTCCGACAAACGGTTCTACAAGCGCTCGACCGTCGTGATCGACGCAGACGGGACCGTTGCGAAGGTGATGGAGAACGTCGACCCGGCAACCCACGTAGGCGAGGTGCTGGCGGTGCTCTCGACAGACTTAAGACATTGAGCTCCCTACGAAGCGTCGGCCGTTAGGGCGTTGGCGAACGGGCGGTCGGTAACCTGCCCGGGCCGGTCACGGGTCCGCAGGAGCGGAGATCCATCTAACAATGAGGGTCGATCCGCCGCACCGACTTCCCCAATGGAATCCCCTCCAGCCGCGCCAGCGTGCTGAGCCGCCGGCGGTATTCGGTCATGTCGGCCCGCGTCCAGTCGCCGTGCGTCTGGCAGCGCCACGCACGGTAGCGTTCGCGGTGGTAGGGGCTCGTGAGGCTCTCGTTGTGGCCGATGACGTTGCCCAGCGCGATTCCGTAGCGCTGCATCAACCAGGCAGTGAGGCGCAGCGACGACTCGACCTGGCGCGAATCGTCTAGCACTGAAGCGTCGCTCACGCCCACATGCTCGACTCCGATCGCTGTCCAGTTCAGCCCGACAGTGTGGCGGCAGATCGTGTTCAGTGGGACAAGCTGGTAGATCGTCCCATCAGTGTCGATCAGGAAATGCGCGCATGTGCCGGGCAGCTCGTGCAGCTCGGCGTCGGGCGTATCGGCCGAGAACGTCGCCCAGGCCGAGGCGAACGTGCGCGTGGCGGTGACGTGCTCGACTATGACATGCGGGTTGCGAAGACGCCAGGTGTCGAGCCCGTAGTGGCGTCGTGCATAAGCCGCCGTTTCGGCGCGGCGCTGCGCAGGAAACGGGATCGGCCTCTGGATGACCGCCGGCTGGACGGCGACCGCAGCGAGCAGGACCGCAGCGAACATCAGGCTATTGTCGCGATAAACCCGGACCGCCGGAACTTCATCTTTTCGACGCGCGGCGGCGGCGGATCCTGCATCGGACGCGGCGCGCCCTGTATCCAAGACCTCCTGTAAGCCGGCGTCAATCCTCTGGCCAGAGCCAATCCGAATCTCCTGATCGAGGAAAGTGGATCGCCCTGGCCTCGTTTTAACAGCGGCACGAGACGGTGGATGTCAGCTGCCGAGGAAACCGCGAGGAGGGAACGCGCTGATCGAAGTACAGGAGCGCGAGCTGGCCAGACCCGCCTCCCCGGCCCGTCGACGATTCACGCGAGAACGAACGAGCCCGGGTTCGCTACGTCGTGGCGCCCGGGTGCCCGCTCGAAAAGCAGTCGGCTCGGACGATTGGTACTGGCCCAAGGGCACTCATCGAGCGATGGTCGCGCGGTCGCGGATTCGCTCCAGAAAAGAACGATTCCTCTTGGGTTCCGAGGGTTGCCTTCGGACGCGTCTGCTGACACGACGCCGACCGGTCGCGAGTCAGCGTCGAACTCAGGGCACAGCGCAAGTTCCGTCCTGCGGTGGCTTCTATGTCTCTAGAGGGGGACGATCGCGAGGCGACCCGAACCCGGGACGCGCGCTAGCCCGTGTGCGGCGTTGGCTGGCGCGCGCCGGGTCCGTTCCGGTGCGAGTGCCCATCGGCGGGCGGAGAGACGCAGTAGCAGACGCGAGCTCGAGTCGTAACGGCACGGCACCCAACGGCGTTACAAGAGTGCGGGGCCAGGCTAGGGCCAGCGTCCCCCCCGACATGGCCCTTAGGTCGCCTCCCGCTATGCCGCTAGCGAGAGCACGGCCTGGTCCCGCATCTGACCCCTCCGGCCCAAGGCGCGCGTCCTGCGTTTCGCACAGCGTGGAACACGCGTTTCCATGAGCTTCCAAATCGGTGTGTGCTGACCACGTGCTAGGACTCCAGCAGGTGCTGGCACAGCGCTCGGGCGGTGCCCTGAACGGATTGGCGAGCTGATTGAGGGAGGGGCGCGCCGGACGCCCAGCACGACCCCCCTGCTGAGTCAGCTAATCATCGTGCTTCAGTGCGTCTTTCGCCTTGTCACCGGCGTCGTCGATCGCGTCTTTCACCTTACCGGAAGCCTGATCCACTTTTCCCTCGCGCTGGAGATCCTTGTCGCCGGTCAAGTCGCCGGCGGCCTCTTTGATCCGTCCTTCTGCCTCGTCCGGGTGGGGCATCCTTCTCTCCTCCTCGCTCGCGGGTGTCTACGTGCTGGTGCCCAGGTCAAGCGTCCCGAAACGGACGGGGCACCCGCATCCGTGGCCGGCTCCGCAGGACTGGGAGGCAGGTTGCCGGAAAATTCTCCGGATTGAATCCACTCAGCGCGCAATCCGTCAGCGACGGAACAGTGCGGTGTCGCGATGGTGTTTCGCCGGGGTCAAGGCTTCGGACGTTGTCTGCAGCCCATGTTTCTTCTCTCCGTTGCAGGCTATACCGACAGTACGTCGCGCCTGCTGTATCGCTCTGGGTCACCGTCTGTCTGGGAGGCGAGTCGGCGGGGGTAGACATCGAAGCGGATTCGTCGAGTCGTTTCCGGCCAAGACGAAAGCAGCGGCTTGCTGGCTTTCGACGCGGGCAACGGAGCGATGCCCGCGCCAGTCACGACTCGAGTAGAGCGTAAACCGACAAGGGAGATCGCATGCCAAGTGTTGAAGAGTCAGTCGAAGTTGAGGTTCCGGTTTCGACCGCGTACAACCAGTGGACGCAGTTCGAGGAGTTCCCCTCGTTCATGGACGCCGTCAAAGAAGTCAAGCAGCTGGACGAGACCCATCTGCACTGGGTCGCCTCGATCGGCGGCCACGATGAAGCGTGGGATGCCGAGATTACTGAGCAGACCCCCGATCAGCGCATCGCCTGGAAAGCAACCAGCGGGAAGGGCAACGCAGGGGTCGTCACGTTCCACAAGCTTGGCGACAATCGCACCAAGATCATGCTCCAGCTCGAGTGGGATTCGGAAGGCATGGTCGAGGCATTGGGCGCAACGCTGGGCCAAGATGACCGCAAGGCGAAAGGCGATTTGGAGCGGTTCAAGGAGCTGATCGAGAAGCGCGGCAGCGAGTCCGGGGCCTGGCGCGGCGAAGTCGAACAGAACGCCTAACCTCAAGGGGGGTGAGATTCGACGAGTCTCCACCCCCCTTTCACATTAGTCTCGCGCCAAGCGCGAGCGTCGGACTGGCCCCACGCTTTGGTCGACACGTAGGCGTTCGGCAGCCCTTTCCTTTTCTTCAATGAAAATTGTCTGTCCGCCCCAGACGCGCAGTCACTCCTTTCGCGGTCGGGAGTGGGTATCGGGAGGCGCCCATGCTGCGCGGCCTAGGCCGGCTCGTTGGTTTCCTCCCGCCGCCACTTCGATCCGTGCATGCGGTTCTGCCGCACACGGCTTACGATTTTCTTAACCGCCGGCATTCAACTCCCGGGGCCGCTGCGTTGGCCGCGGGCAGACGGATTGGTTCCGTTGAGGTTGATGAGCCCATGCGGTACGGCTGGTCGGTGACGACCCACCAGCCGTACCTTTCCGACGCTTCTCGCCCTGGCGACGAAACCGACCAGACGCCGCAGCGCGTAGAGCGGCGTCTCTCAAGATCTCCCGCTCCTGCTCGAGACCCGCGTGCGTCGGCTCAGCTCCCGCAGCTCCTGTTGACACCTATCTCCTCCGTTGTACGCCCGCGCGTTTGGCCGGCGTTCGACGAGCATCTCCTTGACCCAGATTCGCGACGACTCCGGCGAGAACGCCGAGGTCGCCCGCGACCTCCGGTCAGCGTTGCGCCGTCCCTCCCCCTTGCGCCTGTCTGAGCTCGCCGAACGGCTCAATGTCTCGAATTCGACGCAGTCGATGAATACCTGAGGCAGATGCTCGAGGACATCCGTCGCGAAGAGCGATACGCCCCAAGCAGAGAGATGCTTGATGCGGCCCCAACTCGGTGAATTCCGCTGATCTGTCGATCGCAGCCCCTGAGCGCGCCCTGGCCGGTATCAAACCGCGCTACCAGTCGAGCCGCTCGTCCCGCCGAGGCGATCGGCGAGGCCGCCTGAAATAGACGGAGACGGCGTAGGCCAGCCAGATGAGGATCGAAAGGAGCATCGACTCCATCTTGGACCCTGCCGAAGCGCACGTTACGACCTGTTGGGTCAGTGCGGACTGTTCCTACGTCCGGCGGAAGCGGAACTCGCAACCGCGCAGGCAAAACCGCTGTCGCGGCGCGGCGAGAGAGAACTGGCCCCGACGCCTAATAGCCGGGGCCAACCTCTTCCCTCTGGTTAGGGATTTTCCGGGTTGCTGCCGCCCCGGCATGCCTGGCCAGGGATCCCAGCAGGCCCGCCGTTGCCGACGTTCTGTCCAGGCGACTGCACGATGAAGTTGAACTGACCTCCGCCCGGACGCTGTCCGCGACATCCTCCACATGGCCTTTCCGACCCTGGTGCACCTCATCGAGCACCCACTACCAGAGCTGCCACAAGGTAGAGCCCAACGAGGCGACTTCAGTCGGCGGCGAAAAACGAGAAGGACCGAATGGGTCTGCCAGCCCGCGACGCCAGCGCCGCTAGGCATGGCGGACGACGGGAGTGGCGGTCTCAAACCGCTCGACGAACGCGGTGAGGAGATTGGTGTTTCCTGATCGCGGGGCGATTGACGGCGCGTGAGCAAGGGTTGTACTGCTCGGCGATGGTTTGCCGGCAAGGCCGCAAGTTCACGACGCATCCTTGCGGATCTTAGTTCGGCGGCTCGCCCTGCCAGAAGGGACACCCCCGTCAACTCCGGCAGGGAGCAGGTCAAACAGAGAGACTGGCCCCGCGATGTCGAACTCTGTTTGCCTTAGCTCTGACGCCTCGCGTGCCCCAAGGCACGTCGGTGGTTTCTAGGCTTCCGGCCGGAATTCTGGCTGCAGGGCCAGTTAGTAGATATTACTCCTCTCGCGTCCCGAGCGCGACTTCGAGGAAGGCGTTGCCCCCTCGCGAGAGCGAAGCACACCCGCTGCACCGATCGGCGTTTTCCCATTCGCGTCATAGACGCTCAGGGCGGCGCTGCTGGGGTCGGTGGTGATCTCGGCCGTCACGGGACAGTTCCCTCCTGCAGGATCGACACCCGACGCTCCAGCACACGCGCCAGGGGCGTGTCCTGTCGAGGGTCAGAGGC
>JBHEMK010000105.1:0-3475 GCA_046262635.1 Gaiellaceae bacterium
GCGCGGTCGCTGGACCCGCGGTCACCGAGGTTCAGGCGATGACGGCGGCCGAGTTGGGTCCGGACGAGCTCCCGGACGGGCTCGACGCGGGCGAGCGGGCGGCGCTGGGGGCGACCGCCGCCCGCTTGATCGCCGCCCGGCCCCTTCCGAGCGCCGCGTTCCGCGGCGAGCTGCGCCGGATGACGCTCGGGCCGGCCGGTTTGCTCCCACGCCGCCCGACGCGACTGCGCCAGAGGATCCTTGGGTTCGTCGTGGTGGGCGCGGCGCTCGTCGGGCTGGCGGCGAGCGGATTGACCGGCGCCGGACCACTGGCGCCGCGGGCCGGCGGGGCCGCGCACGTCGCCGAGGTACGCTAGACACCGCTCCTCGTCGTCCGTCGCGCAAGCCCGCCCTGCGTCGTGCACGGCGTCCGGACCTCGCCGTCCAGGCGCTGCCACGAGACGAACCGCTACCAGTCGCGGCCGGTGGGGTCAGTCGCGTCGAGCTCAATGCGCAGCTTGCGCAGGGTCCGCGAGAGGATCTGCTGGACGTTGTCGAGGCTCAGCCCGAGAAGCTCGGCGATCTCCGGTCCGCGGAGATCACCGCCGAAGCGCAGGGCGATGACCTGGCGTTCGCGCTCGCCGAGCCTGGCGAGGGCCGCGCTCAGGGCCGGATCGAGCCCGAGGTTCGTCTCCGGTCCGGGCGTGCTGGGGAGGAGGCTCTCGGCTATCCCCTCGCCCGAGATCGGCAGCGGTGGGCTCGCGGGTCGGCGCCGATGGTGATCAATGAGGAGGTTCTGCGCGATCGCCAGTAGCCAGGTCGCGACCGCGCCCTTCGTCGGGTCATAGCGGCCCCAGGCGCGGACTGCGCGCTCGAACGTCATCTGGGTGAGATCCTCGGCGTCGGCGCGGCGCTCGAGGCGGTAGGCGAAGAAGCCGAAGACGCGCCAGACATGCTCATCGTAGATGTCGGCGAGATCGGTCTCGGGTGCCAGGGGTGGTGTCTCCGCTCGGGGTGCGGCGCCTGCGTGACTCCTGCCTGCGCAGTCGGGCTCGACGATATCGACTCCCGGCGCCCCGGCTCGTTCAACGATTGCGTCGCAGGGGTCAGTGATGTTCAACAATCGGATACAGCGTAAGTCTGCGGCGAGCCCAATAGGCACATACGCCGCGGGAGGAGGAGGCAGGGACGCGGCGGCGCCCAGCAGTCGGCGTGCTGGGCGCCGGCGAGGAGTTTTCGCCTGATGCTTCCTCGGATACCAGCTATCATGCCGCCTCGGGGAGCCTCGGCGCCTCGGCAGGGACTAAAGTGAATGGCGGATCTGGATTTAACGGAAGATCGCATCTCTCGAACAGCACACCCAAGGCGTTCGCTCGCTGTGCCCGCGGACGAGGCTGGGGGCGAGCGGGTGAGCCGCTTCGAACCAGTGGGCTTCGTGGCCCTGGAGCGCCAGCATGCCAGCGTCGCGGCGGAACTTCGTGCCGCCTTCGACCGGGTGCTCGGCGCGAGCGCGTTCATCCTCGGCCGCGAGGTCGCCCAATTCGAAGCGGAGTTCGCCACGTTCTGTGGAGCGTCACACTGCATCGGTGTCGGCTCGGGCACGGCCGCGCTGCGGCTCGCGCTGCGAGCGGCGGGTATCGGTGCGGGCGACGAGGTCATCGTCGCCGCGCACGGCTTCGTCGCCTCGGCTCTGGCCGTCGTCCACGCCGGGGCGACCCCGGTCTTCTGCGACGTCGAGTGGGACACGGGCCTGATCGACGTCGGCTCGGCCGCCGGCGCCCTCAGCGCGCGGACGGCGGCGATCATGCCGGTGCACCTCTACGGCCAGGTCTGCGACATGGACGCCGTGAGCACCCTGGCCGCGCGACGCGGCCTCTTCGTGCTCGAGGACGCCGCCCAGGCCCACGGAGCGGCGTGGCGAGGCCGGCGGGCTGGGAGCCTCGGCGACGCCGCGGCGTTCTCGTTCTACCCGAGCAAGAACCTCGGGGCGCTCGGCGACGGCGGTGCGATCGTTACCGACGACGACGGCTTTGCCGACCGGGCGCGCGAGCTCCGCGACCTCGGTCGGCGTCCGACGGGCGAGTTCGCCGGCGGCTACAATGATCGTCTGGACGGGCTGCAGGCGGCGATGCTCCGGGTCAAGCTGCCGCGCGTGGATGCATGGAACGCGACCCGGCGCGAGCATGCTCGGCGCTACGCCGAGGAGCTCGGGGAGGTGACGCTCACGCTGACGGAGCGAGCCGCATCGCCCTGCGTGTATCACCTGTTCCCGATCCGACTTGCCGGCCGCGACGATCTCGCGCGTCACCTGGCGGGCTGCGGCATCGCCACCGGGCTTCATTACTCGCCGACGATCGACCGGCAGCCGGCATTCGCCGAGCGTCCCGAGGGAGGGGTCGACCTTTCGGCGGCAGAACGGTGGGCGCGCGAGGAGTTGTCGTTGCCGATCAGCCCGGAGCTGCGCACGGATGAACGGGCCCGGGTGGTCGCCGCGACGCTCGAGCTGCTCGAGGGCATGTCCGCGTCGGTAAGGGAGGTGGAGGAAGCCCATGCTTGAGCCGGACGCTGCGCCTTCGCTCAGGGTCGGTCTGGTCGGCCTCGGCTACTGGGGGCCGAACCTGCTGCGTGTCCTGTCCGATCTCCCGCAGGTCGAGGTTAGGTGGATCTGCGAGCTCGACGAGTCGCGCCTGCGCCGCTACGCGCAACGCTACCCGGCAACGAGGGCGACCCGCCGGTACGACGATCTTCTCGAGGATGCGGACGTCGACGCGATCATGATCGCCACTCCCGTCTTCACGCACTTCGATCTAGCGGCCCGCAGCCTCGGCGCGGGTAAGCACACGTTCGTCGAGAAGCCGCTCGCGCCGTCGTTGCCGGAGGCCGATCGTCTGCTTGACCTCGCGGCGGAGTGCCAGCTGACCCTGATGTGCGGTCACACGTTTCTCTGCAGTCCGCCCGTCCGGGCGATCCGGGCGATGCTCGAGCGGTCCGAGCTCGGCCAGCTCTACTTCATCTCCTCGAGCCGGGTGAACCTCGGCCTGCACCAGCGCGACACGAGCGTCGTGTGGGACCTCGCGCCGCACGACTTCTCTATCCTTCACTACTGGCTCGACGGGATGCCGCAGTCGATCCGAGCCGTCGGGCGCGACTCGATCGTTAAGGGCATAGTCGACGTGGCCTTCATCACCCTGTCCTACGCGACCGGTCTGATCGTCAACATCGAGCTGAGCTGGCTGGCGCCGAGCAAGCTGCGCCGGACGGTGCTCGTGGGCAGCGAGAAGATGGTCGTGTACGAGGATGGCTCGCCGGAGGCAGTGCGAATCTTCGATCACGGCGTCGTCTACCAGGATCCGGAGACCTTCGGCGAGTACCAGCTGTCCTACCGGACGGGGGACATCACGTCGCCGCGGCTCGCGACGACGGAGCCGCTGGTCACTGAGATCGAGGGCTTCGTGACGGCGGCCCGCGCCGGGTCGACCGAGCCGGCACAGGCGCG
>JBHEMK010000106.1:0-4762 GCA_046262635.1 Gaiellaceae bacterium
GCGAAACGCGCGAACGCGGTCGCCGCGCTGAGCGTCCAACGGCGTGGCACCCAGACGAGCTTCCCCGCCGCCGCGGATCTGCCGCCCGGCGTGCTCGCCTGATGGATCCCCTCGAGAGGGTCGCGCTCGGCAGGACCGAGCTGGCGGTGACGCGGGTGGGGCTCGGCACCGCGCCGCTCGGCGGGCTCTACAAGGACGTCTCCGACGAGCAGGCCCGCACAACGATCGACCGCGCTTGGGAGCTCGGCCTCCGCCTCTTCGACACAGCGCCGCTGTACGGGCACGGGCGCTCCGAGCGACGGCTCGGCTCCTCGCTCGTCGCGCGGCCGCGCGACGACTATGTGCTCGCCACGAAGGTCGGCCGGCTGCTGCGCGCCGACGCGCCGCCCGAGGATAGCCAGCTCTCCGGCGGGATCGAGCGGTGGAAGGGCCTTCCGCCCGAGAACCCCGTCATCGACTTCAGCTACGACGGCGTCATGCGCTCGGTCGAGGAGAGCCTCGAGCGGCTCGGCCTCGACCGCGTCGACGTGCTGCACGTCCACGATCCCGACGACCACTACGACGAGGCGCTCAAGGACGCCTATCGGGCGCTCGACCGGCTGCGCTTCGAGGGGACGATCGGCGCGGTCGGTGCGGGAATGAATCAGGTCGAGATGCCGTTGCGGTTCGCCCGCGAGGCGGACTTCGACTGCTTCCTGCTCGCCGGCTGCTACACGCTGCTCGACCAGTCCGCGCTGCCGAAGCTGCTGCCCCTCTGCCTCGAGCGCGAGATCGCGGTGATCCTCGGCGGCGTCTACAACAGCGGCATTCTCGCCGACCCGCGCCCGGGGGCCACCTACGACTACAGCGTCGCGCGGCCCGAGCTGCTCGAGCGGGCCCGCGCGATCGAGGCCGTGTGCGCGCGTCACGACGTGCCGCTGAAGGCTACTGCGATCCAGTTCCCGCTCGCGCATAGCGCCGTGACGTCGCTGCTCGTCGGCGCGCGGTCGGTCGCCGAACTGGACGAGAACCTCGATCTGCTGCGCCGGGAGATCCCCGGCGAGGTGTGGGAGGACCTGCGGGCCAAGGGGCTCCTGCCCGAGGAGGCCCCCACGCCCTGAGGGTCGACGCGCACATCCACTTCTGGGGCCCGGTAGAGCTCGAGCGGCATGATTGGATGACGCCGAAGATGGATGCGATCCGGCGGCCCTTCGGCCCCGGGGACCTGCGGGGCCGGCTCGAGCGGCACGGCTTCGACTCCGTCGTGCTCGTCCAGACATACTCGAGCGTCGACGAGACCCGCGGCTATCTCAAGCTCGCGGAGGAGACGGACTTCGTCGGCGGCTTTGTCGGCTGGGTCGACCTCGCCGCCGTGGGCGTCGCCGACACGATCGCCGAGCTGCGCGAGGGGCCGGGTGGCCGCTGGCTCGCCGGCATCCGCCACCAGGTGCACGACGAGCGCGATCCGGAGTGGCTCCTGCGCGACGACGTCCGGCGCGGCCTGCGCGCGGTCGCCGACGCGGGGCTCGCCTACGACCTGCTGCTGAGGACGCGCGAGCTCCCCGCCGGGCTCGACACCGTGCACGCGCTGCCCAGGCTGCGATTCGTCGTCGACCACATCGCGAAGCCGCCGATCGCCTCCGGCGAGCTGGAGCCGTGGGCGAGGGGGATGGCGGAGATCGCGCGCCACGCGAGCACGTGTCGTGCAAGCTCTCCGGCCTGGTCACCGAGGGCGACTGGGACTCGTGGCGAGCCGAGGACGTGCTCCCCTACGCGTCGCGCGTCGTCGAGTGGTTCGCGGCGAGCCCCGGATTGCTGTTCGGCTCCGACTGGCCCGTGTGCACCGTCGCCGCCTCGTACGACGAGGTGGTCGCGCTCGCCGAGCAGATCGTGGGCGCCGGAAACGAGCGCGTCTTCGGCGGCAACGCCGAGCGGGTCTACCGGCTGTCCTGAACGGTGAGGGGACGCGCTGCACCGCGTTGTTCGCGTAGCCGCCAACGTTCCACGCCGGCTCGTCCGGCTGCCGGTTCCCGTGAAGGGTGCCATTACTCCGGTCGCGTCTTCTTCGGGTGAGGACTACGAGGATCGGCGGCATGTTCTTCTCGTTTCTCTACCTGGCTGTTCGGGCTCTGCTCGGGTCGCATCGGACTGAGCCGCTGTCGCTGTTTGGTGGAACTGCGACAGAACTGACCGCCGCCCGGCGCGCGCCCTCACCAGGTCGCACTTTCGTGATTCGTCGGGACCTGCGGGCATGCTCCCGATCAACTTGCCAAGCGGGGTCGTCGGTTCGAGTCTCATCATCCGCTTCGGTCGACTTCCATGTTCAGTTCCAAGAAACTGGAGGAGTCGCCGTTTGACCCAAAAGCGGGAGCCGCGCACGTCGCTCTGGGCGTGTTGGGTGCGCAAACTCGGCGCGCGCGGCCGTCAGATGCTGGATCATCGATGCAGGCAAAAACCGAGTGGCTCCCCACAGGTCTTGAGCGGATCGGCGATCTCACCCAGGCCGCAATCCCTCTCCACGATTTGGTTGCGCCTAACCATGCCGAAGCGGGTGGCGGGAATCGAACCCGCGTAGCCAGCTTGGAAGGCTGGAGCTCTACCATTGAGCTACACCCGCACAGCGGCGTCTAGCCTAGCGTCCATCGAGACGCCGCTGGAGATCACCGTCGTCGTGCCTCTGCTTGCCGCTGGCGCGGCACTCGCAGGGCGCCAGTTCCCCGTGCCGCGCGGCCGCGTTCTTGCCTTCTGGACGGGGATCGCGCTGATCGTCGCCGCCTTCGCGACCCGGCTCCAGCCGCTGGCGCTTCACGACTTCCTCTGGGCTCACCTGTTGCAGAACGTCGTTCTCGCCGAGTGGGCACCCGCGCTCCTCATTGTCTCCCTCTCCCCCGCACTCGCCGCACGGGTCGGCGGCTTCGCGCTCTTCCGCCCGCTGGCCGCGCTGCCGATCTGGCTTGCGACCTACTTCGTGTGGCACCTGCCCTGGCTCTACGACGCGGCGCTGCGGCGCCCGCACTCGCTGCTACACCTGGAGCACCTCATGTATCTCGGGGCAGGCGGCCTCCTCTGGTGGCCCGTGATCCACGGCCGACATCCATCCGGTTTGAAAGCCGCGTATCTCTTTGCGGGCTTCGTGCTCGCTAGTCCGCTCGGGCTGTTGCTCGCACTGCTGCCGCGGCCGATCTACTCGGTCTACGAGGCGGCTGCGCCGACTTGGAGCCTCAGCGCCCTGCGCGACCAGCAGATCGGCGGCGTGACGATGGCGGCCGAGCAGGCGGTCGTCTTCTTCGCCGTCTTCGCGCACTTCTTGTTGCGTTTCCTCGGCGAGGAGCAGCGCTCTGGGTCGCTTGACGAGCTCAGAGGGCGAGACCTCAGGATTTCGCCGGAGGATCGAGCTCGCCGGACTGGCCCTTCCGCAGCTCGCGACTCCGCTCGGCCTCGGCGTTGATCTCCGCGCCGAAGAGGAGCGCAATCCCGGTCAGCCAGAGCCAGGTCAGCAGGACGATCACCGCCGAGAGGGAGCCCCACGTCTTGTTGTAGGAGCTGAACATCGCCGTGTAGACGGCGAAGAGGCCGGAGACCCCGAGCCACATGAACGTGGCGAGCAGCGAACCGATCGACAGGAACTGCCACCTCGGGTGGTCGACGTCGGGGCCGAGGTAAAGCAACGTCGCAAACGCGGCCAGCAGGCCGATGATCAGCACCGGCCACTGGGCCGCCCACCAGAGGATCGAGGTCAAGTGCGAAGCGCCGATGGCATGGCCGACGGCATGCTCGATCACTGGCCCGAAGATCAGCAGGACGGCGACGAGCAGGAACGCGAGACCCATCACGACCACCATCTCCAGCGCGACGAGCCGCTTGCGGATGAAGCTGCGGCGGTCCTTGCGGTCGTAGGCGAGGTTGATCGCCGTCATGAAGGAGGTCATCGCACCTGTCGTCGACCAGAGAGCGAGCACAAAGCCGACGACGGTCATGACGATGCCCGACGAGGGCTTCGCGTCAAGCCGTTGCAGGCTCTGCCCGAGCAGCTTCGTTGCTGACGCGGGCATGAACGTCTGGAAGTGATGCATGAGCGAGGTGATCGTTGCCGGCCCGGCGACAAGGGTGAAGCCGCCGACGACAACGAGGAGCACCGACGGCAGGGCGAAGAACGCGCTGTATGCGAGCGCCGACGCCAGCATCGACATGTTGTCGTCGAGGAACTCCTTGGCTGCACGGATCAGGATCGCCTTGTAGTCGGCAAAGGAGAGGTCGCGCAGCCCTGGATCGCGCAGGCGCGGCTCCTTCCGTTCTGGCTGCGGTGCCGGGCTTTCGTCGTCCCCGGGCGCCTCGTCGGGCAGGGGGCGCCCGCCGTGCTGGACGAGGCCAACCTTGGTCGTCTCCTCGTGTTGTCGCGCCATCGGATTCCTTAACGGCGCAGGTCTCGAAACCGGTGCGGTGATGCTACGACTTCGCCCATGGCCGAGGAACGGGCGGAGGTCGCGGTGATCGGCGGCGGCGCGGCGGGCCTGGCGACCGCCGCAGCCCTCCGGCGCGAGGGCGTGCGCTCGCTGGTGCTCGAGTCGGGGCCGCAGGTGGGGACGTCGTGGACGGCGCGCTATGACCGCCTGCAGCTGCACACCCACCGCCTGCTGTCCGGCTTGCCGGGATACCGGATCCCGCGTCGCTACGGCCGCTGGGTCTCCCGGGACGGCGTCCTCTCGTACCTACGTGAGTACGTTGAGGTGAACCGGCTCGAGGTTCGGGTCGGGACCCGGGTCGAGCGCGTCGATCGCGAGAA
>JBHEMK010000107.1:0-9923 GCA_046262635.1 Gaiellaceae bacterium
CGCGGGCCCGAGGGCGAGGCGCCCGCGCGTCGCGGGCTCGGTGCGCCAGGCGACGGTGGCCGAGAAGGGCGTCGCCGCCACGACGCGGAGGTCCGCGATTGTGATGCCGTTTTGCACGGCCGCTGGGGTGGTCGCCTGCGCCGCGGTCGTCGTTTGGAGGTTCGCCGTCCCGGTGGCTGCCGACGGGCTCGTCGTCTGCGGCGCGGCCGTGGTCGGGACGCTCGCCGTCGGGAGGGCTGCCGACGGGCTCGTCGTCTGCGGCGCGGCAACCGACGGCTGCGGGGGCCGCGCCGGGGGGCGCCGGAGCAACAGCGCCGCGACGACGATCCCGAGCAGCGCCAGCCCGGCTCCCAGGAGCACGCGGGTCACGAGTGCGCCGCGGTCGATCTGCCGGAGCTGCGGCATCACGCCGACCGTAGCAGCCCTCGTCCGGCATCAAAAGCTCGGAGGTTTGTGCGGCGTAAAAGGTTCGTAAGGACTGCGGCTGCCGCGTCGGGGCGCGGGTACCATCGGCTCCCGTGCCTACCGCAGTCGTCACCGGCGGGGCCGGCTTTCTCGGATCACACCTCTGCGACCACCTGATCGGCAAGGATCTCCGGGTCGTCTGCGTCGACAATCTCGAGACGGGCTCGCTCCACAACGTCGAGCATCTCCGCGGTGACCACTTCGCATTCGTCACCCACGACATGACCCGCCACCTCGAGATCGAGGAGCCCGTCGACTTCGTCTACCACCTCGCGAGCCCGGCGAGTCCGATCGACTACCTTCGCCTCCCTTTGCAGACGCTCAAGGTCGGTTCGTACGGGACTCACAATGCGCTCGGGCTTGCGAAGAGGAAGCGCGCCCGCTTCCTGCTTTCTTCCACGAGCGAGGTCTACGGCGACCCGAGCATCCACCCTCAGCCCGAGACGTACTGGGGCAACGTCAACCCCATCGGCCCGCGCGGAGTCTACGACGAGGCGAAGCGCTACGCCGAGGCCCTGACGATGGCGTATCACCGCCAGCAGGGCCTCGACACGTGCATCGTCCGCATCTTCAACACGTACGGCAGCCGGATGCGGCCGTACGACGGCCGCGCCATCCCGACATTCGTCAGGCAGGCGCTTGCGAACGAGCCGCTGACCGTGTTCGGCGACGGCTCGCAGACGCGGAGCTTCTGCTACGTCGACGACCTGGTCCTCGGACTCGTGCTGCTGATGGAGAGCGGCGAGCACCTCCCGGTCAACATCGGCAATCCCCTGGAGCTCTCGCTGCTGGAGCTCGCCCGCGCGGTCATCCGCGCCACCGGCTCGAGGAGCGAGATCGTGTTCGAGGCCCTCCCGGTCGACGACCCGCAGGTCCGCCAGCCCGACATCACCCGCGCCCGGCAGCTGCTCGGGTGGGAGCCGACGATCAGCCTCGAGGAAGGCCTGCGGCACATGCTTGCAGCGGGCGAGCGGGAGTCGGTCGGTGTCTAAGCGCATCGTCTTGACCGCGGCGACCATCCTGGCTGCCGCGGGACTCGCCGTGCCCGCCGCCGCCGCGGCTCGGCACATGCTCGTCGGGATCAACGACGAGGCGAACACGCTCTACGGGAACCCCGACACCACCTTCCCGATCCTCGAGCAGCTGCGTGCACAGGTGCTGCGGGTCAACCTCTACTGGGGCGGCAACGCCTACGGCGTCGCCAAGACGCAGCCGGTCGACCCGGCCGACCCGGGCGATCCCGCCTACGACTGGACGCTCTACGACCGCTTCGTCCGCTACGCATCGCAGTACAACATCAAGGTCGTCTTCTCGATCCTCTTCACGCCCGGCTGGGCGAACGGGGGTCACGACAGGCGCTGGGCACCGACCAGCGCCGCCGACCTGCAGAAGTTCGCCTTCGCCGCGGCGAAGCGCTACAGCGGCACCTACGTGCCGCCGCTCGAGCAGCAGGATCCGGCCAACTCGTCGACGGCGCTGCCGCTGCCGGCGGTCCGATTTTGGACCGCGTGGAACGAGCCGAACAACCCGATCTGGCTTTGGCCGCAGTACAAGAGAGTCAAGGGCGCCTGGAGGATGGAGAGTGCCCGGAACTACGTGCGGATCTGCAACGCGGTGTACGCGGGCGTGCACGCCACGGCGCTCTCGAACGAGAAGGTCGCGTGCGGCGTCACCGGGCCGCGCGGCAACGACGCCCCGGGGACGAGCCGTCCGTCGATCGATCCGATCTCGTTCATGCAGGCACTGAAGAGGTACGGCCTGAAGAAGTTCGACGCGTACGCCCACCATCCGTACTACGGCTCGCGCACCGAGCCGCCCACCTTCAAGCCGCGGGGAAAGGCGGTCCAGCTCGGCAACATCGGCACCCTGATCACGCAGGTGACGAAGTTCTGGGGGCGCAAGCGGATCTGGCTGACCGAGTTCGGCTACCAGACGACGCCGCAGGACAAGCTGTTCGGGGTTTCGTATGCGAAGCAGGCCGCCTATCTGACGCAGTCGTTCGCGATCGCGCGGAAGAACCCGCGAGTCGACATGATGCTCTGGTTCCTCGTGATCGACGACACGAACATCGCGAACGGCTGGCAATCGGGATTGCTCACGGCAACCGGAGTCAAGAAGCCGGCCTTCACGGCCTTCGCGCGGCTTCCGCACTGAGCAGCGACCGGTACAGCCGGTCCATGTCGTCCACGAGCCGGTCGACGGCGTAGCGGCCCGGGACGCGGGTGCGGCCCGCCTCCCCCATCCGCGCTCGCAGCGCCGGGTCGCGCGCCAGCTCCGCGAGCCGCACGGCCAGCTGCTCCGGGTCGCCCGGATCGACGAGGAAGCCGTCCACGCCGTCGCTGACGACGTCGGGGACGCCGCCGACGCGCGTCGCCACGACCGGGCGGCCGGCGGCGAGCGACTCGATCGCGCTCACGGGTGTCCCCTCGTTCACCGAGGGGAGGATCATCACGTCGAAAGCGGCGTAGAACGGCGCTACCTGCTCCTGATAGCCGAGGAAGAGGCAGCGCTTGGCGACGCCGAGGTCGTGCGCGCGCCGCTCGATCCGCCCGCGGTCCGGGCCGTCTCCGACCATGCAGAGGTAGGCCTCGACGCCGCGGTCGCGGAGCAGCCGCAGGGCGACCAGCACGTCGGTTGTGTTCTTCACGCCCGTCATCCGGCCGATCCAGCCGACGACGAAGGCGTCCGCCGGTACGCCCATCAGCCTCCGCGTCTCCCCGCGCGCAGCCGGCCCGGCCGCGATCCGCTCCTCGAGCTCGATTCCGAGTCGGATGACGACGAACTTCTCCTTCGGCGCGACGCCCAGCGCGACTAGGTCGTCGCGGACCTGCGGGCTGACGGCGATCAGGGCCGTCGATCCTTTCGCGAGCCAGCGCTCGAGCAGCCGGAAACCCATCGTTCTCAGCGGGTCGAAATAGCCGCGCAGGACGTGGCCGTGGAAGGTGTGCACCACGATCGGCGGCCGGGCGCCGCCGGCGAGCAGCGCCGCGAGCCGGCCGACGGCTCCCGCCTTGGCCGTGTGGGTGTGCAGGATCTGCGGGCGCTCCCGGCGGATCAGCTTCGCGAGCCGGAAGGCCGCCCGCGCATCGCGGAGCGCCGAGATCTCGCGCGAGAGCTCGTGGACGCGCTCGATCCGGACGCCGAGGCCTTCGGCGACGAAGGCCATCGACTCCTCACCGCGCGCCAGCGTGCCTGCGACGAGGACGGTCTCGTAGCCGCGGTCCCGCAGGGCATTCGACAGGTAGGCGACGTGCAGCGCGGGCCCGCCCATGTTCAGGCGGGCGATCACGCGCACGATCTTGACCGGCCGGCCGTTACTCGGCATGCGCAGCCGTCGGCACGTGCTCGACGGTCAAGCGGAGCCCCTCCTCGAGCGAGACGGCCGGCTCGTATCCGAGCAGGCGCCGCGCCTCCGCGACGTCGGCCCAGGAGTCGCGCACGTCGGCCGCGCGCGACGGCTCGTACTCCTTCTCGACGGGCAGCCCGAGCACCTGACCGATCGCGTCGGCGAGCTCGTTCACCGTGAAGGAGCGGCCGGTTGCGATGTTGAGGACGACACCGCTCACTCCCTCGGCGGCGGCGGCGAGCAGGTTCGCGTCCACGACGTTCGCGACGTACGTGAAGTCGCGCGACTGGTTCCCGTCGCCGTGGATCGGCACCGGCCGGCCCTCGCGCACGGCCGCGATGAACCGCGGCACGACCGCGGCGTACTGCGAGGTCGGATCCTGGTTCGGCCCGAAGACGTTGAAGTAGCGCAGCGCGACCGCCTCGAGCTCGTAGACGCGGCTGAAACTGACGCAGTAGCGCTCGGCGGCCAGCTTCGAGACGGCATAGGGCGAGATCGGGTCCGGGTGCTGCGTCTCGCCCCGGGGCAGCAGGCCGCCGTTGCCGTAGACCGACGATGAGGAGGCGGAGACGACGCGGCGGACGCCCTCGTCGCGCGCGGCGAGCAGGACGTTGAGCGTGCCCTCGACGTTGACGGCGCTCGTCGTCAGCGGGTCGTGAACCGAGCGCGGCACCGACGGCAGCGCGCCCTGGTGGAAGACGACCTCAACGCCGCGGGTGGCGTTGTGGACGCGTTCATAGCTGCGCAGCTCGCCCTCGACGAGCTCGACGCTGTCCCAGGACGCCTCGAGGTTCCGCCGGTTGCCGGTCGAGAAGTTGTCGAGCACGCGAACGTCGTCGCCCCGTTCGAGCAGGCGGCGCACCAGGTTCGAGCCGATGAAGCCGCCGCCGCCCGTGACCAGCACCTTGCGGGCCATCAGACCACGGCCTCGACGTGGTAGTTCGCTGCCAGCGACCCCGCGATCGGCTCCCCGAGCATCGGCACGGAGCGGTCGAGAGCGGCGGCACCCCGGTTGATCCCAGCGATCAGCGGGCGGCCCAGCGGCCGCAGCCGCGCCCGCTTGAGCAGGAGGTCGATGGAGTGGGAGAGGAGCATTCCGACGCACGCCGTTGTACCGGAGCCGGGGCGAACGGTGACGGCTGACCACTCTGCATTCTCGCGAAAGAGCCGGTCGAGCCCGCTGTGCGTCCAACGCCAGAGATCCTGCGGCGCCGGGTGATAGACGGAGACGCCGTGGGTCGACGCGAGCACGCGGCCCCCCGGCCGCGTCACCCGCCGGAGCTCCGAGACGGCCTTCGCCGGGTCGTCGCAGTGCTCGAGCACCTGGGTGCAGAGGACGAGGTCGAAGCTGCCGTTCTCGACGGGCAGCGACTCGACCGTGCCCTGGAGGTCGGCGTCCGGACCGAGATCGACGCCGACGTACTCGTCCGCGTACGGCTCGAAGAACGGGTAGTAGGGCTTGATGCCGGAGCCGACGTCGAGGACCCGGTAGCGGCCGTACGTGCCCGCCGCCTCGACGGCCGCTCGCCGGAGCCACTCGGCGAGCGGCGCCCGCACGGTCCAGGTCGGGGAGCCTGGGCGCGGTCGGCGCCGGTCGGCGCCGGGCCACTCAGGCACGGCCGCGCCTCCAGGAGGCCGAAGCCGCGGCGAGGCCCAGGGCGAGCCACGTGGCCGCGTCGAGCGGCAGCCCGGCGACGTAGCCCTGACCGAGCCAGAGCCCCAGCGCGACGAGCAGCCACGCGAGCGCGAGCGCGCCGACCGCGTGCCCGGAGAGCGCGGCCGAGCCGGCGAGGGCGACGCCGGTGAGGATCAGCGCGACGAGTGCAGCGGCACCGATGATGCCGAGATCCGCGAGCGTCTGGACGTAGAGGTTCTGAACGCCGTAGGAGCGGCCGCGGGCCGGGAAGGCGAGCGGCGCGACGTGTGGGAAGCGCCTGCGTGCAGCCGCCAGCTCGGGGCCGTAGCTCGCGTACTCGCCCGAGCCCTCGAAGCCGACGCCGAGGAACGGGTGATGCACGAAGACCCGCGCTCCGATGTACACGAGCAACGTCCGCTGCGAGTACGTCTGGACGTCGGCGTTCGTCGAGTTCTTGTTCGGCTTCACGCCGACGAAGCGGAGAAACTGGTCGTAGTCGCCGCCACGTAGCGCGACGATGCCGAGGCCGACGACGAGGGTGGCGAGAATCGCCGTTGCAGCCCCACGCCTCCGGCCGTCGCGCAGGCCGAGGCCGGCGAGGACGAGCGTCGCGGCGCCGACCCCGATCAAGCCCGCGGTCGCGCCGGCGAGCACGAGTCCGATCCCGCCCGCGACGGCTGCGACGAGCGCCGGTCCGCGCCGGCCGAGCCCCCCCGGGCCGAGCGCCGGAGCGACGAGGCCGGCGGCGTAGGCCATTCCCGAGAGGGCGGCGAAGTCGTTGTGCCCGAGCAGCGAGGGCTGCCGGCGTCCGGCCGGCCACGCGTGGAGGATCGAGAGGCCGAAGAACTGCAAGAGCCCGACTGCGGTCGCGACCACGCTCCAGACGACCACCGAGACGAGCAACGGCTCCAGGTCGGCGCGGCGGCGGAGGATCAGCGGTAGCGCCGCCGCGAGCAGCGCATATTCGGCGAACTTCGCCGCCGTCACCGCATGGACGTGCCAGGAGTAGCCGGCGCGGGCCGCACCGTACGCGACGGCGACGCCGATCCAGCCGAGATAGAGGAGTCCTGCGATCCAGAGCGGCCGGCCGCCGCGCAGGCGGGCAAACCCGTCGCGCAGACCGGCGAGGAGCGCGGCCAGCGCCACCGCCCAGACGGCGATGTCGGACAGGTAGGCCGTCGCCCGGGTCGAGCCGAAGCCGACGCTGAAGCCAGGCTGGTAGCGGACGTGCAGGAAGAGAACCGGCAGCGCGAGCGCCAGGATCACCGCGCCGGGCGACCACGTTCCTCCTCGGGCGGCCGAGCCCCTCCATCTCTTGCCGGAGAGCGAGCTGGTGGCCAAACGAGCCGCCACTATACTGGCCGGGCTCGTGCGCAAGCGGCTTCTACGACGGTCGATGGCGGCCGTCGGCCTCTACTCCTCGGTCGTGCTGGGCTTCCTCGGGACCGCCGTGGCGGCGCGCACGTTCTCCCGGGAGCTCTTCGGCCTCTTCACGCTGGTCGTCGTCGCGACGGGGTTCTCCCAGATGCTGCTCGACCTCACCGTCGAGGAGGCGCTCGTCAAGTACGGGATCCGCTATTCGACCCGTGCGGACTGGGGCCGCCTGCGAGGTCTGTTCAGAGGCGGGCTCGTGCTCAAGCTCGCGGGTGGGCTGCTCGGCGGCCTCGGGCTGCTCGTGCTCGCCCCCTTCGCGGACTCGCTCTTCGGCGCCCATGGGGCGACGAAGGCTCTCCTCGTCGCCGCCGCTCTGCCGGTCGTCCAGTCGGTCGAGGGACTGGCCGGGGCGGTGCTCTTCGTGCGCAACCGCTACGACATCCGCTCTGCGCTGCTCGCGGTGTCGACGGGCCTCCGCTTCGCCGGGATCGTCGTCGGCGTCCGGTTCGGGCTCGTCCAGACCGTCGTCGGGATCGTCGTCGCGCAGGCGGTCGCGACCGCGACCGTCGGCGGGGTCGCACTGGCCGCATTCCGTCGCTTTCCCTCCGCTTCGGCCCGGCCGCTCGGCGAGGACCGCAGCGAGGTCGTGCGGTTCGTCCTCCAGTCGAGCGCGGCGACCGGGGTGCTCTCCCTTCGGGGCGCGCTTTCGCCGCTCCTACTCGGGATCGCGACGAGCACGGTCCAGATGGGCTACTTCAAGGTCGCGCAGGCTCCCCAGCAGGGCTTCAACGCGCTCTCGGCGCCTGCCCGGATGATCCTGCTGACCGAGCAGACCCACGACTGGGAGCGGGGGCGGCAATCGGCCGTGCTGCGCGGCGTGCGCCGGTACAGCCTGGCCGCCGCGGCGCTGATGGCTGCCGCCCTGCCGCCGCTCCTGTGGTTCATGCCGGATCTGATCCGACTCGTCTACTCCGCGAAGTACCTCGGCGCGACCGACGCCTCGCGCGTGCTGGCCGTCGCCGCAGCCGTCGTCTTCGTCGTCGGCTGGACGAAGTCGTTCCCGGTCACGATCGGCCGGCCGAACCTGCGGATCTGGACGCACGGGCTCGAGGCCCTGATCGTGCTGCCGCTCGTCGGCGTGCTCGGTGCGGCGTACGGCGCGACCGGCGCGGCGATCGCCCTGCTCGCGGGCACGTGCGCCTTCGCGCTCGCGTGGGTCCTGATCTTCCTGCGTGTCCGGCCGGACGATTCTGTGCCGGAGCCGCTCGGAGGCGTGATCGCGGAGGAGATCGAGGCGGCGGCCCTCTGAACGTCCTGATCGTCTCCGGGATCTGGCCGCCGGATGTCGGCGGGCCGGCGAGCCACGCGCCTGACGTCGCGGCGTTCCTGCAGGACCGCGGCCACGCCGTCGAGATCGTCACGACCGCCGACGTCGCCCCGGCGCCGCGGCCGTATCCCGTGCGTGCGGTTTCGCGCAGTCACCCGGTGGGTGTCCGTCACCTCCGGTGCTCGCTCCTGATCCATCGCCGCGCCTGCGAGAACGACGTCGTCTACACGACCGGCATGTTCGGGCGCAGCGCCCTCGGTTCCTCGGCTGCCCGCAGGCCCTTCGTGGTCAAGCTGACCGCCGATCCGGCCTTCGAGCGCGCGCGGCGCCGCGGCGAGGTCGGCGGCGACGCCGATGCCTTCCAGGAGGGAGGCGGCGGCCTGCGCGGTGCCGCCTACCGGGTCGCGCGCGACGCTGAACTGCGCCGGGCGGCACACGTCTTCTGCCCGAGTGCCTACCTCCGCGACCTGGCAGTCGGGTGGGGCCTGCCGCCGGCGCACGTGAGCGTTCTCCCGAATCCGGCTCCGACGCTACCGGAGCTGCCACCGCGCGAGGAGCTGAGGCGCCGCCTCGGCCTGAACGGCGCGACGCTCGCCTTCGCGGGGCGGCTGTCCGCGCAGAAGTCGCTCGACGTCGCGCTCGAGGCGCTCGCCGGCGCCGGCGCCGTCGACCTCGTGATCGCGGGCGACGGGGACGAGCGGGCATATCTCGAGCAGCGGACGCGCGAGCTCGGGCTGGAGGAACGCGTGCGCTTCCTCGGTGCGCAGCCGCGCGAGCGTGTCGTCGAGCTGTTTCGCGCAGCCGACGCGACGATCCTCTCCTCGGCCTGGGAGAACTTCCCGCACAGCGTCGTCGAGGCGCTCGCGGCCGGGACGCCGGTGCTGGCGACGGCGACCGGTGGCGTCGGCGAGGTCGTCTCGGACGGCGTCAACGGCCTGCTGGTCGAGCCGGGGGATGCGAGGGCGCTCGGCGAGGCCGTCCGCCGCTTCTTCGCAGACGGGGATTTGCGCGGGCGGCTGCAGGCGGCGGCTGCGCCGTCGGTTGCCCGGTACTCCCCGGAGCGGGTCTTCACGCGGCTCGAGCAGGCGCTCGCGGCCGCGGCGGGACGATGACGCCGCGCGTTCTCTTCGTCGGGCGCAGCCGCTACGGGCTGCCGCTCGAGCCGAGCACCGCCCGCAAGTGGGACGCGCTCGGAGCAGAGTTCGACCTGCGCGTGCTCGCGAGCGCCGCCGACGAGGGCGAGCGCGGCGACGCGGTCTTCCGCCTCGTTCCTCCCGCCGGCCCGGCGTCCTTCTACCTGTCGCTGCCGTTCCGGGTCGCGCGCGAGCTGCGGGAGTTCAAGCCCGACGTCGTCGTGACGCAGAGCCCGTACGAGGCCGCGGCGGCTCTGGCGGCCTGCGGCGCCGTCCGAAGCCGGGCCCGGGTGCTGCTCGAGGTGCACGGTGACTGGCAGACGGCGACGCGGCTGTACGGCTCGCCGCTGCGGCGGCTCGCCGAACCCGTCAGCGAGCGGCTGGCCGAGGAGGCGGTCCGCCGCGCCCACGCCGTCCGCACCGTCTCGCCCTTCACGACCGGGCTCGTGCGCCGGCTCGGTGTCGAGCCCGCCGCAACGTTCACGACGTTCTTCGACGCCAAGGCCTTCCGCGCGCATCCACCCGCGCCGCTGCCGGCCCGTCCAGCCGCACTCTTCGTCGGCGTGCTCGAGCGCTACAAGGACGTCGCGGGCCTCGCCGCCGCCTGGCGGATCGCGGCGCCGCAGCTGCCGGAGGCGGTGT
>JBHEMK010000108.1:0-4819 GCA_046262635.1 Gaiellaceae bacterium
GGACAGCGTGCGTTGCCTCGAGTGCAGCGAGATCTACTCAAAGCCGCTCAGGGGCGGCACCGTCGAGGAGAACCCCGGTTGCCCCAGCTGCGGCTACGTCGGCTGGATCTCGCTCAGCCTGCCAGACCGGCCTCGGTCCGGACGGCTCCGCTCCGGCGGGGGTCCGCCGCCGCGCCGCTCCGCCCGATCAGACTGACGCCGCCGAAGTAGTGGTGCGGCGCCGCCCAGCGGCGGACGGTCCAGCCGCGGCGCTCGAGCTCGGCGAGCCCCCGCTCGTCCACGCCCGGCTCCGCGTTGAGGACCTCGCCGGCGGGATGAAACCGCGGCCGCTCGACTGCCTCGACGGGATCCAGGCCTTCGTCGAGCAGGCCGGTCGCCGAGAGCAACAACGCGGTCCGCAGGCGGGTCCCGCCGGCGGCGCCGATCGCGAGCTCCAGTCCGGCTCGGTCGAAAACGAGACTCGGCGCCATCATGCTGAGCACCCGCCTGCCCGGCGCGAGCGGCCCCCGCAGGAGATCGGTTTCGCCGAGCATGCTGTTCAGGTGCAGGTCGAGGCCCGGGAGGAAGTCGCCGGAGCCGAGCCCGAGGCTCGTCGTCAGGACGCAGGCGCTTCCCTCGGCGTCCACGACGGTCAGGTTCGTCGTGTGACCGGGCCGCTCTTCGCCGTCGAGCGCCTCGACCAGCGCGACGACCCGCGCCGACGCCTCCAGCCCGCGGACCCGGGGGAGCCGCGGAACGGTCTCGGGCATGCCCGAAAGGCCCTCCCGCGTCAGGAAGCGGCGTCCGTGCCACCCAAGCTCGACCGGCTGCCGCCAGGCCACCTCGTAGGCCTTGAGGTCGTCACGGGTGATGAGACCGCCGCGCTCGGCGACCAGGTCGAGTAGCGCCTCGGCCAGCGAGCCACGGTAGAAACTTTCGGCTCCCTCGGCCGCGACCAGCTCCAGTGCGGTGACGAGTCCGGGTTGGTCCAGATGCCCCCCGGCCTCGAGCGGCGCCCCGCCCGGCGCGTAGATCCGCGCGCCGGCGTCCATCGTCAGCACCGGTGCCAGCATCGCCAGGCAGGATGCGTGGGCGACCGGCAGCTCGACGCCCTCGCGCGCGAGCCGCAGCGACGGCTCGACGAGCCGCGGCCACGGCAGTCGTCCGCGCGCCTTCCAGAGCGACTGGAGGCCCGCGGGGAGGCCGGGGACGGCGCAGGTGCCGGGGCCGACGGCGTAGTGGACGATCTCCTCCCCGAATGGAACCTGCAGGTGGATCTGCTTCGACGAGCGGCATCCGCCCCCCAGGCCCGGAGCGGTGCAGAAGCAGTCGAGGTTGAGGACATCGCCGCTCGGGCCGTCGAGGTAGATCGCGTGTCCGCCGCCGAGCAGTCCGGTCATCACCGTCTCGGCGACGCAGGAGGCGAGGCAGGCGGCCACGGCGGCGTCGGCCGCGTTTCCCCCGTCGACGAGGATCTCCCACCCGGCCGCCGCGGTGGCCGGATGCCCGGCTGCAACCCCAGGAATCATGAGGGATTGCTACCCTACGCGACGACCGCAGCCCCGGCCGCTCGCGATCTTCCTTGCGCGGCGCGCGGAGACAACGGCGTAACTCTAGACGGAGGTCGGATCGCATGACCCTTACCAAGGAAGCCAAGCAGGAGATCATCAGCAAGTACGGCTCGAGCGAGACCGACACGGGATCGACGCGCGTGCAGATCGCGATGCTCACCCAGCGGATCAATGAGCTGACCGAGCATCTGCGCACCCATAAGCACGATTTCTACTCGCGCCGCGGGCTCCTCAAGCTGGTCGGCCGTCGCCGTCGCTTCCTGAATTACCTGCAAAAGCACGATCTCGAGGGCTATCGAGCCCTCATCAAGGAGCTCGGCATCCGTCGGTAGTCGGGCAGAAAACAGGAGAGTGGAAGTTTGAGCGAGCTCCGCCGCGGAGCTGCCTCAAACTCCCGCTCTCCAACGAGCAGAGTGGAGGAATAGGCATGAGTATTGCCACCGAGCGTCTCGCATCGGTCTCGGCGACCAGCGGCGGTCAGGAGATCACATTCGAGACGGGCAAGCTCGCGAAGCAGGCGGACGGCGCAGTCCTCGTCCGTAGCGGCGAGACGATGGTTCTGGCAACCGCGCAGGGCCGGACGGAGACGCGGGAAGGCGCGGACTTCTTCCCGCTGACCGTGGATGTGGAGGAGCGGATGTATGCGGCCGGAAAGATCCCCGGGGGCTTCTTCAAACGCGAAGGCCGCCCGACCGAACGGGCGATCTTGACGGCACGGATGATCGACCGCCCGATCCGGCCGCTGTGGCCGAAGGGGTTCAAGAACGAGGTGCACGTGGTCTGCACGGTGTTGTCGGCGGACATGGTCACCGCCCACGACATCCTCTGCATCAACGGCGCGTCGGCCGCGTTGATGATCTCGCCGTTGCCGTTTGTCGGTCCCGTCGGGGCCGTCCGGATCGCAATCGTCGACGGCGAGGTCGTCGTCAACCCGACGTTGCAGGCGGTCGAGGAAGCATCGCTCGACCTAATCGTCGTCGGCACGAAGGACGGCCTGACGATGGTCGAGGCCGGCGGCGACGAGATCCCCGAGGCGACGATCCTCGAGGCGCTCGAACTGGCACAGCGCGAGATCGTGACGCTGTGCGAGGCGCAGGAGGATCTGCGGCGCCAGGCGGGCAAGCCGAAGTGGATCGACCCGGAGCTCTCCGCCGAGCTCGAGGCGAGACACGGTCACGCGATCTGGGAGCGCATCCAGACCGTCGGGTTGCGCGAGGGCGGCGCGATCGTGGAGGAGCTCCTCACCGAGCTCGCTCCGCCGCTGACGATGCAGACGACGGACGAGGACATCCAGCGACAGCTCCAGGTCCGGTCGGCCCTGGCAACGCTGCTCGACACGCAACGGCTCGTCGCGGTCGAGGGATCGATCCGTGATCAGTTCGGGGATCAGCTGCGGGCGCTCACCGATGCCGAGCAGGATTCGAAGACGCTCAAGTCGGCCAAGCGGCAGCTGCTCTTCGACCGCATCAGCAACGGCCTCGAGCTGCCGTTTCCGGTCGGGCCCGCCCTCGCCGAGACCGAGGACGGCCCCGCCGTGAAGGACGCGCTCACGAAGCAGTACGTCAAGAAAGCCTCGGAGGCGATCTACAAGGATCTCGTGCGCAAGAAGATCGCGGTCGACAAGCGGCGCCCGGACGGCCGCGGCACCGAGGAGGTCCGGCCGATCGACGTTGAGGTCGGCATCAACCCCCGCGCCCACGGCTCCGGCCTGTTCACGCGCGGCCAGACGCAGATCCTGACGTCGCTGACGCTCGGAACCGCGAAGGAGGGGCAGCGCATCGACGACCTCTCCCTCGAGCAGGAGCGGCGCTACATGCACCACTACAACTTCCCCCCTTTCTCGGTCGGGGAGACGGGCTTCATGCGCGGCCCGAAGCGGCGTGACATCGGCCACGGCGCCCTCGCGCAGCGGGCGCTCGAGGCGATGATTCCCCCGCCGGACGAGTTCCCCTACACGATCCGTCTCGTCTCCGAGACGCTTGAGTCGAACGGCTCCTCGTCGATGGGCTCCGTCTGTGGGTCGACGCTCGCGCTGATGGACGCCGGCGTGCCGATCAAGGCGCCGGTCTCCGGCATCGCGATGGGCCTCGTCAAGGAGGGCGACGACCACGTCGTCCTCACGGACATCCAGGGAGCCGAGGATCACCTCGGCGACATGGACTTCAAGGTGGCCGGCACGCGTGAGGGCATCACGGCGTTGCAGATGGACATCAAGATCACCGGCGTCACGCAGGAGATCATGCGGAACGCGCTCGACCAGGCCAAGCGGGCACGCGAGTTCGTCCTGGACAAAATGGCCGAGGCGATCTCGGAGGTGCGCTCGGAGCTCTCCGAGAACGCGCCGCGGATCTCGACCGTCAAGATCGATCCCGAGAAGATCGGCATGGTGATCGGGAAGGGCGGCGAGACGATCCGCGCGCTCGAGGCCGACTACGACGTCCAGATCGACATCGAGGAGGACGGCACGATCCTGATCTACGCCGTCTCCGGCACGCAGGCGGACGCCGCGATCGCTGCAGTCACGTCCCTGACGAAGGAGCCCGAGGTGGGCGACGAGTTCACCGGCAAGGTCGTGAAGACGACCGACTTCGGCGCGTTCGTCGAGCTCAAGAAGGGTACGGACGGCCTGCTGCACGTGTCGAACGTCGGGCCCGGTCGCGTGGCTCACATCGAGGACGTGATCGCGCGGGGCGACGTGCTCGACGTCATCGTGCAGGAGGTCGACAAGGCCCGCGGGCGGATCGGGCTGAAGCTCGTCGCCAAGCACGAGAACGGCGGCCTCGTCCAGCCCGAGGAGCTGATCGAACGGGCGAAGAATGCTCCGCCGCGCGAGCGTGAGGAGCGCCCGCGCGACGGCGACCGCCGGGGCGGTCGCGACCGGGGCCGGAGGAGATAGCGACAAGCGGGCTTCGGCCCGCTTTTCGTCTGAGCGATACTGCCGCCGTGAAGTGCTGGGACACGATCGTCGTCGGGGCTGGCCCGGCCGGGTCGACCACGGCCTACCGCCTGGCGAAGGCAGGGGCCTCGGTGCTGCTCCTCGACCGCGCCCGCTTCCCGCGCGACAAGCCCTGCGGTGGCGGGGTGACGGGGCGCGCGGCGCGGCTCCTGCCGTTCTCGATCGATCCCGTAGTCGAGGAGGTAGTGACGATCGCGGAGGTCGGCCTCGGCTACCGCAGGCGCGTCGAGAAGGGGAGCGGCGACCCGCTCGTCTACATGACGCAGCGCAAGCTGCTCGATCAGCTCCTGGTCGAACAGGCCGTCGCGGCGGG